>NZ_JBIAMB010000002.1:470746-503402 GCF_042873895.1 Streptomyces sp. NPDC004435 | reverse complement strand
GACGGCAACGTCGCGGTGCGCAAGAACATGGGCACCTACTTCGACGGCGGAACGCAGTGGAGCACCGGCTGGGGCCGCTTCGTCAACGGCACCGACCTCGGCCGCCTGTACTTCGCGGACATGACCGGTGACGGCAAGGCCGACCTGGTCGTCCACACCTCGGACGGCAACGTCGCGGTGCGCAAGAACATGGGCACCTACTTCGACGGCGGAACGCAGTGGAGCACCGGCTGGGGCCGCTTCGTCAACGGCACCGACATGGGCCGCCTCCGCTTCGGCGACACCACCGGAGACGGCAAGGCCGACCTGTACGTCCACGTGATCGGCAACGGTGAGGTCTCGGTGCGCAAGAACATGGGCACCTACTTCGACGGTGGCACTCTGATGATCACCCTCTGACGAGATTCCCCTCCCCTTGGCTCCGGCTGACGCAGCCGGAGCCAAGGCCGCCACGGCCTCCGGGCGGAGGGCCGCCGGGAGGACGGGGGCCCGTTCAGTCCCCGACGCCCCGGGTCGGCGCGCGTCGTCACTTTCGCACCAGGCCCTAGTCGGGCAGGGCGAACTCGCACCACACCGCTTTGCCGCCGCCCGGAGTGCGGCGGCTCCCCCAGGACGAGGCGATCGTCGCGATGATGGAGATCCCGCGACCCGCCTCGTCCTCCGTTTCCGCCCTGCGGCGGCGCGGCAGGTGGTCGTCGCCGTCGGTGACCTCGATGATCAGGCGGCGGTCGGTGCGGCGCAGTCGCAGGCGCATGGGCGGGGTGCCGTGCTGGAGGCTGTTGGCGACCAGCTCGCTGGTGGCGAGGACACCGAGGTCGCGGAGTTCGACGGGGAAGCGCCAGGAGGAGAGGACTCCGGAGGCGAAGGCACGCGCGCGTGGGGCGGCCTCGACGCCGCCGAGGAGTTCGAGGGCGGCGTTGTGGAACAGCTCCGCGTCGGCGCCGTCGCGGGCGGGGTGCTGGACGACGAGGACGGCGACGTCGTCGTCGTGCTCGGCGGTGACGCCGAGGGCCCTGAGCAGCCGGTCGCAGACCACCTGGGGGGTTCCGCCGGCGCCGGCGAGCGCGCGGGCGAGGGCCTCGACGCCCTCGTCGATGTCCTCGCGGCGGCGCTCGACGAGTCCGTCGGTGTAGAGGACGGCGGTGGAGCCCGGAGGCAGGGCGATGGAGCCGGAGGCGTGCAGCCATCCGCCGGTGCCGAGCGGGGGTCCGGTGGGGTCGCCGGCCTTGCGGACGGTGCCGTCCTCGTCGCGGACGAGGATCGGGAGGTGGCCGGCGGAGGCGTAGACGAGCCTGCCCTCGTTGGGATCGTGGACGGCGTAGACGCAGGTGGCGATCTGGCTGGCGTCGATCTCGGCGGCGAGGCCGTCGAGGAGCTGGAGGACCTCGTGCGGGGGCAGGTCCAGGCGCGCGTAGGCCCGGACGGCGGTGCGGAGCTGGCCCATGACGGCGGCGGCGCGGACGCCGCGGCCCATGACGTCGCCGATGACGAGGGCGGTGCGGCCCGCGCCGAGGGTGATGACGTCGTACCAGTCGCCGCCGACGGCGGCGTCGGCGACGCCGGGCTGGTAGGTGGCGGCGATCCGCAGGTCGTCGGGCTGTTCCAGCTCCTGCGGGAGGAGGGAGCGCTGGAGGGTGACAGCGGTCTCGCGCTGGCGGCGCTCGCTGGCGCGCAGCCGCTCCGCGGCCTCGGCGTGGTCGGTGACGTCGGCCGCGTGGACGAGGACGCCGGCGCCGTCGAGGTGCGGGCTGTCGACGGGCAGGCAGGTGACCGTGTACGAGCCGCCGTCGGCGGTGCGGCGGGACTTCACGGTACGGGGCTTGCCGCTGCGCAGGACCTGGTCGAGGAGGGGCAGCAGGCCGAGCTCCTCGGCCTCGGGGCAGGTGGCGGCGACGGTGGTGCCCGGGGTGCGGGGGCCGAAGGCGGAGGCGTACGCGTCGTTGACGTAGGCGATGCGGTGCTCGGGGCCGTACACGAGGGCGAGGAGGCCGGGGAGGCGGCCGAGGAGGTCCCGTACGGAGAAGTCCTCCAGGGCGGGGGCCTCGGTGTCCACGTCCAGGGTCTTCCCGGCCTCTTCGGAGCCCTGTGCGTCCGCGGTGGGGTGCTCCGGCCGCGGACCGTACTCACCGCGGGCGGCGGGCACGGAGCCTTCGGTCCCCCGCGCCGCGCGGCGCTGCGTGCCGGGGAGCCGGGCGCTCCAACGGGTGAAGTTCACGGATCTGTATGCCTCGTGGTGTCGGTGCCGTGCGGAGTCACGCTGTGCAGGTGTGAGCCCACCTATGGTCACACGTCCAGTGTGGACGAGTGCACTGACAGTGATGTCAGGAGGACGCCTCGTCGTTCCCGCCGGGGGCGGGTCCGGCGGGCGGGGGCGGGGGTGGTGCGGCCGCGAGTTCGAATTCGGCCCGGGGGTGTTCCAGGGAGCCGAGGGAGACGATCTCGCGCTTGAACAGGCCGGAGAGGGTCCATTCGGCGAGGACGCGGGCCTTTCGGTTGGCGGTGGGCATCCGGCTGAGGTGGTAGACGCGGTGCATCAGCCAGGCCGGGTAGCCCTTGAGCTTGCGTCCGTACACGTGGGCGACGCCCTTGTGGAGGCCGAGGGAGGCGACGGAGCCGGCGTACGCGTGCGCGTACTCCTTGAGCGGGCGGCCCTGGAGGGAGGCGGCGAGGTTCTCTGCGAGGACCTTCGCCTGGCGGACGGCGTGCTGGGCGTTGGGGGCGCAGGGGGTGCCGGGTTCCTTCGCGGTGACGTCGGGGACGGTGGCGGCGTCGCCGGCCGCCCACGCGTGGGCGGTGCCGTCCACCGTGAGGTGGGCGGTGCAGCGGATCCGGCCGCGCTCGTCGAGGGGGAGGTCGGTGGCGGCGAGGACGGGGGCCGGCTTGACGCCCGCGGTCCACACGACGGTGCGGGTGGGCAGGCGGGTGCCGTCGCTGAGGACGGCGACCCGGTCCTCGCAGCTGTCGAGGCGGGTGTCCAGGCGGACGTCGATGTTGCGGCCGCGGAGCTCCCGGATCGCGTACCGGCCCATCTCGTCGCCGACCTCGGGGAGGATCCGGCCCGCCGCCTCGACGAGGACCCATCTCAGGTCCTCGGGCTTGACGTTGTGGTAGTAGCGGGTGGCGTACCGGGCCATGTCCTCCAGTTCGGCGAGCGCCTCCACGCCCGCGTACCCGCCGCCGACGAAGACGAAGGTGAGGGCGGCGTCGCGGAGGGCGGGGTCGCGGGTGGAGGAGGCGATGTCGAGCTGCTCCAGGACGTGGTTGCGCAGTCCGATGGCCTCCTCGACGGTCTTGAAGCCGATGCCGTGCTCGGCGAGGCCGGGGACCGGGAGGGTGCGGGAGACCGAGCCGGGGGCGAGGACCAGTTCGTCGTAGGTGAGGGCGACCGGGCCGGCGCCCTCCTCGTCGGTGGCGAGGGTGGTGAGGATCGCGGTGCGCTTGGCGTGGTCGATGGAGTCGACCTCGCCGATGAGGAGCCGGCAGCGGTCCAGGACGCGGCGGAGCGGGACGACGACGTGGCGCGGGGAGAGCGAGCCGGCGGCGGCCTCGGGGAGGAACGGCTGATAGGTCATGTACGGGTCGGGGGTGACCACCACGATCTCGGCGGCGCCGCCGCCGAGCTCCGTCCTGAGCTGCCGCTGGAGGCGCAGCGCGGTGTACATGCCGACGTATCCGCCGCCGACCACGAGAATGCGCGCAGGTTCGGTCACCGTCCCATGAGGCATCGCCGTCCGGTGTTTGTCCACAGGCCCGGCGAATTGTGTGACCGGAGTGGTGTGGAGGCACGGGTGGCGCGCGCGGGGTGCGTGGGCGCAACGGCGCAGGTCACGGCGGGCGGGGGCGCGGGGTGGTGGGGTGGGAAACCGGTGGCTTCGGTGCCTTGCTCCGATCGGGGGGCGCACCGTACGGAACTCCCCCTTCTGAATTGACCCCGACTCAACTATGTTCGTAGTTCGTCGGGGTGTCGGTTCCGGCGTGCGCGCGGACCGATAGCGCACACCGGCCGGGAGCCCCGTATCAGGGCGGGGAGTCTCCGGGGGGAGACATCATGAGCGGGGGAACGCTTATGCAGATTCAGGATTCTCGTTGGCAGTCCGTCGTCGGGACGGCGCCGGACGACCGGGGCGCGGGGGCCATGGCCGCCGTGCCGCCGGGCGTGAGCGCGCTCTCCGGCGGCACCGTCGCGGGCACCGGCACCGTCGTGGGCGGTCCGGTGGCGGGCGGACGTTCGGCGCCGCTGCGGGTGGACGCGCAGCGCAATCTGGAGCACGTGCTGCGTGCCGCGCGCGAGGTCTTCGGCGAACTCGGTTACGGGGCGCCGATGGAGGACGTGGCCCGGCGGGCCCGCGTGGGTGTGGGCACGGTCTACCGGCGCTTCCCCAGCAAGGACGTGCTGGTGCGGCGGATAGCTGAGGAGGAGACCGCGCGGCTGACCGAGCAGGCGCGGGCCGCGCTCGGCCAGGAGGAGGAGCCGTGGTCGGCGCTCTCCCGGTTCCTGCGCACCTCGGTCGCCTCGGGTGCCGGGCGGCTGCTGCCGCCGCAGGTGCTGCGGGTCGGCGTGGACGAGTCGCCGGTGGACGGGGACGCCGAGGGCGTGGCCCGGGTGCCGTATCAGCGGGGTCTCGGCGAGCAGCCGGACGCGCGCGTGGTGGCGCCCCGGCCGGTGCCGGTGGACGAGCGGGACGACGCCGGAGCGGCGGAACTCCTGGAGGTCGTCGGGCGGCTGGTCGACCGGGCCCGGGAGGCGGGTGAGCTGCGGACGGACGTGACCGTGGCGGACGTCCTGCTGGTCATCGCCACCTCCGCGCCGGCGCTGCCGGACGCGGCCCAGCAGGCCGCGGCCTCGGCCCGGCTCCTCGACATCCTGCTGGAGGGCCTGCGCTCGCGGTAGCGCGTACGGACTCCTTCCGGGCCGCCCGGTCGCTGGGCCGGGCGGACCAAGGATCACGACACGAACGTGCGAGCGGTTACGCCGGGGTACGGGAAGTCGCCCCGGACGAGTGGTAAGTGGACGCGGCACTTCGGCGTGCCCGCGTCGTGTGGCAGGCTGAGCCGGTGTTCGGGTCTGCGCATGCGTACGGGGGCTTCCGCGATGAGCGGTGACGGTCGGGACGATCCGCTGGGCGGTGGCGGTGCCACGGAGGCCGAGGGCCCGCCCACCCGTCAGGTACCGAGCCAGAAGAACCCCGCGGGCGCCCCCGGCACGCCGCACGGCCCCGGCGGACCGAGCGTGCCCCAGCAGCGCGAGGCCATGTCGGCCGGGACCCCGTGGCCGCCGGCCGCGCCGCCCGCGTCCGTACCGGGCCCCGGCACCGACGGCGTACCCGCGGAAGGGGCGGCCGACGACGGCGAGGGGGTGCTGCCGCCGCCGCGCGAGCTGCCCGCCTCCGACGCCGACCTGATCGCCCGCATGCGGGACGGCGACGACTCGGCGTACGAGGAGCTCTTCCGCCGCCACTCCGAGGCCGTCCGCCGCTACGCCCGCACCTGCTGCCGGGACGCGCACACCGCCGACGACCTCACCGCCGAGGTCTTCGCCCGCACCCTCCAGGCCGTCCGCGGCGGCGCCGGACCCGAACAGGCCGTCCGCGCCTATCTCATGACCACCGTGCGACGGGTCGGCGCCGGCTGGGCCAGGACCCAGAAGCGGGAACACCTCGTCGAGGACTTCGCCGTCTTCGCCGCCGACGCCGCCCGCTCCTCCGAGGTCTCCGACCAGGACACCCTGGACCTCGGCGCCGAGGTCAGGGCCATGCAGGAGGCCGAACAGTCGCTGGCCCTGCAGGCTTTCCGCTCGCTGCCCGAGCGCTGGCAGGCCGTCCTCTGGCACACCACCGTCGAGGAGGAGTCGCCCAGCGAGGTCGCCCCCCTCTTCGGCCTGACCGCCAACGCCACGGCCGTCCTCGCCAGCCGCGCCCGCGAAGGGCTCAAGCAGGCATACCTCCAGGCGCACGTCAGCCAGGCACTCACCGCGGGCGGCGACTGCGCCCGGTACGCCGACCGGCTCGGCGCCTACGCGCGCGGCGGGCTGCGGATGCGGGCCGAACGCGGCCTGCGCAAGCACCTGGACGAGTGCGCCAAGTGCCGGGTCGCGGCCGGCGAGCTCGCCCACGTCAACGCCGGGATCCCGGCGCTGCTCCCGATCGCCGTCATCGGCTGGTTCGCCGCCGGCTACTCCCTCAAGGCCGCCGGCATCGTCGCGGGCGGCGCGGTGGGCGCGGCCGGGGCGGGTGCCGCCGCGGCCGCCACCGGCGGCGGGACGACGTCCGGCACCGCGGCGGGCGGGGCCGCCGCCGAAGGGCTCGGCGCACCCGTGAAGGCCGGCATCGCCGCCGCCGCGGCCGTCGCCGCGGCGGCCGGGCTCGTCTGGGCGATGGCCGGGGACCCGCAGCCCGTCGCCTCTCCCCGGCCGTCACCGACCACCGTCGTCCCCGTCGCGCCGCCCGAGCCCGCGCCGCCCGCGAAGCCCTCGCCGAAGCCCGAGCCGACCACCCCGCCGCCGCCCCCGGCGCCCGCGCCGGAGCCCACCACCCCGGCGCCCCCGCCGAAGCCGAAACCGACGCCCACCCCGAAGCCCACCCCCAAGCCGACGCCCCCGCCGGTGGCGAAGCCCTCGCCCGAGCCGACGCCGACACCGACGCCGACACCCACGCCGAGGCCGACCACTCCGCCGCCGAGCCCCGCGCCCACGCCGAGCCCCACCCCGCCGCCGACGACACCTCCCCCGCCGCCCGCCCCCGTCGTCTATCAGGTCGACCAGCTGGACTACGCCGCCTTCGGCGACGGCACCGAGCCGGAGGTCGTCCTGGAGGACGGCACCTGGATGTGGCCGCGCCAGGGAATGACGATCAGCGATTCCACGTACGCGTACGGCGTCAGCGTGCACGCCCCGTCCTCGCTGCTCATCCGGCTCAACCGGCAGTGCACCGCCTACGACGCGTTCGTCGGCGTCGACGACCTGAGCGTCCCGTTCGGCACCGGCGGGGTGCGCTTCTCCGTGTACGGGGACGGGGAGCGGCTGTGGCGCTCGCCCGTGGTCCGGCGGGGCGACCCGGCGATCCCGGTGCACGTGGACCTGCGCGGCCGCTCCACGCTGCGGCTGGTGGTGGAGGAGCACACGCCGCTCGGGCGGGCCGCCGTCGCCGACTGGGCGGAGTCCCGGATCAGCTGCTCCTGACGGCGTCGCCGCCGTCGCCCGTCCCGGCGGTGTACGGCTCCACCAGGGCCAGCACACCTTCCGGGCCGAGGGCGGCGCCGGCGGCCCGGGCCTCGGCGACGCCGTCCTCGCCGAGGGCGGCCAGACAGGCGGCGGCCAGCTTCTCGGCCTCGCGGCGTTCCGGCACCGAGCGGGGGATGTCCTGCCGCCAGGTGCCGACGGCGGCCGCCACGCGCGCGCAGCGGGCGGCGTCGCCGGCCCGGTGCAGGGCGTAGGCGAGCCCTTCGGCGAGGCTGATGACGATGATGTCGGCGCAGTGGCCGCGGAGGGCGGTCCTCAGCACGTTCGCGGCGGCGGTGACGGCCGCGGGTCCCGCGCCCTCGTGGGCCTCGATCCGGGCCACGAACCCGTCCAGGGCGATGGCGAAGTGCGGCGGCGGGGTGCCGACGTGCACCTGGGCGCCGGCCGAGGCGATCCAGGCGCGCGCGCCCGCGGGGTCGTCCCGGTCGAGGGCGAGGACGGCCCGCATGACGTCCACGAAGGCGTGGGCGTCCCGGAGGCGGAGCCGCTCGGACTCCCGCGCGGCCTCGTCGAGACCGCGCTCGGCGCCGTCCGTGTCGCCGTCCCGGTAGGTCAGTTCGGCGAGCCGGGCGAGGAGGAACGGGGCCTCGGTGTGGGCACCGACCTCCCGCGCGAGCCTCAGGGCCTCCTCGTACGCCTCCCTGGCCTCGGCCCGGCGGCCCCGCATCATGTTGGCCTCGGCCGCGGCCGAGGCGACCTGGGCGCCCATCCAGCGGTCCCCGACCCGGCGGACGAGGACACGGAGTTCGGCCAGGTCCTCGTCGACCCCGCGCATGCCGTCGGGCATGTCCACGATCATGTGGGTCCGGAACATCAGGCTCACGCCGGTCTCCCAGTCGCCGCCGTACCGGCGGCAGGTCTCGACGCCGGCGTCGAGAAGGGCGCGGACCGTCGCCGGCTCCTCGGTGAGATAGGCGGTGAACGGCCAGAGCAGGCCGGGGAAACGGGCCGCCTCGGGGCCGGGGTCCCGGCCGAAGGCGTCGGACACCCTGCGGACCAGCGCGAGGGTCTCGGGATCCTCGCGGACGTTGCCCGTGTACATGGCCTCGTCCTCCAGCGCGAGGAAGAACGAGAGCATCCGCAGGTGCATGCGCGGCCAGTACCGGGGGTCCGCCCGGTCGGCCGGGTCCTCCCCGAGGGCGAGCGCGCGCCGGGTCCAGGCCAGGCCCTCCGGGCGGTAGTTGCGCAGCCACCAGAACCAGCCCATGGCGAAGACCAGACGGAGTCCGGCGAGCTCGTCCGGGGCGGTGACGAGGGTGCGGTGGAGGGCGGCCCGGATGTTGTCGAGGTCCCGTTCGAGCCGGTCGATCCAGGGCAGTTGCTCGCGGGAGCGGAGCTTGGGTTCCGCCTCCTCCACGAGGGCCGTGAAGTACGCGGTGTGGGCGGCGCCCGCGGCGGCGAGCAGCTCGGGGGTCTCGGCGGCGCGCTCGGCGGCGTACTCGTGGATGGTCTCCAGGAGGCGGTAGCGCATCGTGCCGTCGTCGGCGGGGGTGGCGATGACGAGCGACTTGTCGACGAGCGCACCGAGGGTGGTGAGCGTGGTGGGGCTGGACAGGGTCGGGTCGGTCTCCGTGCCGTGGGTGGCGGGGGCGGGGGCGGGGGCGTCGACGGCCTCCGCGGCCGGGAGGTCCCAGCCGCCGGTGAAGACGGAGACCCTGCGGAGCAGGGTCCGTTCGGCCGGGTCGAGGAGGTCCCAGGACCAGTCGACGACCGCGCGGAGGGTCTGCTGGCGGGGCAGCAGGGTGCGGGCTCCGGAGGTGAGGAGGCGGAATCGGTCGTCGAGCCGGTCGGCGATCTGGCGCGGGGTGAGCAGGCGCAGCCGGGCGGCGGCGAGTTCGATCGCGAGCGGCAGTCCGTCGAGCCGGCGGCAGATCTCGGCCACCGCGTGGGCGGTGTCGGCGTGGGCGGTGTGCGGGTGGGCGGTGCCTGCTGGGCGGGTGTCCGCGTGGGCGGCGCGCCTGTGCTTCCCGCCGGGGTCGCGATCGGCATGGGGGGCGGCGTCAGGGACCGCGTCGGGGGCGGTGTCGGGGGTCGTGTCGGGATCGAGGTGGAGGTCGAAGTCGGGCAGGACGGCTCGGGCCCGCTCGGCGAAGAGACGGTGCGCGGGGGCGGGCGGCAGCGGTTCGACGGGGCGGACGGTCTCGCCGGGGACGTTGAGGGGTTCGCGGCTGGTGGCGAGGATCCGGAGGCCCGGGCAGTGCGCGAGCAGCGTCTCGGCGAGGGCCGCGGCCGCGTCGATGACGTGCTCGCAGTTGTCGAGGACGAGAAGGAGACCGGGGTGGCGGGCGAGGTGGTCGACGAGGTGGGCTGTCGGGTCGTCCTGGAGGGCGACGCCGTCCCGGGTGATCAGGGTGATCTCGCGGAGGCGGAGCGCGGAGAGGACGGCGCCGGGGAGCGCGCCCGGGTCGTCGAGCGGCGCGAGTTCCGCGATCCACGCGTGGGGCCCTGCGACCTGCCGGGCGGCCTCCTCCGCGAGCCGCGTCTTCCCCGACCCGCCGGGCCCGGTGAGCGTGACGAGCCGGAACCGGCCGAGATCGCTCCGGAGCGCGGCGAGTTCGGGCTCCCGGCCGACGAAGGAGGTGAGGCGGGGGCGGATGTTGCCGGCGCCGGGCCCCGGGCCGGGGCTGGGGGCGGTGTACGGGGCGGCTGCCCGCGGGCGCGCGGGGGCGGCGGCAGGCTCGGGGGCGGGCTCGGGGGCGGGCGAGGGGGCGAGGAGTTCGCGGTGGAGGGCGGTCAGTTCGGGGCCCGGGTCGGCGCCGAGGGCGTCTGCGAGGGTGCGGCGGGCCGTCTCGTACGCGGCGAGCGCGTCCGCGTGCCGGCCCTCGGCGCGCAGGGCGCGGATGAGCTGGGCGTGGAAGCCCTCGTCGTACGGGTGCGTGGCGGTCAGCCCGGTCAGCTCCGGGACGAGTCCGTCGGGGGCGCCGCGCCGCAGGTCGGCCTCGACGCGCCGGCGCAGGGCGGCCAGGCGCTGCGCCTCGGGGCGGACGCCCGCCGGTGCGGGCAGGTCGGCGAGGGCGGGTCCGCGGAAGAGCGCCAGGGCGTCCCGCAACAGGGCTGCGGCCTTCTCGGGGTCTCCGGCGTCCAGGAGGGCACCGGCCTCGGCGGCGCGGCGCTCGAACACGTACAGGTCGATGTCCTCCGGTCCGGCGGCGAGCCGGTAGCCGGGGCCCGGCACGGCCTCGACGGCTTCCCGGCCGAGGACCCGGCGCAGGCGGGCGACGAGGGCCTGGAGGGCGGCGGGCGCGTCGAGCGGCGGCTCGTCCTCGTCCCCGTACACGTCGTCGACGAGCTCCCGGACGGGGACGGCCCGTCCGCCGCGCAGCGCGAGCGCGGCGAGCAGAGCGCGCAGCCGCGCGCCGCCGAGGGGCAGGGGGGTGCCGTCGGGGCCGAGGGCCTCGGTGGTGCCGAGGAGGAGATACCGCACCGGCCCATTCTTCCCCCCGGGCGGGAGAGACACCTCGGGGTTTCCCCGGGCGGGTCCCGGAGGCCGGGCGGGGGGCAGAGGCCGGGCAGGGGTCAGAGACCGGGCCGGTCCCGGAAGCCGGGCGAGGGGCAGGGGCCGGGCGGGGGTCAGAACGCGGCGGTGTCCAGGGTGAAGCCGAGGGGGGCGGGGAGCGGGACCTCGGTCCCCAGCTTGTGGAGGGACTTGTGGGTGTAGTCGTCGCCGTCGGGCTCGGAGCAGACGACGGCTTCGTCGGCCTCGCGGTCGATGAGCAGGTAGACGGGAATGCCCGCGCGTGCGTAGGCCCTGATCTTCAGGCCCCGGTCACGGCTCGCGGTCGAGGCCGAGGTGACCTCGGCGACGAGGAGGACGGCGTCGGGGGCATGCCAGTCCTGTTTGTCGCCGAAGCTTCCCTTGGGCGCGATCGCGAGGTCGGGGATGACACGTACGGGGTCACCCGGCCCTGGGAGGCTGAGGCCGATGCCGGTGTAGCGCCCGAGTCCCCTGTCATGGTCTCGGACCTGACCGCTCAGCTCCGACACGATCTCCTCGTGCTCGCCGTTGGCCGGAGGCACCACGTAGATCTCCCCTTCGATCAGCTCCACGCGCCAGCCCCTGGGGGCCTGTGCACTGAACAGCTCGAAGGTCTCCTGCACGGTCGCGACCTCGAAGCCGGGGATCTCCTCGGGAGACACCTCGTCCGGTGCCGGCAGCGGCATGGCCATGCTGGGCCTCCTTCGCTCGGTGCGACGCTCCCAGCTTAGGACGGGCGGCGGAGCACGGTCGGGAGCGCGTTCACTCGAACCGGCGTGCTGTGACGTTTCGCCGCCGCGCGGACGCTCACCGCGCGGGCAGCGACCTCGACGCCGGGATCAGCGGCCCCTGGACCGCGCGGGGGGCGCGGGGGGTGGCCGTGTCGGTCCAGCAGGAGCCGCGGCGGGCGAGGAGGCGGCGGAGCCAGAGCTCGGTGGAGACGAGGTCGGCGAGGCCGTCGAGGGGGAGCCGGGCGCCGTCGGCCGCCGCGCGCAGGGCCGCGCGGACGCTGCCGGCGTCGATGAGGCCCGCGTCGGCGAGGAGGGGCGCGTCGAAGAGGGCCAGGAGGTTCGGGAGGGCGGCGCGCACGCCCGCGCGGGCGGTGCCGGCGGGGACGGCCGGGTAGGGGGCGCCCCAGCCGGACGGCAGGTCACGGATGCCGGTGTCGGCGAGGACCGTGCGCAGCACGCCGGCCCGCGCGTCGGGCTGGACGCGGAGGGATTCGGGGAGGGCCCGGCAGGCGCGGACGACCTGGTTGTCGAGGAAGGGGGCGTGCAGCCGCTGGCCGCGGATCTCGGCGGCCTGTTCCAGGACGCGGTGATCGGCCGCCGCGCGGGCGAGGGCCGCACGCGCGCGTGCCTCCCCCGGGCGCTGGACCGCCGGCGGCAGGGTGGCCGCCCTGTTCAGCCGGGCCGCCACCTCGGCCAGCGCCTCGCCGGTCAGCCAGCGGGCGGCAGGTCCTGGCCGGGACCAGGCGAGGGCGGAGAGCGAGGCGGCCAGCGGGCCGTGGGCGTCGGCGGGGTCCCGGTTGGCGTCGAGGACGTGCTGGGCGGCGGTCTCCAGGCCGGCCCGGTAGGGGGTACGGGCGAGCCTGCGCGCCGCGCGGTAGACGGTGACCGGCACGAGGAAGGAGCCCGCCGAAGGGCCGGTCGCCCTGGCGAGGGCGGTCACCGGGCGGACCAGGGAGCGGCGCCTGCGGTCCATCAGCAGGTCGGCGAGGCGGGCCGGGTGGGCGTCCAGGACCTGTTTGGCGCCGAGGCCGGTGAAGTGGTCGGCGCTGCCCCCCGCGAGGCGCCTGCGGTGCCGCTCGGCGGTGACCAGGGCGGGCCCGGGTTCGTCGGTCAGCGGCCCGTCGAGGGCGGCGTACGGCAGGGCCTCCTCGCCCGCCGTGACGACGACGTGGCGCAGCCGGGGGTCGGCGGCCAGCTCCCGGGCCCGTTCGAGCTCGGCGGTACGGCCGGGGCCGGGCTTGGCCGCCAGGTCGGTGAAGGTGACGGCGAGCAGCCGCTCCCCCGCGCCCGCGTGCCCGAGGACCGTGCCGGGCACGCCGGGCAGTCCCGCGGCGAGCAGGGCGAGGGTGGCGGAGGCGCTGCCGCCGGACAGGTCGGCGCCGATGCCGGGCGCGGGTCCCGAGCCGCGGGCCGCCCGCCGGTCGGCGGGTCCCATGCCGGGGACCGGCCCCGGGTCGGGCAGCGGGGCCTCGGGCGCGTGCCGGGGGGCGGTGAGCCGGGCCCGTACGGACTCCACGAGCGCGTCCCTGACCGCCTCGACGGCCTGTCGGGGGTCGGCCTCCGGGGCGGCGACGGCGAGCGAGGCCACCGTCTCGTACCCGGCGATCTCGCGGGAGCCCTCGCGCAGGATCAGGGCGTGGCCGGGCGGGACCCGCCGGACGCCCTCGTACGGGGTGGAGTCGCGCAGCGCCTCGGGGGACTCGGGGCAGGCGAGCAGGGCGGCGAGGTGGCCGATGTCGAGCTGGGCCTCGACGAGGTCGGCGAGCGGGAGGGCGGCGGTGGCGTAGGCGGTGCCGCCCTCCCAGGGGGTGTGGAAGACGGGGCGGGCGCCCGCGAGGTCGCCGGTGACGGTGATCCGGCGGCCGGCCTTCACGACGGCGGTGTAGCTGCCGGGCCAGGCGGTGAGGTGGCGCAGGGCGCCACCGCGCGCGGTGACGAGTCCGCGGCGGAGTTCGTCGTCGCCGGCGGCGCAGCAGCCGAGGACGGCGAGCCGGGTGCCGTCGTCGAGGGCGACCACCCGGACCTCGTCGGGGCGCCAGTCGCCGACCGCCCAGAGGGGGTCGGGGTCGCCCCACAGGAGCTGTGCGCCCACCGGCTGCACCGTGCGCCCCCCGACGTGCCCGCCGCTCTCGGCGAAGGGGGGCGCGTGGGGCGGGACTCCGGAGCTGTACGCGCCGTGCGCGCCGTTCGTCGCTCCGTTGCGCGCCCCCGCGGTCGTGGCGTACTTCGCGGCGACACTGCTCCAGCCCACCAGCCATCGCATCGGCGCCTCCACGTCTGTTTCGGTGGGGCCATGCTGCCATGACAACGGCGCACGGGGCGGTGTCCGGGTGCACGCGCGCGAAAGCCGAATGCGCCCCTGGCATGCGCCAGTTGGCCGGGCGGAGAGCGGACGGCGGCGCGGCGGTGGCGGACGGGAGAGCTCCCGCTCCGGCCGAGCGCGGCACGAGAGGCCGGCGAATTCGGCCGATTCTCGTCCCCGGCAAGAGGTTTGATGCGCCGTCAGGCTCAGAAGGATCACGGAGACGGCGGACGCCCCGAAGGCTCCGCTCGCGCCGGCGGTCCGGCTGTTCGGCAGTCCGGGAGGCGACCCGCCCCCCGGCGCCGTCCGCCGCTCGCGGGGAATGGAGCGGCGGTGTCCCCCAGCCCACCGGTACCGGACCGGAACCCTGAAGGGCCCCGCGCCCGGCCGGACGGGCCGACCCACGCAGGACCCATGCAAGCCGTCCGGGGGCGGGGCGACGAGAGCGCACGGCCGGGCGCACGGCCACACGGCCGGAGCACGGGCCGGGCCGCGGGCCGCTCCGGGAAGCTGTTCACACAACAATCTCGCCATACGGAACTCCGCCCCTTAACGGTAGGGATGCGGCGAACTACGCTGTGTTTACGAATGCCGCCCGCCTATGCCCGGCGTCGCGGCGGCCGTCTGGATGTCGAGGGGTGGCGTCATGTCCAGGGAGCAACGCGGGCCGAACGAGAAGCTCGGCGCCGTTCTCGCCCTCGCGGGAATCAGCAACGCCGGCCTCGCCCGGCGCGTCAACGACCTCGGCGCACAGCGCGGTCTGACGCTGCGCTACGACAAGACCTCGGTGGCCCGCTGGGTCTCCAAGGGGATGGTGCCGCAGGGCGCCGCGCCGCACTTGATCGCCGCCGCGATCGGGCAGAAGCTGGGCCGGCCCGTGCCGCTCCACGAGATCGGCCTCGCCGACGCCGACCCGGCGCCCGAGGTGGGGCTCGCCTTCCCCCGGGACGTCGGCGAGGCGGTCCGCGCCGCCACCGACCTCTACCGGCTGGATCTCGCCGGCCGCAGGGCGGGCGGCGGCGGCATCTGGCAGTCGCTGGCCGGTTCCTTCTCGGTCAGCGCCTACGCGACCCCCGCGTCCCGGTGGCTGATCACCCCCGCCGACCCGTCGGTGGAGCGGACGGCGGGGCGGGGCGGAGCGCCCGGCGGTCCCGGGCCGGCCGGGACCGGGGAGCACGCGCGCGTGGGCCACAGCGACGTCGCCAAGCTCCGCGAGGCCGCCGAGGACGCGCGCAAGTGGGACTCCAAGTACGGCGGCGGGGACTGGCGCTCCTCGATGGTGCCCGAGTGCTTAAGGGTGGACGCGGCGCCGCTGCTGCTCGGCTCGTACTCCGACGAGGTCGGCCGGGCGCTCTTCGGCGCGACCTCCGAGCTGACCCGGCTCGCCGGGTGGATGGCCTTCGACACCGGCCAGCAGGAGGCGGCCCAGCGGTACTACATCCAGGCGCTCCGGCTCGCGCGGGCCGCCGCCGACGTGCCGCTCGGCGGGTACGTCCTCGCCTCCATGTCCCTCCAGGCCACCTACCGGGGCTTCGCCGACGAGGGCGTCGACCTGGCGCAGGCCGCGCTCGAACGGAACCGGGGGCTCGCCACCGCCCGCACCATGTCGTTCTTCCGGCTCGTCGAGGCCCGCGCGCACGCCAAGGCCGGTGACGGGCCCGCGGCGGCGGGCTCGCTGAAGTCCGCCGAGGGGTGGCTGGAGCGCTCCCGGGACGGCGACGCCGACCCGACCTGGCTCGGCTTCTACTCGTACGACCGGTTCTGCGCGGACGCCGCCGAGTGCTACCGGGACCTGCGGATGCCCCGCGAGGTGCGGCGCTTCACCGAGCAGGCGCTGTCCCGGCCGACGGAGGAGTTCGTCCGCTCGCACGGACTGCGGCTCGTGGTCTCGGCCGTCGCCGAACTGGAGTCCGGCAACCTCGACGCGGCCTGCGCGGCGGGCACGCGCGCGGTGGAGGTGGCCGGGCGGATCTCCTCGGCGCGGACCACGGAGTACGTACGGGACCTGCTCCACCGCCTGGAGCCGTACGGGCACGAGCCGCGGGTCATGGAGCTGCGGGAGCGGGCCCGGCCCCTGCTCGTCGCCCCGGCGTGACGGCCGGCGAGGGGGCGCGCGCCGGGGGCGTGACGGCCTGTGGCGGGGGCGCGGGCGAAAGCGTGACGCGCATCCCACGACGTGGGCGTTTAGCGGGAATGTCAGTGGGCCAGTGCACTATCAGGGGTGGGAGGTGGCGCTGGTGTTTGACTGTGACGTGCTGGTGATCGGCGGCGGGATCGTCGGTCTGTCGACGGCGTACGCGCTCCAGCGCGCCGCGCCCGGCACCCGCGTCGCCGTCCTGGAGAAGGAGGAGGGCCCCGCGCGCCACCAGACCGGGCGCAACAGCGGCGTCATCCACAGCGGCATCTACTACCGGCCCGGCTCCCTGAAGGCGCGGTTCGCCGTCGAGGGCGCGGCCGAGATGGTCAAGTTCTGCGCGGAGTGGGACATCCCGCACCAGGTCACGGGCAAGCTCGTCGTCGCCACCGCGCGCGAGGAGCTGCCCCGGCTGCACGCGCTGGTCCAGCGCGGCAGGGAGAACGGCATCCCGGTGCGCGAGCTCGGGCCGTCGCAGATCACCGAGTACGAGCCGCGGGTGCGGGGGCTCGCCGCGATCCACGTCGGCACCACCGGCATCGTCGACTACAAGGCGGTCGCGCGGCGGCTCGCCGAAAGCTCCGGCGCGGAGATCCTCTACGGCGCGGAGGTCACCGCGATCGACCGGCGCCCGTGGGGCGTCGCCGTGCGCACCGCCGACCAGCGGATCGTGCGCGGCAAGGTCCTGGTGAACTGCGCGGGGCTGCACTGCGACCGGGTGGCCCGGCTCGCCGGCGACGACCCGGGCATGCGGATCGTCCCCTTCCGGGGCGAGTACTACGAGCTGGCCGACCCCTCGCTGGTGAGGGGCCTGGTCTACCCGGTGCCGGACCCCGCCTTCCCGTTCCTCGGCGTCCACCTCACCCGGGGCATCGACGGTGGCGTCCACATCGGGCCGAACGCGGTGCCGGCGCTGGCGCGCGAGGGCTACGACTGGGGCGTCGTCCGTCCCGGCGAGCTCACCGGCACGCTCGCGTGGCCCGGCTCCTGGACCATCGCGCGCCGGCACTGGCGGTACGGCGCGGGCGAGCTGCGCCGGTCCCTCTCGAAGCGGGCCTTCACCGAGGCGGTGCGGCGGCTGCTGCCCGGGGTCGACGAGTCGGACCTGCGGCCTGCGCCGGCCGGGGTGCGGGCGCAGGCGGTGCTGCGGGACGGGACGCTGGTGGACGACTTCCTCATCCGGGAGTCCGCCCGGGCGGTCCACGTCCTGAACGCGCCCTCGCCCGCCGCGACGGCCTCCCTCCCCATCGGCCGGGAAATCGCCCGCCGAGCCCTCGCCCTCCTCTGACCCCGGTGCGCCGGACGGCCCGTACCATGGGCCGTTGTGTCTGAGCAGCATGAGAATCGCACCGAGTCCGTCGCCCGCCGCGGCAGCCGCATGTTCGCGCCCGGCGAAGGGCCCTCGCCCGACCCCGCGGGGGCGCACTTCGAGCGGCGGATCAGGAGTTTCCAGCCGCGGCGGAGCCGGGTCACGGCCGGGCAGGCCGAGGCGATGCTGAAGCGGTGGCCGGACTGGGGCCTGGACATCGACGGCAAGCGGGTGCTGGACCTCCCCGGGATGTTCGGCGACCTGCCCGTCGTCCTGGAGATCGGCTTCGGGATGGGCGAGGCGACCGCGCAGATGGCCGCCGCCGACCCCGGCACCGGCATCCTCGCCGTCGACGTGCACACCCCCGGCCAGGGCAACCTCCTCGGGCTCGCCGACCGCAACGGCCTGACCAACGTCCGGGTCGCCAACGGCGACGCGATCATCCTGCTGCGCGAGATGCTCGATCCGGCCGCGCTCGACGGCTGCCGCGTCTACTTCCCCGACCCGTGGCCGAAGAAGCGCCACCACAAGCGGCGGCTCATCCAGCCCGAGTTCCTGACCCTGCTCGCGACCCGGCTGAAGCCGGGCGGGGTGCTGCACTGCGCCACGGACTGGGAGCCGTACGCGGAGCAGATGCTGGAGGTGCTGTCCGCGCACCCCGACTTCGAGAACACCGCCCCCGACGGCGGCTACGCGCCCCGCCCCGACTTCCGGCCGCTCACCCGGTTCGAGGGCCAGGGCCTGGACAAGGGGCACGCCGTCCACGATCTCCTCTTCCGGAGGAAGTAGCTCCTTCCGAAGGAAGGAGCCCCGGAAGGGGCCTATCCGGAGGAAGGCGTCCCAGGTCCGCAAGTCCGTCGCCCCTGTCGGTGGCGGTCGCTAGGGTCGAGGCGTGTCGCAACCCCTGCCGTCGGCCTCGTCGTCGCCCGAGCCGTCCACGCCGTCCGACCGGCCGCCGGCGTACCTGCCGTCGCAGGCCGGACCGCCCGCGGTCGAGACCTCGCCGTCCCTTCCGCACGCCGACGTGCCCGCGCGGGACGGGGACGAGCCCTCGTTCGCCGTGGCCGCCGACCGGAGCCAGTGGCGGTACCGGCCGCGGCGGGCGTTCTGGCGGAGCCGGATCGTCCGGGCCGTCACCCTGATCGTGCTGCTCGCGCTCTGCGCCCTGGTGATCCTGGCGCTGGTGCGGGAGCAGACCGGCACGGAGGGGTTCCTCGTCGGGCTGGGTCTCGCGGTGCTGCCCGTACCGCTGCTGATGGCGGCGTTCCGCTGGCTCGACCGGGTCGAGCCGGGCCCGTGGAAGAACCTGCTGTTCGCCTTCGCGTGGGGCGCGTTCGCCGCCGCCCTGGTCGCGATCCTCGCGAACTCCTTCGCCGTCCGCTGGATCGCCACCGCGACCGCCGACCCGCGCTCGGCCGACGACCTGGGCGCCACCGTGATCGCCCCGGTGGTGGAGGAGTCCGCGAAGGCCGCCGCGATCCTGCTGCTCTTCCTCTTCCGGCGGCGGGACTTCCGGAGCCTGGTCGACGGGGTGGTGATCGCCGGCTTCACCGCGACCGGCTTCGCGTTCACCGAGAACATCCTCTATCTGGGCAACGCGTTCGGGGAGGACCAGGACCTGGGCGACGGCGGGATCGGCGCCGTCACCGCCGGCACCTTCTTCGTCCGGGTCGTGATGTCGCCGTTCGCGCACCCTCTCTTCACGGTCCTCACCGGGATCGGCTTCGGTCTGGCCGCCCTCGCCCCGCGCGGCAAGCGGCTGCGCCGGGTGCTGCTGCCGCTCGCCGGGCTGCTGCTCGCGATGGGCGTGCACGCGCTGTGGAACGGCTCGGCGACCTTCGGCGGCCCGCTCGCCTTCTACGCCGTGTACGCGGTCTTCATGGTCCCGGCCTTCGGGCTGCTGACCTGGCTCGCGGTGTGGAGCCGGCAGAAGGAGCTGCGCACGATCGCCGGAGTGCTTCCGGCGTACGCGGCGGCCGGCTGGCTCTCTCCCGAGGAGCCGCTGGCGCTCTCCTCGATGCGGGCCCGCCGCACCGCGCGCGCGGTGGCGTCCCGTACGTACGGCAAGGCGGGGGCGCGGACGGTCGGCGAGTACGAGTCCTTCGCCACGACCCTGGCCTTCCTGCGCGAGCGGGCCCGCCGGGGCACGGTGCCGGTGCCGGACTTCGCCGCGCGGGAGCAGGAGCTGCTGCACCACCTGTGGGAGCGCCGGGCGACGGCCTCGCCCGCGCTCTCGTACGCGGCGCGGGCCACCGGCCGGGTGTGGGTACCGCCGCAGTACCTCGACTACGGCGGCTACAACCCCTACAAGGGCTGACCCCCCTCAGGCCTTGACCAGCCGGTCGGCCCTCGTCGGCCGGGTCAGTCCTCGGGCGTCTCGGACGCGGCCGTCAGGCGGGCCAGTTCGGCGTCGGTCAGGGTCAGGTCGGCGACCGCGACCAGCGCGGGGACCTGCTCGACCGTACGGGCCGAGGCGATCGGCGCGGCGACGGTGGGGCGGGAGGCGAGCCAGGCGAGGGCGACGGTCGCGGGCTCGGCGCCGTGGGCCTCGGCCACCTCGTCGAGCGCGGCGAGGACGGCCTGTCCGCGCGCGGTCCCGGCGAGCGCGGAGGCACGGGGCGCGCGGACGCTCTCGACGGTCCGGCCCGGCCGGTACTTCCCGGTGAGGAAGCCGGAGGCGAGGCCGTAGTACGGGACGGCGGCGAGGCCGGTGCCGGCGGCGGTGTCGAGGAGCGGGCCCTCGTACTTCTCCCGCGCGACGAGATTGTACTCGGGCTGGAGCGCCACGTACCGGGTGAGTCCCTCGGCCTCGGCGAAGTCGAGGGAGGCGCGCAGCCGCTCCGGCGAGATGTTGGAGGCGGCGACGGCCCGCACCTTGCCGTCCTTCACCAGCTGGTCGAGGGCGGTGACGATCTCCTCCACCGGCACCGACTCGTCGTCGAAGTGGGTGTAGAAGAGGTCGATGTGGTCGGTGCCGAGGCGGCGCAGGGACTCCTCCGCGCCGGCCTTGATGACAGGGGCGGAGAGGCCCTTGAGCCGGGAGTGGGCGCCGACCTTGGTGGCGACGACGATGTCGGAGCGGTTGCCCCGGGCGGCCAGCCAGCGGCCGATGATCGTCTCGGACTCGCCGCCCTCGTTGCCCTCGACCCACTCCGAATAGACATCGGCGGTATCCACGAAGTTGCCGCCGGCGGCCGCGTACGCGTCGAGGACGGCGAACGACCGCTCCTCGTCGGCGCTCCAGCCGAAGACGTTGCCCCCGAGGGCGAGCGGGAAGACATGCAGGTCGGAGGTGCCCAGCGGGCGCAGAGGTGACGTCATGCAGCGATCAACTCCGTGCACCGCCGGGCGTATTCCGATCGGGGAGCCTGAACCCCGACCGGAAGCCGGGCTCAGACCGACAGGCCCTTGGACCGCAGCCACTCGGCCGGGTCGATGCCCGAGCCGTCCGGGGTGTGGACCTCCAGGTGGAGGTGGGGTCCGGTGACGTTGCCGGTGGCGCCGACGCGGCCGATGGTCTCGCCGGTGGTGACGGTCTGGCCGGCGGCGACGGTCATCGAGGAGAGGTGGCAGTACCAGATCTCGGTGCCGTCCTCCAGCTGGAGGACGATCCGGTAGCCGTACGAGCCGGACCAGCCGGCCGAGGTGATGGTGCCGCCGTGCACCGCCTTGAGCGGGGTGCCGGTGGGCGCGGCGAAGTCGAGGCCCGTGTGGTAGCCGGAGGACCACATCGAACCGGACTGCATGTACGTGGAGGTCAGCGTGTACGAGGAGAGCGGCATGGAGTAGCTGGCGGCCAGCTTGGCGAGCCGCTCGGCCTCCGCCTTCTCCGCGGCGATCCGCTCGGCCTCGGCCTTCTCCTTCGCGATCCGCTCCGCCTCCGCCTTGGCCTTCGCCTTGGCCTTCGCCTCGGCCTCGGCCTTCGCGGCGGCGTCCGCCTTGGCCTTGGCGTCCGCGGCGGCCTTCTCCGCGGCGGCCTTCTCGGCGGCGAGCCTTTCGGCGTCGGCGGCGGCCTGCTGCTGCTGTTCGGCCTGCTGGAGGATGCGGGCGCGCAGGGCCTCGCCCGCGTCGGCGGCGGAGGCGGTGCGCTCCGCGGCCTCGGTGCCGGCGGCGGTGTCGGCCGGGGCGGTGTACGTGATCGAGGTGAGCGGCTTCGCGGCCGCGCCGCCCGCGGCGACCGCCACGGTGTCCTCGATCGGGGCGGGAGCGGGCTCGTCGTCTCCACCGGGCAGCAGGGCGCCGACGCCGGGCAGGTCGTGGGCGTCCGGCAGTCCGAGGTCCGGGAGGTCGGGGAGGGAGATCGCGACCGGGGGCTTCTCCTGCGCGGTCGCGAGGCCGCCCGCGCCGACGGCGGCGATGACGCCGACGCCGAGGACGGTGGAGGAGCGGGCGAAGTTGGAGCGCTGCTTCACGACCCGGTGCCGGCCGCCGGCGCGGCTCTCGGCGCGCAGGGAGCCCTCGGTCGGGTTCCACTCCCCGGGCGCGGGGGTGAAGGAGGCGGTGTCGTACGCGCCCGGCACTGTGCCGGCCGGGTCGTCCGCTCCGACGGCACCCGGGCCGCCGAAGGGCTCGAAGGGGGCTCCGGGTACGGGGGTGTTGGACGCCACGGAGGCGCGCTCCTTTCCTTCCTTCTCGCCTACCGGGTTAGCTGACGGGTTCGGAGCAGGAAGGTCTCCTACGGGCGTCTTCGCACGGGGGATGTGCGAGGGGCCCGATTCACCCCAAGGGATGGTTCCCCGGTTCCCTTTCGGGATTCGGCGTGTGCGCACGGAGCCGTCTCTTGCGACGGCTGGGACGACCGCGCTGCGTTATCGAACGTTAATAGACACGGCGGTCCGATTCCAAGCCGTTCCTCTTGATCATTCATTGAATTGGCAGGGATTCGCCCGAGTTGACCCCCGTTCAGTGAGCCCCGGCCAAACCCTCGGTATCTGACGTTATGTCAATTGTTATCGCTGTGACACCTCGCGAGCACGGACGGTGACAGCCGCCGCCGTCAGTGCGCGGGACCGGGCGGGACCACCGGCATCGTCCGCCGCCGCTCGGGCGCCCCGGCCGCCGGACGGCTCACCGCCAGCAGCGCCATGTCGTCCGTCGAACCGCCGCCGGTGTGCCGCCGCACGTCGTCCACGAGCGCGTCGAGCAGCTCCTCGGGCCCGGGGAAGACCGCCCCCTTGAGCCGGGCGGCAGGATCGTAGAAGACGCCGTACGCGTCCCGCGCCTCCGACAGCCCGTCCGTGTAGAAGAGCAGCGTCGAGCCCGGCGGGTACGGCCGCTCGTCGGCCCGGTCCGGCCAGACCGCCAACTCCCCCATCCCCAGCGGCAGCGCCGCCTCGGCCGGCTCGACCGTCTCCAGGCGCCCGTCCCCGGACAGCAGCAGCGGCGGCGGATGCCCACGGTTCACGAGGCGGACGCGCCCTCCCTCGCGCGGGATCTCCGCGAGCACCGCCGTCGTGAACCCCTCGAAGGCGTCGAGGCCTTCACGCCGCGTCCCCTCCCGCGTGAGCGCCCGTTCGAGCCGCTGCGCCACCCCTTCCAGCGCCGCCTCCTGCTCGGCCGCCTCCCGGAAGGCGCCGATGACGACGGCCACCGCCTCCACCGCGTCCATCCCCTTGCCGCGCACGTCCCCGACCACGAGCCGCACCCCGTGCGGGGTGTCCTGCACCGCGAACAGGTCGCCGCCGATGAACGCGTCCGCCTGCGCCGCCTCGTACCGTGCCGCGCACTGGAGCCCCGCCATCCGCTCCGCGGGCATCGGCAGCACCGCGCGCTGCGCCGCCTCCGCGATCACCCGCGCCGACGCCAGCCGCTCCCCGCTGCGCCGCACGACCAGGTTGATCACCAGCGCCAGCGCCGAGACCGTCACCACGGTGAGGGTCTCGGTGAGCGAGGGCACGTCGGAGAGCGTGTCGTTGTACGCGTGCAGCCCGACCGAGGCCAGGATCGCCGCGATCCCGGTCAGCAGGGTCGTGAGCCGGGAGAAGAACGGGGCGGCGACCAGCGGGGCGGCGGAGAAGAGCGGCGCCGCCGTGTACGCCGCCGGGGTGGCCAGGTCGAAGAACACCCCGCCGGCGATGATCAGCGGCGGCAGCGCCCGCAGGAACCTGCGGGTGGCCCCGAACGGCGTGGCCGGGGGCTGCCGCCCGCCGCGGTACGGCCCCCGGGGCGCGGCCGGACGGACGGCGCGGCCGGGCTCCCCGCCCCGCCGCCCGCGACCCGCCGCTCCCCGAGGGTGTGTCACCGCGTACTCCTGCCCGGTCGCCGGCCCGCCGCCGGGCCCGGCGCCGCGCACCCTCCCAGGGTCCCCGCGCCCGCCCCGTGCGGCGACCGGCGGAGGGCCGACCGGGCGTACGGCACCGGGCGCGACCGCCCTCTCCGCCCCGGCGGCGCGACCGCCGTGCCGCCCGGACCCGCGCCCCGGAGCACGAGCCCCGGCACCGCCGCCCGCCCGGACGTCTCCGGGCTCCGGCGGTCAGAGGTTCCGCTCGGCCCAGAGGATCAGGGCGTCGCGCACCAGCACCGCGGTGCCCTCGCCGTGCCGGTCGTAGTTCTTGGTGAACCTGGGGTCGTCCACGTACATCCGGCCGAGCCCGATCAGGTACTCCTTCGTCGGCCGGGTGGTGACGGAGAGCCAGTCGTACTGCCTCCGGGCCAGCGCCTGCACCTCGTCGCTGCCGGGCGCCAGCCCGGCGGCGGCCGCCGCGCCGAAGTCGCGGGCGATGGCGGCCTGCGTCTCCATGAACTCCTTCTTCTCGGCCTCGCCGAGCGACCGCCACCAGCGGTCCCCCTGTTCGTACGCGTCGCGGCCCCACCGTTCGGTGACCTCCGCCTCGTACCGCGTGTGGTCGAAGCCGTCGAAGACTTCCTCGGCCATGAGCTGTTCTCCTCTCTCGGTCTTGTGGAGAGTGGTCCGCACGGCCTCGATCTGCCGCCCGATGCGCTCGCGCTCCTGCTGGAGGAGGGCCAGATGCGTGCGCAGGGCGGCCGAGGTGTCCCGCTGGCCTTCGAGGACCTCGGCGATCGCGGGCAGCGAGAGCCCGAGCTCGCGCAGCAGCAGGATGCGCTGCAGTCGCACGAGCGCCGCCTGGTCGTAGTACCGGTAACCGTTCGCGCCGATCCGGCTCGGCTCCAGCAGCCCCAGCTCGCCGTAGTGGCGGAGCGTGCGGCTGGTGGTGCCGGCCTTCCTGGCGATCTCCTGGATCGACCACTCCATGCCGAGAACGGTAGAACTTGACGTTGCGTAAAGGTCAAGCGCGACGGTGGGCGACACCGGGAACGCCGAAGGCCCGGATCGTCTGGGACGATCCGGGCCTTCGGGCTACTGAGTAGCGGGGACAGGATTTGAACCTGCGACCTCTGGGTTATGAGCCCAGCGAGCTACCGAGCTGCTCCACCCCGCGTCGGTGAATATGACTCTACGGCATGGGTCGCTGGATCCAAAATCCGTTCCTCAGCAGCCGCAGTCCTCGGCGTCGACGGGCGCCGTCAGCGGGTCGGCGGCCCGCTCCGCGGGACCCTCCCACGTCTCGTACGGGAAGCCCTCCCGCGCCCAGTACTCGAAGCCGCCGAGCATCTCCTTCACCTGGAAGCCCAGCTCGGCGAGGGCGAGCGCCGAGCGGGTGGCGCCGTTGCAGCCGGGGCCCCAGCAGTAGGTGACGACCGGGACGGCCTTGTCGAGGAGCTGCTCCGCCTGCTCGGGGACGAGCGCGGTGGGGAGGTGGACGGCGCCGGGGATGTGACCCTGGTCCCAGGAGGCGGTCGAGCGGGAGTCGATCACCACGAAGCCGGGGTCGGTGCCGTCGGCGCGGGCGGTGGCCAGGGCGGCGGCCACGTCCGAGACGTCCGCGTGGAAGGCGAGGCTGGCCGAGAAGTAGGCGGCCGCGGCGGCGGGCGAGGCCGGCGGGGTGCGCAGAACGGGGTTGACCGTGGCGTCTGTCGTCGTCATGGTGATCAATCTACGGACGAAGATCATCGCGCTGAAGTGGTGTTCCACGGCGGTCGGGGGACTCGACCGGGGAAACCCGGGCGATCCGCTCCGGCCGGAGTGGATCTCACGGTGCGAGACCGGAGCGGGCGGACACGAGGGGCGCGCGGCCCCGGACGGACACGGTCACGCGCGCGTGCCGCCGCCGCTCCGCTGTCACATCCATGGGGTTCGATCCGTCATGGAGACATGACGGGACGCGAAGGGGGAGATCGACGGATGGACGAGAGCACGGTGGAGACGACCGGCGGCGCACCGGCCGTGGACGCGGACGCGCTGGCGCGCCGCTTCGACGCCGACCGCGGCCACCTCAGGGCCGTCGCCTACCGCATGCTCGGCTCGCTCAGCGAGGCCGAGGACGCGGTCCAGGAGACCTGGTTCAAGCTGAGCCGCACCGACGTCGGCGGGGTCGCCAACCTCACCGGCTGGCTCACGACGGTCATCGGCCGGGTCTGCCTGGACATGCTGCGCTCGCGCGGCTCCCGCCGCGAGGACCCGCTCGACCACTTCGTGCCCGACCCGGTCGTCCACATCCCCTCCGCGGGCGACCCGGAGCACTCCGCCGAACTCTCCGAGTCGGTCGGCCTCGCGCTCCTCGTCGTCCTGGAGACGCTGGCCCCGGCCGAACGGCTGGCCTTCGTGCTGCACGACATGTTCGCCGTCTCCTTCGACGAGATCGCGCGGATCGTGGACCGCACCCCCGCCGCGACCCGGCAGCTGGCCAGCCGGGCCCGCCGCCGCGTCCAGGACACCGCCCCGGGGCCCGGCCCCGACGCCCGCCGCCAGCGGGAGATCGCCGACGCCTTCCTCGCCGCCTCGCAGGGCGGCGACTTCCAGGGGCTGCTCGCCGTCCTCGACCCGGACGCGGTGCTGCGCGCCGACGGCGGCACGCTCCTCGCCGGCGCCTCCAAGCTGGTCCACGGCGCCGAGGCGATCATCCGCCAGGCCCTCATGTACGCGAGCTTCCGCAAGGCGTCGCTGCCGCTCGTCGTCAACGGCCAGCCGGCCGTCCTGTCGGTGGTCGACGGCAAGCCGACCGCGCTCATGGCATTCACCGTCGTCGGCGACCGCATCGTCCAGCTCCACGTCCTCGCCGACCCGGAGCGCATCGCCGCCCTGGACATCCCGCGCGAAGCCCTGGCCCGCGCCGTCCACCCGGACTGACCGGGCGCCCCGCCGGGCGGGGATGCCGGAGCGCGCGCCGTCAGGAGCCCTGGCGGCGCGCCCGCATGAGGGACGCGCCGACGGCCAGGGCCGCGGTGCCGCTGGCGAGGCCGAGGACCGCGCCCGCGGCGACGTCGCCCGGGTAGTGGACCCCCGTGTGGACGCGGGAGTAGCCGACCGCCGAGGCCAGCAGCCCCAGCGGCACGGCCGCGGGCGGCAGGACCACGCCGGCGGCGGTGGCGAAGGCGACCGCCGAGGCGGTGTGCCCGGACGGGAACGAGGCGGACTCCGGCATCGGGACGTGCCGGCCGACCACCACCCGGGCCGCCTCCCGGTCCGGCCGCCGCCTGCGGACCAGCCGCTTGCCGAAGAGGTTGGCGGTGGCCGAGGCGATCGCGATCGCGCCGACGCCCGCGGCCGCCGCGCGGCGCGGCCGGCCGGGGAAGAGCGCGAGTCCGGCGGCGACGGCGAAGGAGATCTTGGAGTGGTCGGCGGCGTTCGACAGCCGGCGCAGGCCCACGTCCAGGGCGGGCGTCGGGGTGGCCGCCACCGCCGCGTACAGGGCCCCGTCCACGGCCCGCAGATCGTGCAGGACGGCCCGGGCGGTGAAGACCGCGTCCCGCGGCCGGTCCCGCAGCCGCCTCCGCGCCGCCTCCTCGGCCTCCGTCTCGGGTCCGGCACCGGGACCCGCCCCGGTCTCGTACATGCTCTCGTCACTCATGCGCCGCTCCTGTAGGGATCCTCGGACGGTTCCGGCCGGTACACGGGACCGGAGCCGTAGTGGTCGGGGAAGGCGAGCCGTACGATCCGCCGCCAGTCCAACGGCGGGGGCGGCGGAACGACTCCCGGCCGGGAGCGCGGCACCAGCACCCGCAGCGCGCGCGGCCGCAGCTCGCAGACGACCGGCGTCGGCAGCACGAGCGCCTCCCCGTCGACCGCCACCGGGACGGTCGCCTCCGCCTTGGGCACACCGGTGTTGGTGACGCCTCCATGAACTTCGACGCGGCGCGCGGTCAGGACGTTGAGCGCCGCGGACTGGGTTCCCCGTACGACCAGCTCGGCGGCGTGCGCGGGGCCGTCCACCCGCACGCCGATCACCCCGAGCCGGCCGCTGTCCAGACGGGTCCTGTGCCCGGCGGCGGCGCTCAGCGGATCGGGCGCGGCGTACGGGTTGTTGCTCACCAGGATCGCCTGCTGGCCGGGCAGCCGGACGGCGTCGGCGCTCGCGTCGAGCCGGTCGCCCTGCCCGCCCTGGAGCAGGTCGGGCAGCGCGTCGAGCGCGGTCTCCGCCTTGGCGTCGCGGTACTCCGGCCGCTGCACCACGTCCGCGTACACCCCGAACGACACCGTGTTGACGAAGGGACGTCCGGCGACCGTGCCGAGGTCGACGCGGAGCTCCTCGCCGTCGGTGAGCGCGTCCAGGCAGGCCGCCGGGTCGTTCCGGTCGAGACCCAGGTCCATCGCGAAGTGGTTCCTGGTCCCGGCCGAGACCACCAGGAACGGCAGGTCGTGCTCGGCGGCCACGGCGGCCACCAGCGCCTGGGTCCCGTCGCCGCCCGCGACGCCGAGCAGGTCGGCGCCCTCCGCGACGGCCTTCCGGGCGAGCGCGTCGACGTCGGCGGGAGCGGACGGATCGAGCAACACGACCCGCGCGCCCAGCCGTTCCGCCTTCGCCACGAGCCCGAACCGCTCCACCTTCCCGCCGCCGGACCTCGGGTTCATGATCAGCACCGCCTGCCGGGGCCGCTCGGCGGGACGCGCCGGCGCCGGCGCGTCCACGGCCTCACCCGGCCTGCGCAGCGCCTCCCTCGCGCACCCCAGCGCGACCGCCCACAGCGCGAGCGCCGCGAGCGCGAAGAGCCACAGCCCCCCGACCACGAACAGCACGAGGACGGCGACCGGCGCCCCCACCACCAGCAGCGACCCGAGCACCCGCAGGGGCCCCCGGTGGGCGACGACCCACCACAGCCCCACGGCCCCCGCCGCGAGCCCCACGAGCCCGCTGAGCACCTCCAGCACCCCGCCGACACTCACCGCCAGGAGCAGGACGACCACCGCTCCCGCCGCCGCACCCAGCGCCCACCGGGCCAGGTCCCGCGCGGTACTCCCCGCGTCGCCCTCGTCCCACCACCGCGCAGCCCCGTTCACGACCCCACCTCCGCCTTCCACTCTCCCCACGCTCCCGCGGACCACCCCACTGAAGCAGCCGCCCGACGGAACGACGAAACGCCCCGCCCACAGGGTTCCGCGCGCGGACGCCCCGGTGCCGGCGGTGGTGACGCGTCGACGGCTTCCCCGGTCGAGGGAACAGACCGCTCCCGGCGCCTCTATCCTCGCCGCCCCCCGCTCGAACGATCAAGCGCCCGGAACGACGGAGCGCCCCGCCCGGTCGGAACCGGTCGGGGCGCTTCCCGCGGGTCGGAGGGGCTTCCCTCCCCCGCTCGGTAGGCCGTGTGGGACTCGAACCCACAACCAATGGATTAAAAGTCCACTGCTCTGCCAATTGAGCTAACGGCCCGTGTGCGAGCACTCCGTGCAGCATAGCCCGCCGGGCTCGCGGAACCGATCGGGTATCGGATCCCGCCGCGCCGCGCCCCCGGGGCGGGGGCGCGGCGACGGGGGGTCAGAAGAGGGCGCGGAAGGTGTTCCAGCCGGAGCCGAGGAGTTCCCGGAAACCGAAGCGGTTTCCGGCGCGGCCGCTGCCGTGGCTGTAGTAGGCGTACAGGCGGCCCGAGGCGTCGCGGGCGACGAGGTCGCTCGTGCCGTCGCCGTTGAGGTCGCCGGTGCCCTGGAGCGCGGTGTAGATCTGCCAGCCGCCGCCGACACGCGTGCGCGGGGTGACGCCGCCTGACGGGGTGCCGAAGTAGGACCACAGCACGCCGGAGCCGTCGACGGCGAGCAGGTCGCCGCGGCCGTCGCCGTCGAGGTCGCCGGCGGCGGTGATCCGCTTGTACAGCTTCCAGTTGGTGCCGATCCGGACCCGGCTCTTCAGGCGGTGGTCGGCGGTGCCGGCGTAGAAGTACATGTCGCCGGTGGACGTCTGGCGCGCGACGAGGTCGGCGTACCCGTCGCCGTTCACGTCACCGGGCGAGGTCAGCACGTCGTACTGGCTCCAGCCGGAGCCGATCACGGTGTACGGCGACGAGCCGGTGACGACCTTGCCGCAGCCCGGCCGGTAGGCGCGCAGTTCGCCGCCGACCCGCCCGAGGACGTCGGCGCAGGCGTCGGCGTTCACGTCCCCGAAGGGCACGAGGAGGGTGCCGGCCGGGAAGGTCCCGCCGGAGCCCGGGGTGCGGGGGCCGAACTTCCCCCAGCCGTCGCCCCGGTAGAGGGAGACCGCGCCGGTCGCGTCCACGCCGAGCAGTTCGCCCTGGGCGTCGCCGCCGACGAGGTCGCGGAAGGCCGGGCGGCTGCCGGAGAGCCGCAGGGCGCCGGAGGTCCACAGGTCGCGGCCCTTGCCGTCGGCGGTGGTGGCGCGCAGCTCCCACACGTACGGCCCGCTGGGCGCGGGCACGCCCGCCGCGTCGCGGCCGTCCCAGGAGAAGTCGATCCGGCCGCGCGTCTCCTTCCCGCGCAGGATCCGCACGGGCTTCCTGTTCAGCGCGTTCTGGATGCTCACCTCGTACGAGGAGGCGGGCTTGGAGAGCGTCCAGGAGCCCTTCCAGGTGCCGGAGAAGCCGAGGCTCGCCGGGGCCGACGCGTGCGCGACGGTCAGGTCGGAGGTGGGCAGGTCGGTCCACACCACGTGCACCCGCTCGTCGTCGCCCCGGTAGGCGACCGCGCCGCCGAAGCGGTCGACGGTCCAGGCGGCGCGGCGCGGGCCGGAGACCATGTGGGCGCGGGTCAGGACGTACCGCGTGCCGGCCTTGCCGGTGGCGAAGGGGGTGACGCGCAGGTAGCCGCCGGACTCGTCGACGAAGTAGCCGTCGCCCAGGAGACCGCCGCCGGTGGAGCCCGCGGGCAGCGCGACGGCCGCCGCGGTCCTCAGGTCGAGGACGCCGTGCTTCGTGAAGCCGGCGCACGCCCAGTAGAGCCAGCGGCCGGCCGTCTGGAGTTCGGTGAGCGCGCAGCCGGAGTTCGTCGCCAGCGTGCCGAGGGCCTTGCCGGTGGCGAGGTCCTTGCGGGCGACCTGGCCCACGGTGCCCGTGCCGGTGTACAGGGTGTCGCCCGAGAGTGCGGCGGCGACCTGCTTCTGGCGGGAGACGGTCTTCTGCCCGTCCAGGTCGAGGACGACGGTGTCGCCGTTCCCGGCGAGTTCGCCGGGCGGGCCCGGCGTGCCCGCCTGGTAGACCGCCCAGCGGCCGGACGCGTCGGCGAGCCGGCCGGCCTGATCGACGCTCACCCGGGTCGTCGAACCGTCGGCCTTGCGGGCGACGACCGCGCGGGGCGTGGACCCCGGGGAGGAGACCGTCCGGCCGTCGCCGGCGTCGAAGAGCGGCGTGCCGGACCAGTCCGCCCCCGCCTCGGTGCCGGCCGGGACGGGCGCGGACTGGCCGGTGTGGAGCGGGCCGACCGGGAGCGAACGGGTCCGGAAGCCGGGCGCCGCGGCGCCGTCCCGCTCCAGGGTGGTGAGCCGGCCCTTGCCCAGCGCCAGGGCCACCACCTCGGTCGCCATGGGCGCCACCTTGCGCAGCTTCTCCAGGACCGGGGCGCCGCCGCCCTTGCCGGGGACGGCCTTGAGGACGGCCCAGTCGGTGGCGGAGGTACCGCCGGTGACGGCGGCCGTGCCGGAGCCGTCGCCGAACTGGGTGATCCGCTCCTCGGCGCCCGCGAGGAGCGTCCGCTGCTCCCCCGCGGGGCTGACGGCGACCAGGCGGCGGGTGAGGTCCTCGCCCGCCCTCGCGGGCTCGGCCGTGGTCAGGAGCCAGTCCCCGACGAGGCCGATACGGGTGGTGCTCAGCCCCTCCGCGAGCCGGTAGCCGGTCTCCGGGCCGGTGAGGTCGGCGAGCGTCCGGATGTGGACGGTCCGGTCGGGGTCCACCCACGCGATCCGCTCGGCGGTGACGGCGACGCCCGCGACGAGCAGGCCGTCCGCGGAGGTCGGTGCGTCCAGCACCCGCATCGCCCCGGTCGTCAGGTCGACGACGCCGAGGAGGGAGTCGCCGTCCGTGCCCGACGTGCCCCGGGAGAACCGGAGGACGGCCACGCCGGGCGCCCCCGCCACCAGCCGCGCCCTGTGGAGGTCCACGCCGGCCGGCCAGCCCGTCACGGGGACCGAGGGACCGTTCGGGGCGCCCGCGCTCCGGAGGAAGTACCCGCTGGTGGAGGCCGACGAGGTGCCCGGCTCGTACTGCTGGAAGAGCAGCCGGTCGCCGATCAGGCCCCGGTACGAGGTGTCCTCGGGGAGGGTCAGCGGCGTCGTCGTACCGGTCTCCAGGTCGATCAGGGTGCGCCCGCCGACGCTGTCGTCCGCGTACGTGTACCTTCCGCCGGTGCCGGCCTCGGCGAAGGCGTCGTTGCCGCCGTACCCGAGGGACCGGCTCGTGCCGGTCGCGAAGTCCGTCCACTCCAGCCGTTCGCTCGCGCGCCGGTCGTCGGCCTCGGCCCGGTGGGCGTAGCCGGTCGCGCCGACGGCGACGACGGTCTCCGCGCGGGGCGCGGTCCGCCAGGTGGGTGTGACGTCGAGCTGGTCGATGCCGACGACCGGCGCCCCGGTCGCGGCGACCGCGCCGGGCGCGAGGCCCGCGCCGGTGGCGGCCATGACGGCGGCGAGCAGGACGGCGCGCGTGCGGGTCCTGCGCGCGGCTGCGGTACGAGACAAGAAGGCCCCTCCCCGGGGGGTGATCCATCACCGGCGGGTGCGCGCCGGACGCCCGAGCGTCCCACGTGCCCCTGTACGAGACCGTCCGGGGGCCCCGACGGTTGTACGCCGGACGCGACGAACCCCCGTGACAGCGGATGTCACGGGGGTTCGTGGTGTGTCAGGTCACACGGGTTCAGCCGTTGCGCTTCCAGCGGGGCTTGTCGTCGCGGCGGCCGCCACCGAAGGAGGAGCCGGACGGACGGTGGTCGTCACGGCGGAAGCCGCCGCCGGACGGACGGTCGTCGCGACGGAAGCCACCGCCGGCGGGGCGGTCGTCGCGGCGGTCGCGGTTGAACGGACGGTCGTTGTCGCGGCGGAAGCCACCGGACGGACGGTCGTTGTCGCGGCGGAAGCCGCCACCGGAGGGACGGTCGTCACGGCGGAAGCCACCGCCGGACGGACGGTCGTTGTCCCGACGGAAGCCGCCCGAGGGGCGCTCGTCGCGGTCACGGAAGGACGGACGGTCGTTGTCCCGGCGGAAGCCACCGGACGGACGGTCGTCGCGGCGGAAGCCACC
>NZ_JBIAMB010000002.1:0-470651 GCF_042873895.1 Streptomyces sp. NPDC004435 | reverse complement strand
CGTCCACGGTCGCCACCACGCTCGTCACGGTCACGGAAGGACGGACGGTCGTTGTCCCGGCGGAAGCCGCCCGACGGACGGTCGTCGCGGCGGAAGCCACCACGGTCGCCACCACGCTCGTCACGGTCACGGAAGGACGGACGGTCGTTGTCCCGGCGGAAGCCGCCCGACGGACGGTCGTCGCGGCGGAAGCCGCCACGGTCGCCACCGCGGTCGTTGTCCCGGCGGAAGCCGCCGCGGTCGTCACGGTCGCGGTTGAAGCCACCGCGGTCGCGGCGCTCGTAGTTGCCCCGCTCGTCGCGGGCCGGACGCTCCTCGCGGCGCTGCTCCTCGCGGGCGGCGCGCTCGGCCTCGGCCGCGGCGGCGGCGACCTCGGCCTCGGCGGCCTCGGTGACCTCGGCGACGGCCGACTCCGGGTCCTCGCCGCGCTCGCGGGCGGCCTGGGCGACGAGGCGGTCGGCCTCCTCGCGGAGCTCGACGGCACGGCGCTGGAGGCGCTCCAGCTGACGGGTCAGGTCGACGACCTCGCGCTCGGCCTGCTTGGCCGAGTTGTTCGCCGAGTCGGCCTGGACCTCGGTCAGCGAACGGGCGCCGGTGATCTCGGCGACCTCGGGGTCGAAGGCGCCGGCGCCGCCGACGATGTGACGCGAGGCGTCGACGCCCGCGTCCTCCATGAGGCGGAAGATCTGGCGGCGCTGGTGCGGCAGGGCCAGGGAGACCACGACGCCGGAGCGGCCGGCACGGGCGGTGCGGCCCGAGCGGTGCAGGTAGTCCTTGTGGTCGCCGGCCGGGTCCACGTTGAGGACCAGGTCGATGCCGTCGACGTGGATGCCGCGGGCGGCGACGTCGGTGGCGACGAGGACGTTGACGTACCCGTCCTTGAAGTCGGCGAGCGTACGGGTACGGGCGCCCTGGGTCATGCCGCCGTGCAGCGCGTCGGCCTTCACGCCGGACTCGCGCAGCTGCTCGGCCACGCGGTCGGCACCGAGCTGGGTGCGGACGAAGATGATCGTGCGGCCCTTGCGGGCGGCGATCGCGGCGGTGACCGGGGCCTTGTCCTTCGGCTTCACGACGAGGACGTGGTGGGTCATCGTGGTGACGGCGCCGGCGGACGGGTCGACCTCGTGGGTGATCGGGTTCACCAGGTAGCGCTTGACCAGGCTGTCGATCTCGTTCTCCAGCGTGGCGGAGAAGAGGAGGCGCTGGCCGCCGACCGGGACCTGGTCGAGCAGCTCGGTGACCTCGGGCAGGAAACCCAGGTCGGCCATCTGGTCGGCCTCGTCGAGGACGGCGATCTGGACCTGCTCCAGGGAGCAGGCGCCGCGGTTGATGATGTCGCGCAGGCGGCCCGGGGTGGCGACGAGGATGTCGACGCCGCGCTCCAGGGCGTAGATCTGGTTGCCCATCGACGTACCGCCGCAGACGACCTTCATCCGGAGGCCGAGCACGTCGCCGTAGGGCTGGAGGGCGTCCGCGACCTGCATCGCGAGCTCACGGGTCGGGGTGAGGATGATGCCGCGGGGCTTCTTCTTCTCGGTCTCGCCGCCGGCCAGGGTGGCGAGCAGCGGGAGGCCGAAGGAGAGGGTCTTGCCGGAGCCGGTGCGGCCGCGGCCCAGGATGTCCTTGCCGGCCAGGGCGTCCGGGATGGTCGCGGCCTGGATCGGGAAGGGGGTGGTCACGCCGTTCTGCGCGAGCTTGCGGACGACGCCCTCGGGCAGGCCCAGGTCACCGAAGGTGATCTCGGGGGTCGTGTCGGCGTCGTCGGCGTCGATCTCGACGTCGTCGGTCAGATCGGTGGCCTCGACGGTGATGTCGGCGTCGTCAGCCAGCTCGACGATCTCGGTGATCTCGTCGTTCTCGGGCATGACGGCGTGGTCAGAACTGGAAATGGACATGCGAAATGCGAAACCTTCCGGAGTCTCGGCACGCGCCCGTCAACTCCGTGTTTCGCACAAGACCGCCTCTATGCGGTCAGCCACGGCAAGGGAGAGTACGCGCCAGTCGCGGCGCTCTTCGGTCGTGGCGCCGGGCAAATGGGATCAAACGATCTACCACCATACGCACTCTCCCCCACTCAAGGCAAACCGATCCAGGTCACACTCGACTCACACCGGGCTCACCTGCGGCGATGCCACCGGTTCCGTGGCCGCGGCGGCGACCCGCATCCCGCCCAGCTGGGTGGAGGGTCCCTCACTCGGCGGATCCGTCGGATTCGAGGTCGGCTCGGGCGTGGGCTCCGGCGTCGGCTCGGGGGTCGGCTCCGGCGTCGGGGTCGGCTCCGGTGTGGGCTCCGGGGTCGGGGTGTCCCCGCCGCCGCCCGGCGCGCCGCCTGCGCTGCCCCCTGAGTCTCCGCTCCCGCCCGCTCCGCCGGTCCCGCCCGTCCCGCCCGTCGCGCCGCCGTCCCCGCCGCCGCTCCCGCCCGTCCCGCCCGCGTCCCCGCCGCCCGCGCCCCCGGACGCGCCGCCGGAGCCGGAGTGATCGCCGCCCGCGCCGCCACCCGGGGTCTGCGCCTTGGGCGGCACCGGCCGGCCGGGCTCGACGGAGGCGGAGGTCTCCGCGCCCGTGCTGGGCGTGGCGGAGCCGGAGGGCGAACCGCTCGGCACCGGCGCCTTCCCGTCACCGCCCGCCGGAGCCGGGCCGCCGGGCCGGTCGCCCTGCCCGCCGTCGTACGCGCCCCCACCGCCGTCCGGCGCTCCGGAGCCCCCGTCCGGCTGGGCCGACGCGCCCGGCTTCCCCCCGCTCGCACCCGGCGCCGGCTTGGCGCTGTCGTCGCTCACACTCATGCAGCCGCTCAAGGAGGCGCACGCGGCGACCGCGAGAGCGGCGGCGGCGACCCATCGAACGCGGGTGGGGAAAGGGCGCACGGAGGCACCTCCAGGACACAGAAGGCGGGGAAGGAACGCGTCCCCCTGCCCAACTCCCCAGGCGCCGCAAGGGACACGGCGCGACGGCCTCTTGTTCGACCGCGATCTTTCGGCCACCGACCGCGCCACCCCGGCCACCGACCGCGCCACCCCGGCGACCTGCCGGACCTCCCGGCGACCTACCGGACCCTCCCGGCGTCCGGCCACGCCCGCCCGGCCCTCACTCCCGCCCGCGCGGCTCAGCCGTAGCCGAGCGCGTGCAGCCGCTCGTCGTCGATGCCGAAGTGGTGGGCGATCTCGTGGACCACGGTGATCTCGGTCTCGGCCACGACGTCCTCGCGGGACTCGCACATCCGCAGCGTCGGCCCCCGGTAGATCGTGATCCGGTCGGGCAGCACCCCCGCGTACCACTCGCCCCGTTCGGTCAGGGGCGTCCCCTCGTAGAGCCCGAGCAGCTCCGGGTCGTCCGGAGAGGGCTCGTCCTCCACGAACACCGCCACGTTGTCCATCAGTCGCGTCAGCTCCGGCGGAATCCGGTCCAGGGCCTCGGCGACAAGCTCCTCGAACTCCTCGCGCGTCATCTCCAGCACGAGCCCATTCTCCCCTCCCCGGAAACCGTTTTGGCGATACCGCCCGCCATCCCATATGCTTCTCACGTCCCCGACGCGCTGATGAAGCGCCCAGGTGGGGCCGTTAGCCCTCATCGTCTAGTGGCCCAGGACGCCGCCCTTTCAAGGCGGTAGCACGGGTTCGAATCCCGTTGGGGGCACGCACAACCGTGTGCGAGACTGGTTCTCGTACACAAGCAAGGCTCTGTGGAGCAGTTGGTTAGCTCGCCACCCTGTCAAGGTGGAGGTCGCGGGTTCAAGTCCCGTCAGAGTCGCTGAAGCTGGAAACAGCTTCGTGGCTGGGTAGCTCAGTTGGTACGAGCGATCGCCTGAAAAGCGATAGGTCGCCGGTTCGACCCCGGCCCCAGCCACAACGAGAAGGGCCCCGTTCCTGGAACGGGGCCCTTCCTCTATTCCGGCTGCTCCGCCCCGCGCGTACGGCTCCGGCCCCGCAGCACCGCCACCAGGCCGGCCACCGCCACGACCCCGGCCAGCAGCGCCCAGTCCGGCACCGCCCGGCCCCACTCGGCCACCCGCTGCTCCACGGCGAAGGAATCGTCCACCGACAGCAGCCCCGGCAGCGCCGTCGTCCCGTCGAAGACGAGGAACAGCGTGCCCAGGGCCACGAAGAAGAGGCCCGACACCAGCGAGGTCGAATGGACCTCGAACCGCCCGACGCGCAGCGGCCTGCCGCGCAGCAGGCGCCGCCGCCCCAGGTCGTACCGCTCCCACAGCAGCGCCAGCACGAAGAGCGGCACCGCCATCCCGAGCGCGTACACCGCGAGGAGCAGACCGCCGTAGGCCGCGCTGCCGCTCAGCGCGGCCACCGTCAGGACGCTGCCGAGGATCGGGCCCGCGCAGAAGCCGGCCAGGCCGTAGACCAGACCGAGGGCGTAGACCGAGAACGCCGAGGTCGGGCGGATCCGGCCGCTCGCCTCCGAGATCCGGCGGGAGGCGAAGCCCAGGCCCAGGACCTGGAGGACGCCGAGCCCGACGATCAGCCAGCCGCCCACCGCCACCAGCAGGTCCCGGTGGCCGTAGAAGAACCGTCCCGCCAGCGAGCCGGCGGCGCCCAGCGGTACGAGGGTGGTGGCGAGGCCCGCGTAGAGGATCGCGGTCCTCGCCACAAGCTTCGCCCGGCTCTCGATCGAGTACGCGAAGAAGGCCGGCAGCAGCAGGGCGCTGCACGGACTGAGCAGGGCGAGCAGACCGCCGAGGAAGGCCGCGAAGTAGCCGATCCCGGACGTCACCGGCCGGCCTTCGCCGACGTACCGGCCCGGTCCGCCGCCGCCTCGATCGCCTCCGTGAAGGTCTCCAGGGGCTGGGCGCCGGCGATCGGCCGCCCGTTGACCAGGAAGGACGGGGTGGAGGTGGCGCCGAGCGCGTACCCCTGCTCCTGGTCCTTCCGGACCGCCTCGCGGGCCGCCTCGCCCTCGCTGTCCTTCGCGAACCGGGCGAGGTCCGGCACTCCGGCCTCCGCCGCGAGGGCCCGCAGCCGCTCCTCGCCGAAGCCCTTCTCCTTGGCCCCGTCCGCGTACGCCGCCTTGTGGAACTCCCAGAAGCGGCCCTGCTCGCCGGCGGCCCAGGAGGCGCGCGCCACGGCCTCCGACTCCTCGCCGAAGATCGGGAAGTTCCGCCACTCGATGCGCAGGGTGCCGTTCTCGACGTACTTCTTCACCAGGACGGGCTCGGTGTCCCGGGCGAACTTCCCGCAGTAGCCGCACTTGAAGTCGGCGTACTCGATCAGGACGACCGGCGCGTCGGCGCGGCCCAGGGCGAGCCCGTCGGAGGCGTCCCTGCGGGCGTACTTCTCCAGCTCCGGGTGGACCCCGGAGGCCGGGTCGGCGGTGACCTCGGCGACGGCCGAGGAGCCGGAGGCGGACGGGTCGGCCGGCTTGGTCGCGGTGTACGAGGCGAGCGCGGCCAGCGCGGCGGCGACGGCCACACCGGCGACGATCAGCGCGGGACGGGTCTTGGAGGAGGACTGGGGGCTGGACATGAGGTGCACTCTAGACACGAGGCCGGAACACTCCGTGAGCAAGGGGCGCAAGCCGTCACAATCCGGCCGCCGGCACGGGCGTGAGCCGCCGGAGGGGTCACCGAGGACGCTCGTAAATCGGTTCGCCGCTTCTCGGCCGCAGGTGCGATCCTGGATTCCGTATGTCTACTTCCTTCGCCGCCCTCCAGTCCATCCTGGCCGAGGTCTCGCTGCGGGACTCCCACCGGCTCGGCCGCCGTCTCGAAGGCGCCCGCCGCATCCGCAAGCCCGAGGCCCGCGAGGCCGTCCTGGACGAGATCGCCGCAGAGGCGGCCAAGGCCAAGGAGCGCGTCGACGGGCGCGCCGCCCGCGTGCCCGCCGTCTCCTACCCCGAGCAGCTCCCGGTCTCGCAGAAGAAGGACGAGATCCTGGAGGCGATACGCGACCATCAGGTCGTGATCGTCGCCGGTGAGACCGGCTCCGGGAAGACCACCCAGATCCCCAAGATCTGCCTGGAGCTCGGCCGGGGCGTCCGGGGCATGATCGGGCACACCCAGCCCCGCCGGATCGCCGCCCGCACGGTCGCCGAGCGCGTCGCCGAGGAGCTGAGGACCCCGCTGGGCGAGGCCGTCGGCTGGAAGGTCCGCTTCACGGACCAGGTGAACCCCGACGCGACCTTCGTGAAGCTGATGACGGACGGCATCCTGCTCGCCGAGATCCAGACGGACCGCGAGCTGCGCGCCTACGACACGATCATCATCGACGAGGCCCACGAGCGGTCCCTCAACATCGACTTCCTGCTCGGCTACCTGGCCCAGCTGCTCCCCCGGCGCCCCGACCTCAAGGTCGTGATCACCTCCGCGACCATCGACCCGGAGCGCTTCTCCCGCCACTTCGGCGACGCCCCGATCGTCGAGGTCAGCGGCCGTACGTACCCGGTCGAGGTCCGCTACCGCCCGCTCCTCGAAGAGGACAGCGACGAGTCCGACCGGGACCAGATCACCGCGATCTGCGACGCCGTCGACGAGCTCCGGAAGGAGGGTCCCGGCGACGTCCTGGTCTTCCTCTCCGGAGAGCGCGAGATCCGCGACACCGCGGACGCCCTCATCAAGAAGAAGCTCTCCGACACGGAGATCCTGCCGCTCTACGCCCGGCTCTCCCACGCCGAGCAGCACCGGGTCTTCCAGGCCCACTCCGGCCGCAGGATCGTCCTGGCGACCAACGTCGCCGAGACCTCGCTGACCGTCCCCGGCATCAAGTACGTGATCGACCCGGGCACCGCCCGCATCTCGCGCTACTCCCACCGCACCAAGGTCCAGCGCCTGCCCATCGAGGCGGTCTCGCAGGCCAGCGCCAACCAGCGCAAGGGCCGCTGCGGCCGTACCTCGGACGGCATCTGCATCCGGCTGTACTCCGAGGACGACTTCCTGACCCGCCCGGAGTTCACGGACGCCGAGATCCTCCGTACGAACCTGGCCTCCGTCATCCTCCAGATGACCGCGGCCGGCCTCGGCGACATCGAGAAGTTCCCCTTCATCGACCCGCCGGACCACCGCAACATCCGGGACGGCGTCCAGCTCCTCCAGGAGCTCGGCGCGCTGAACCCGGCCGAGAAGGACCCCAAGAAGCGCCTCACCGAGCAGGGCCGCAAGCTCTCCCAGCTGCCCGTCGACCCCCGGCTCGCCCGGATGGTCCTGGAGGCCGACAAGAACGGCTGCGTCCGCGAGGTCATGGTGATCGCGGCCGCGCTCTCCATCCAGGACCCGCGCGAGCGGCCCTCCGAGAAGCAGGCCCAGGCCGACCAGCAGCACGCCCGCTTCAAGGACGAGACCAGCGACTTCCTCGCCTTCCTCAACCTGTGGCGGTACGTGCGCGAGCAGCAGAAGGAGCGCGGCTCGTCGTCCTTCCGCCGGATGTGCAAGCAGGAGTACCTGAACTTCCTGCGCATCCGCGAGTGGCAGGACATCTACAGCCAGCTGCGGACCGTCGCCAAGCAGATGGGCATCCACCTGAACGAGGAGGACGCGCCGGAGCACTCCGTCCACGTCTCCCTCCTCTCCGGTCTCCTCAGCCACATCGGCGTCAAGGACGTGAAGGAGTCCAAGGAGGGCGCCGCGAAGGAGGGTTCCCGCCGCGACGGCGGCCGGGGCGAGTACCTGGGCGCGCGGAACGCCAAGTTCGCGATCTTCCCCGGCTCCGCGCTCTTCAAGAAGCCCCCGCGGATGGTGATGTCCGCCGAGCTGGTGGAGACCTCCCGGCTCTGGGCCCGGGTGAACGCCCGGATCGAGCCCGAGTGGGTCGAGCCGCTCGCCCAGCACCTGGTGAAGAAGACGTACAGCGAGCCGCACTGGGAGAAGGACCAGGCGGCGGTCATGGCGTTCGAGAAGGTGACGCTGTACGGCGTCCCGATCGTCGCCGACCGCAAGGTGAACTACGGGCGGATCGACCCCGAGGTCTCCCGCGAGCTGTTCATCCGCAACGCCCTGGTCGAGGGCGACTGGCGCACCCACCACAAGTTCTTCGCCGACAACCGCAAGCTGCTCACCGAGGTCGAGGAGCTGGAGCACCGCGCCCGGCGCCGGGACATCCTGGTCGACGACGAGACGCTCTTCGACTTCTACGACAAGCGGGTCCCCGAGCACGTCGTGTCCGGCGCCCACTTCGACTCCTGGTGGAAGCACAAGCGCCACGAGGCGCCGGAGTTCCTCGACTTCGAGCGCGAGATGCTCATCAACGAGAAGGCCGGGGCCGTCACCAAGGACGACTACCCGGACTCGTGGCGGCAGGGCGCGCTCAAGTTCCGCGTGACGTACCAGTTCGAGCCGGGCGCGGACGCGGACGGCGTCACCGTCCACGTGCCGCTCCAGGTGCTGAACCAGGTGACCGGCGACGGCTTCGACTGGCAGATCCCGGGTCTGCGGGAAGAGGTCGTCACCGAGCTGATCCGCTCGCTGCCGAAGCCGATCCGCCGCCACTACGTGCCCGCGCCGAACTACGCCGGCCGGTTCCTGGACGCGGTCGTCCCCGTGCAGGAGCCGCTGACGACCGCGCTGGCGCGCGAGCTCCAGCGGATGGTCGGCGTCCCGCTCACGCCCGAGGACTTCGACTGGGCGAAGGTCCCCGAACACCTCAAGATCACCTTCCGGATCGTCGACGAGCGGCGCCGCAAGCTGGCCGAGGACAAGGACCTGGAGACGCTCCGCCTGAAGCTGCGCCCCAAGGCCCGTCAGGCGCTCTCCAAGGCCGCCCAGGCGGCGACGGCGGGCCCGGACGGCTCCGGGCCCTCCCTGGAGCGCTCGGGGCTGAAGGACTGGACGATCGGGACGCTGACGAAGGTCTTCGAGACCAAGCGGGGCGGGCAGCCGGTGAAGGCGTACCCGGCGCTGGTCGACGAGGGCGAGAGCGTGGCCGTACGGCTCTTCGACTCGGAGGCCGAGCAGGCGCAGGCGATGTGGCGCGGCACCCGGAAGCTGATCATGCTGAACATCCCGGTGAACCCGGCGAAGTTCGCCTCGGAGAAGCTGACCAACCAGCAGAAGCTGGCGCTGTCGGCGAACCCGCACGGCTCGATCCAGGCGCTCTTCGACGACTGCGCCACCGCCGCCGCCGACCGGCTGATCGCCGACCACGGCGGTCCGGCGTGGGACGAGGAGTCCTTCCGGAAGCTGTACGACAAGGTCCGCGCCGATCTGGTGGAGCTGACCATCCGCACGGTGGGCCAGGTGCAGCAGGTCCTGGCGGCCTGGCAGGCGTGCGAGCGGCGCCTGAAGGCCACCACGAGCCCCGCGCTGCTGCCGAACCTCCAGGACGTGCGGACGCAGCTCTCCTGGCTCGTGCCGGCCGGTTTCGTGACGCGTACGGGGCTGAAGCGGCTGCCGGACCTGATGCGCTATCTGGTGGCGGTGGACCGACGGCTCCAGCAGATGCCGACCGGGGTCCAGCGGGACACCACCCGGATGGAGAAGGTCCACGAGATGCTCGACGAGTACGCGTGGCTCCTGGAGCAGTTGCCGAAGGGGCGGCCGGTGCCGGCCGAGGTCACCGACATCCGCTGGATGATCGAGGAGCTGCGGGTGAGCTACTTCGCGCACGCGCTGGGCACCGCCCATCCGGTCTCGGACAAGCGGATCGTGAAGGCGATCGACGCGGCCGTGCCGGGCCCCGCTCGGTAGCGGGAGCCCTCGCCGTCGGTGAGTTCGACCAGACCGCTGACCTGCTGTACAGTTCTTCTCGCGGCCAAGGAAGACCGGCCGCAAGGGCTCTGTGGAGCAGTTGGTTAGCTCGCCACCCTGTCAAGGTGGAGGTCGCGGGTTCAAGTCCCGTCAGAGTCGCCTGAGAAGAAGGCCCGCATCATCGCGATGCGGGCCTTCTTCGTGTGCGCCGGACCATGTTCCAGCTCCACTCGAACGGGGGACCTTAGTCCCACGGGCCGGTGACCAACGGCGGCTCGGGAGAGGATCCCGGAGTGACAGGCTGTTCAGTGACAAGCCTTCGGCGGTGTGACGGGAGTCACTGAAAGTCCTTCAGAAACCCCCTCGTTTACGCCACCCCTACAACAGCTCAATTTAATACGTGCAATTGCACTCATGTACGACGGGTGGGAGCGCGCACAAAAAGACGATCGCGCTGGACCCGGCGGAGTCCAGCGCGATCGATGACGGTGGCCTGTTGGGGCAGGAACCGCCGGCAGAGCTGTGGGACGGGCGACCGGATTGGGGGATCCGGACGGGCCCGGTACTACGGGGTGCTGCGGGTGTAGCCGAAGCCTCAGGCCTCGCTGCGCTGCTGCGGAATACCCGCCAGCAGGGCGCGAACCTCGGCCTCGCGGTAACGACGGTGCCCACCCAGGGTGCGGATGGACGTGAGCTTGCCGGCCTTGGCCCAGCGAGTCACCGTCTTCGGGTCCACGCGGAACATCGTGGCGACCTCGGCAGGGGTCAGCAGCGGCTCGGCATCAGGGGTGCGAGCGGTCATGAGCGGCCTCCTCGGGAGAACCGAACCATCTCGGTTCTTTCCTCTAAATTCTGCACCTTGACCCGCCTTGCCCGAAATGGCAGAAGCGGGCCGAGTCGGTTATAGGACGAACGGCTTGTCCTCGGCACTACAACTACACCATCCGTCCAGCCACGTCGGCCAAACCGATGGAATTGCCCTCGCAGGTGTTCATCAGCGGCGGAAGTCGACTGACCATGCCATAACGGACAGTCACGCCACTGTGACGATCAGTCACAGAGCGATCAGGAGTCCTCAGACCCCCCATAGAGTGCAATGCTGAGCGTTCCGCCCAAAGTTGGGCGGAAGGAACCCTCCCCGGACTCCTTGTCCTATTTTGGCACGAGGGTGGGCGATCGATGCAAGGGTGCGTTTAGTGCTGTCCGTCACGCTTGAGCCAAAGGCCCGGTTCAGGACCAACGTCCCGCCGGATCCGGCCAGACCGATCCGGCCAGACACTCTGAAGATCATTTACCCCGGAGGCACGCGTCTTGTCCATGCACACCTGACGAAGATGCCCGACCTATGTCAATTCGCGTGCCGCAGGTCCCTGACGGCCCGCCAGCGCTCCGACAGGCGCGCGTACACCTCGGCCGCCGAGTCGTCGTCCCCCGCCCGCAGCGCCGCCAGCCCCTCCGCCACGTCCGCCGCCGACCGGTCACCGGCCAGCCGCTCCTCCGCCACCGCGTGCACAAGACCGCCGTAGTCCAGCTCCACCAGCGCCCGCGGATGGAACTCCTCCAGCCACCGGCCCACCTCGACCAGGCCCTGCACCAGCACGCCCTCGTCCACCGAGTCCCGCAGCGCCCGCAGCGCCCGCGCCAGGCGCCGACGTGCCTGCGCCATCGTCGTCCGGTAGAGCAGCACCGGCGCCCGGCCCGCGGCCCGGTCCCCCGCCTCGTACCGCCGCTCCTCGTCCCCGAAGAGCGCGAACCAGCGCAGCGGCACCTGCCACACCGCCGTCCTGATCCACGGCCGCGCGTCCGGGTTCCGCTCCAGCCACCGCTCGTGGTCCGCCTCCACCTGGGCCCGCACCACCGGCGGCACCATCGCGTCGAGCACCGGCGCCGGCAATCCGCTCTCGGCGACCAGCTCCCGCAGCGCCAGCCACCCCCGCAGCCGGGTCCGCCACGGGCAGACCACCACCACGCCGTCCAGGTGCGCCACGAACGCCTCGCCGCTCTCGTGCACCGGCACGGGGACCGGCGGCACCGGCACCAGATCCGCCAGCGAGCGCCGCAGCTCCTCCTGGGCGCCCGGGGTGAGCGACCTGCGGGCGTACCGCGCCCAGTGGGTCCGCTCCGGCTCGGGGAACGCGGCCAGCGGCTCGTACACCCGGAGATATGAGGCGTACGGGACGAGCAACGTGGAGTCGACCGACATGCCGCGAATCCTTCCACGCGGGTACTCCGCGAGGGGGTGATCCGGCCCACTCCGGCTCCCTTACGCCCAGGTAGGACTTAATCTCGTGGCGCAATGAGTCCTCCCCCACCCGCACGGGGGGCTCTCCGCCGCATCTTCCTTGGGAGTCACCACAGTGACCACAACAGGCGCTGCTTCCGACGTACTGCACACCCTGTTCCACTCGGAGCAGGGAGGCCACGAGCAGGTCGTCCTCTGCCAGGACCGCGCGACCGGCCTCAAGGCCGTCATCGCCCTCCACAACACCGCCCTCGGCCCCGCCCTCGGCGGCACCCGCTTCTACCCGTACGCCACCGAGGGCGAGGCCGTCGCGGACGCCCTCAACCTGGCGCGCGGGATGTCGTACAAGAACGCCATGGCCGGGCTCGACCACGGCGGCGGCAAGGCCGTGATCATCGGCGATCCCGAGCAGATCAAGACCGAGGAGCTCCTCCTCGCCTACGGCCGCTTCGTCGCCTCCCTCGGCGGTCGCTACGTCACCGCCTGCGACGTCGGCACCTACGTCGCCGACATGGACGTCGTGGCCCGCGCGAACCGGTGGACCACCGGCCGATCCCCCGAGAACGGCGGCGCCGGCGACTCCTCCGTCCTGACCGCCTTCGGCGTCTTCCAGGGCATGCGCGCCTCCGCCCAGCACCAGTGGGGCGACCCCACCCTGCGCGGCCGGAAGGTCGGCGTCGCCGGCGTCGGCAAGGTCGGCCACTACCTCGTCGAGCACCTCCTGGAGGACGGCGCCGAGGTCGTCGTCACCGACGTCCGCGAGGAGTCGGTCCGCCGGATCACCGAGAAGTTCCCCCAGGTGACCGTGGTCGCGGACACCGAGGCGCTGATCCGCGTCGAGGGCCTGGACATCTACGCGCCGTGCGCGCTGGGCGGCGCGCTCAGCGAGGAGACGGTCCCGTTCCTCACGGCGAGCATCGTGTGCGGCGCGGCCAACAACCAGCTCGCGCACCCGGGCATCGAGAAGGACCTCGTGGAGCGCGGCATCCTCTACGCGCCGGACTACGTGGTGAACGCCGGTGGCGTGATCCAGGTCGCCGACGAGCTCCACGGCTTCGACTTCGACCGGTGCAAGGCGAAGGCCACGAAGATCTTCGACACCACCCTGGAGATCTTCGCACGTGCGAAGGCGGACGGCATTCCGCCGGCCGCGGCCGCCGACCGCATCGCCGAGCAGCGGATGGCCGAGGCGCGGCGGGCCCGGGCCTGACGGTTCACGGGGAGTGACGGGCCCGCCGACCGCGAGACATCGCTCACGCCGGTCGGCGGGTCGGGCCTCAAGAAGAGGTTAAAATCGCGATTGACCAGCGAGGAAAGGGCGCCTCGAAGGTTCTGTACCGGGGTATGTGATGCGCGCGGCGTACCGTAGACCCGAGGAAACAGGTACCGTTGAAGCCCTACGGACCGGTCTCTCCACCGAGAGCCCGTTTCGCATCATGAACGCGTGTCAAGACTCTGGGGCCATCGAGCCCCGTCACCGAGGGGGTCGAGCCATGGGGCGCGGCCGGGCAAAGGCCAAGCAGACCAAGGTCGCCCGCCAGCTGAAGTACAGCAGCGGCGGGACTGACCTGTCGCGTCTGGCCAACGAGCTGGGCGCTTCGACTTCGAGCCAGCCGCCGAATGGCGAGCCGTTCGAGGACGACGACGAGGAAGACGACCCGTACGCGCAGTACGCGGATCTCTACAACACGGATGACGAGGACGAGGACGACGAGTCCGGTCCCCAGTCTCCGCGGCGTCGCGCTTGACCTTCTGAACGCCGAAACTCGGTCCGGGTCACCCGGGCCGGGTTTTCGCATGTCCGGACCCGTGGACCGGCAGGACGCGCCGGGACGAGGCAGGCAACGAGGAAGGGGCACCCCGCCGTGGCGGGGTGCCCCTTCCTCGTGCTCCGTGGCCTACCGGGCGTAGTCGCCGACCAGCTCCGCGCCGGAGTCCTTGTCGCCACGCTCGGTGATCTCGCCGGCGACCCAGGCGTCGAGCCCGCGGTCGGCCAGCGTGGCGAGGGCGGCGTCGACCGACTCGGCGGGGACGACGGCCATCATGCCGACGCCCATGTTGAGGGTCTTCTCCAGCTCCAGGCGCTCGACCTGGCCCGCGGTGCCGACGAGGTCGAAGATCGCGCCGGGGGCCCAGGTGGAGCGGTCCACGGTGGCGTGCAGCCCGTCCGGAACGACCCGGGCGAGGTTGGCCGCGAGACCGCCGCCGGTGATGTGGCTGAAGGCGTGCACCTCGGTGGTCCGGGTGAGCGCCAGGCAGTCCAGCGAGTAGATCCGGGTGGGCTCCAGGAGCTCCTCGCCGAGGGTCCGGCCCAGCTCCTCGACCTGCTGGTCGAGACGCATGCCGGCGCGGTCGAAGACCACGTGGCGGACGAGCGAGTACCCGTTGGAGTGAAGCCCGGAGGAGGCCATGGCGATGACCGCGTCCCCCGTACGGATGCGATCGGCGCCGAGCAGGCGGTCGTGCTCCACGACGCCGGTGCCGGCGCCGGCCACGTCGAAGTCGTCCGGGCCGAGGAGGCCCGGGTGCTCCGCCGTCTCGCCGCCGACGAGGGCGCAGCCGGCGAGGACGCAGCCCTCGGCGATGCCCTTGACGATGGCGGCGACCCGCTCCGGGTGGACCTTGCCCACGCAGATGTAGTCGGTCATGAAGAGCGGCTCGGCGCCGCAGACGACGATGTCGTCCATGACCATGGCGACCAGGTCGTGGCCGATGGTGTCGTACACGCCCATCTGGCGGGCGATGTCGACCTTCGTGCCGACGCCGTCGGTGGCCGAGGCGAGCAGCGGACGCTCGTAGCGCTTGAGGGCGGAGGCGTCGAAGAGGCCGGCGAAGCCGCCGAGGCCGCCGAGGACCTCGGGGCGCTGCGTCTTCTTCACCCACTCCTTCATCAGCTCGACGGCGCGGTCGCCCGCCTCGATGTCGACGCCCGCAGAGGCGTAGCTGGCACCGGTGCCCGCGTGCGGAGCACGCTCAGAAGATTCAGCAGGCATGCTGGAGAACTTTCGTGTCGTGTACTGCGGGTGTGCAGCGGGGTCTCACGGACGGCGCAGGGCGTCGGCGGCCGCGGTGGCGGCCGGCCCGGCGGCCAGCTCCGTCTCCAGGAGCTGCTTGCCGAGCAGCTCGGGGTCCGGCAGCTCCATCGGGTACTCGCCGTCGAAGCAGGCCCGGCAGAGGTTCGGCTTGTCGATGGTGGTCGCCTCGATCATCCCGTCGATGGAGATGTACGAGAGCGAGTCCGCGCCCAGCGACTTGCCGATCTCCTCGATCGACATGCCGTTGGCGATCAGCTCCGCGCGGGTGGCGAAGTCGATGCCGAAGAAGCACGGCCACTTCACCGGCGGGGAGGAGATCCGGATGTGGATCTCGGCCGCGCCGGCCTCGCGGAGCATCCGGACCAGGGCGCGCTGGGTGTTGCCGCGGACGATCGAGTCGTCGACGACGACCAGGCGCTTCCCCTTGATGACTTCCTTGAGGGGGTTCAGCTTCAGCCGGATGCCCAGCTGGCGGATGGTCTGCGAGGGCTGGATGAAGGTGCGGCCGACGTAGGCGTTCTTCACCAGGCCCGCGCCGAACGGGATGCCGGACGCCTCCGCGTAGCCGATGGCGGCGGGGGTGCCCGACTCCGGCGTCGCTATGACCAGGTCGGCCTCGACCGGCGCCTCCTTGGCGAGGCGGCGGCCCATCTCCACACGGGAGAGGTAGACGTTCCGGCCGGCGATGTCGGTGTCGGGACGCGCCAGGTACACGTACTCGAAGACACAGCCCTTGGGCTTCGCTTCCGCGAATCGCGAGGTACGGATGCCGTTCTCGTCGATCGCGATCAGCTCGCCCGGCTCGACCTCGCGGACGAAGCTGGCGCCGCAGATGTCGAGGGCGGCGGACTCGGAGGCGACCACCCAGCCGCGCTCCAGCCGGCCGAGGACCAGCGGGCGGATGCCCTGCGGGTCACGGGCGGCGTAGAGCGTGTGCTCGTCCATGAAGACGAGGGAGAAGGCGCCCCGGACCTCGGGGAGGACCTTCGCGGCGGCCTGCTCGATGGTGAGCGGCTTGCCGTCCTCGTCCACCTGGCCGGCGAGGAGCGCCGTGACCAGGTCGGTGTCGTTGGTGGCGGCGACCTGGGTGGCGCGGCCGTCCTTCTTGGGAAGGTCGGCGACCATCTCGGCCAGCTGCGCCGTGTTCACCAGGTTGCCGTTGTGACCGAGCGCCAGGGACCCGTGGGCGGTGGCCCGGAAGGTCGGCTGGGCGTTCTCCCACACGGAGGCTCCGGTGGTCGAGTAGCGGGCGTGACCGACCGCGATGTGACCTTGGAGGGAGCCGAGAGAGGTCTCGTCGAAGACCTGGGACACGAGGCCCATGTCCTTGAAGACGAGGATCTGGGAGCCATTGCTGACCGCGATTCCCGCGGATTCCTGACCCCGATGCTGGAGGGCGTAGAGCCCGAAGTACGTGAGCTTTGCGACCTCTTCACCCGGAGCCCAGACACCGAAGACGCCACACGCGTCCTGGGGGCCTTTCTCGCCGGGGAGCAGGTCGTGATTGAGTCGACCGTCACCACGTGGCACGTCTTCGAGTCTAGGGGACCTCGACCGCTGGTCCGAATGGGAGAGCGGAGCCCGGGGCGGCACTCGTAGGATCACACCAAAAGATCGCCACGGGCTTGGAGGGGCCTACAAGGCAGGCGCCGGAAGGGCTCCCGCCGACCGGCCGTCCTTCGATCACCCGCTCGTACCACCCCGGGACACCCCCCGCGATGTGACGCAGAACGCACACACCGCGGGTTTCACCGGCATTGCGATCACGCGAACTACGCGCGTGGACCCGGGGGTCCGCCGTTGACGTGTCCGGTTCCGCTCGGCGAGGCTCCTGGCTCATGCAGCCCCGCAGTGACCGAGCGGTCACCCTCGTCCGGCGCCGGCACGTGGACCTCGTCCGTGTCGCGAGCGCCGGCTGTCGCCGCGCCCCCTGAACCGGCCGGCCCGTACCGCCCGCCGCGCCCGACCGGCCGGCCCCCTTCCCCGCCGCGCCCGACCGGCCGGCTCCCGCCGCTCGCCCCGCCCGCTGCCTCCTCCCCGCACCCCGCCCCCGCGGCGCCGTCCCCCGCCACCGGGGCGCGGAGGCATGCCCGTACGTCCCTCTGGAGAATCACCATGTCCACGCCCCTGTCCCGCCGGGCCTTCGGCGGTGCCGCCGCCGGTGCCGCCGCGGTGGCCGCCGTCGGCGCCTCCCCCGCCCACGCGGCCCCCTCCTCGGCCACCGCGCCCGCGGAGCGCCCCTTCCGGGCCGCCCGCCCGCGCCGCCACTCCCGGCGGCCGAACATCCTCTTCATCCTGGGCGACGACCTCGGCTGGGCCGACCTCTCCTCGTACGGCTCCCCGGACATCCGCACCCCGCACCTCGACCGCCTCGCCCGCGACGGCGTCCGCTTCACCGACGCGTACTCCGGCTCCGCGACCTGCTCCCCCACCCGCTTCAGCCTCTACACCGGCCGCTACCCGGGCCGTACGAAGGGCGGGCTCGCCGAGCCGATCGCCGACAAGTCCGTCGGCCTGGAGCCCACCCACCCCACGCTCGCCTCGCTGCTCCGCGACTCCGGCTACGCCACCGCCCTCATCGGGAAGTGGCACTGCGGGTACCTCCCGGACTACTCCCCCACCAGGTCCGGCTGGGACGAGTTCTTCGGCAACTTCGGCGGCGCCCTGGAGTACTACTCCAAGCTCGGGCTCGGCGGCGAGTACGACCTCTACGAGGGCGACGCCGAGTACAAGGACCTCCGCTACTACACCCGGATCCTCACCGAGCGCGCGAGCGAGTACGTGAGCCGCGACCACGAGAAGCCGTGGCTGCTCAACCTCAACTTCACCACCCCGCACTGGCCGTGGATCGCCGACGGGGACGAGGAGGCGAGCGCCGAGATCGTCCGCCGCATCAAGGCCGGCGACCGCTCCGCGCTCTGGCACCAGGACGGCGGCTCGATCGAGAAGTACAAGGAGATGGTCGAGGACCTCGACCGCTCGATCGGGCAGGTCCTCAAGGCCCTCCGGCGCTCCGGCCAGGAGCAGGACACCCTGGTCTTCTTCGGCAGCGACAACGGCGGCGAGCGGTTCTCCTACAACTGGCCGCTCGCCGGGAACAAGGGCTCCCTCCAGGAGGGCGGCATCCGCACCCCGTCGATCCTGCGCTGGCCCGCCCGGATCGACGGGGGCCAGGTCAGCGACCTCCCGGTCTTCACCCCCGACTGGACGGCGACCCTGCTGGAGCTGGCCGGCGCCCGCCCCCACCCGGCGCACCCGCTCGACGGCACCAGCCTCGCCGGGCACCTGCTGCGCGGCGCGGAGGTGCCCGAGCGGGACCTCTTCTGGCGGGTCAGGGGCGAGCGGGCGCTGCGCCGCGGCGACTGGAAGTACTACCGCGGCAAGTCCGGCCGCGACCAGCTCTTCGACCTCTCCTCGGACGTCCGGGAGCAGGCGGACCGGGCGCCCTTCGAGCAGGCCAGGCTCGCCGAGCTGCGGAGCGCCTGGGAGCGGATCGACGCGGGGCTGCTGCGTTACTGAGCCGGTTCGGCCCGTGCGGTCAGGCCCTCGCCGGCGTCGTCGGTGAGGGTCAGCGTGCGGTGGTCGACCCGGTAGGAGAGCGGCCCGTCGAGGAGTTCGTACAGCTGGGTCTCCAGGGTCATCCGGGCGCTCTCGCACATCATCCGGGTGGTGGCGGCCGGGCCCTCGACGGTGAGCGTGCGGGCCTTCTCGTCGGTCTTCGCGGTCGCGGAGAAGTCGTTGCAGCCGAGGTTGCCGGTGACCTTGCCGTCGGCACCGACCACCAGCCGCGCCGTGCCCTCCGCGCCCGCCGGGAGGGAGGACGCGGTGTCGCCGGAGACGAGGCCGTCGATCTTCCAGGTGGTGCCGCGGAGCGGGGCGGACGCTTCGGCGGCCAGCTCGACCTTCTTGGTGCCGTCCGCGGAGACGAGGGTGAGGGCGCCGTCCTTCAGGGCGCCCTCCAGGGGGCCGGTGAAGGCGGCGAGGAACGCGGCCTCGAAGCGCTGCCGGTCTTCGGGGCAGCCCATCTCGGTCATCTCGATCGGGGAGACGGTGACCGTGGCGCCTGCCACGGCGACGCCCGCGCCGAAGTGGTTGCAGCCGGTACTGCCCTGGGCGCGCCCGTCCTCGCCGAAGCCGACGCGGGCCCCGTCGGGCGCCGGCGAACGGCTGCCGTCGACGGTGACCGCGCCGACCGTCCAGTGGGTGCCGGTGAGGGGGAGGTCGGGATCTCCGGCGCCTCCGGCGCCCCCTCCCCCTCCTTCTCCGCAGGAGGTGAGCGCGGCGAGCAGGACGACGGCGGCGACGAGGGTGCTGCGCGGCTTCGGCATGCCGGTGGGACGCGGCGGGGCCGCGTCGGGTTCCCCGACTGGTCCGGGCGGGGGAACGGGCGGGTCGGGCCGTCGCCGCCGGCTCAGCCCGTCAGTCGCCGGCTCAGCCCATAACTCGCCCGCTCAGCCCGTCAGCCGCTGGCTCAGCCCATCAGGGGCAGCAGCGCCGCCAGGTCGGCGCGCTCGCCGCTCGCGGCGATCCGGGCCGCGTCGAGCTCGGCCGCCCAGTCGGTACGTCCGGTGGCCAGCCGGATCCACGTCATCGGGTCCGTCTCGACGACGTTCGGCGGGGTGCCGCGGGTGTGCCGGGGGCCCTCCACGCACTGCACCACCGCGTACGGCGGGATCCGGACCTCCACCGCGCCGCCGGGGGCCTTCGCCGCGAGGGCGTCCGCGAGCAGCCGGGTGCAGGCGGCGAGCGCCTGCCGGTCGTAGGGGATCTCCGTACCGGTCGCGGCGGCGAGGTCGTCGGTGTGGACGACGAGTTCGACGGTCCGGGTGACCAGGTAATCGGCGAGCGTCATGGCGCCGTAGCGCGTCGGCAGCAGCCGTTCCCCGTCCGCGCCGGCCGGCGCCTTCGCGAAATCGTCCGCCACGCGCGCGTACAGGCCGGGCAGGTCGGTGGTGTCGAGGCCTCGCACTTCCTCGTCGACCCCCGCCGCACCGGTCGCGGTGGCCAGGGGCCAGTCGAGCAGGGAGAGTTCACGGCGGGCGGGCTCGGGTCCTTCGAGACCGCGGACGACCGCGCCGAGCGCCATCGTGACGTGGGCCGCCAGCTCCCGCACCGTCCACGTGCCGAGCCGGGTGGGCCGGTCGAGCGCCTCCGGCGGAAGGGCGAGCACCGCGTCCCGTACGTGCCCGAACTGGGCGGTGACGGCGGCCCGGATCTTGTCGGGGGCGTAGCTGCGGGGGCGCTTCTTGGCGGGTGGCATGGGCAGAGGCTAACGCCGAGACTTGAGGGAGGGGGCCGACTCCTCACGTAAGGCGGTGGCGGGACCATGACCCATCACGAGCACCCCGACGCGGCCGTGGTGCGCAGGGCGTACGAGGCGTTCACCGCCGGCGACATGGAGACGCTCGCCTCGCTCATGACCAGCGACTGCACGCACCACGCACCCGGCGAGAGCCAGATCTCCGGGCACTACAAGGGCCGGGACAACGTCCTCGGCCTCTACGCCAGGGTCTTCGAGCTGACCGGCGGCACCTTCCGGGTGGAGCTGAAGGGCGTCTACCCGGACGGCAGGGGCCACGCCATGTCCGTGCACACGTGGCACGCCGACAAGGGCGACCGGGGCATCGAGATGGACGGCGGCCTGTTCTTCACGTCCGTCGGCGGCAAGATCTCCGACATCGACGAGTGCGTGGCGGACATCACGGAGACCGACGCCTTCTGGGGTCAGGCCGAGTAGACGACGTCCTCGGAGACCGAGAAGGTCTCACCGTTCCGCGGCACGCCGACACCGCGCCAGGTGAACGGCACGCCGCGCGCGGTGTCCAGGTCCGGGCCGTCCATCAGCTGGAAGTGGACGTGCGGCTCGGTGGAGTTGCCGGAGTTCCCGCAGGCGGCGAGCGGCTGCCCGGCCGTGACCCGGTCCCCGGGGCGCACCCGCAGCGAGCCGCGCCGCAGGTGGGCGTAGGCGGCGTAGGTGCCGTTCCCCAGGTCGAGGACGAGGTGGTTGCCGGTGACCCGGCGGGGTCCGGCCAGTGACCGCGCGGCCGACTCCACGAGCAGGAGGTAGGCGAGGGCCGGCAGCGAGGCCCGGCCGAGGTGGTCGCGCTGCCGGTCCTCGGCGTGCACGACGGTGCCGTCCGCGACCGCGAGCAGCGGGGCGCCGAAGGCGGGGTACGCGTCGGGGCGGCGGGCGAGCGGGGCGAGGGCCGCGAAGGCCGGCCGGGGCCGGTCCGGGTCCTCGGCGACGATGTCGATCGCGTACGCCTGTCCGTAGGCGCGGGTGCCGTGGCTGGGCACGCGGTCGGCGGGGCTGTTGAGCGCCGACCAGACGCCGGTGACCGGCGGGCCGACCTCGACGGGTTCGCGCGGAACGCCGGCCGCGGCGCGGCGGGCGGTGACGGAGAGGCCCGTGCCGAGCGCGGCGGCGGCGAGGAAGGGCAGCCACCCCACGGCGTACGGGTAGGGCGGATCGACCACGACCGAGGCGAGCGCCTGGGCGACGAAGAGCGCCCAGAGCAGGCGGTGGAGCACGGCGCAGTTCTTGCGGATCTTCCGTGAGGACATGAGGGGCTCCGGTCGGTTCAGCGGCGGGCGGCGGCGAGGACGACGAGGAGGGGGACGACCCGTTCGGCGGGGACCTCGTGACGGGCCCGGCCGCCGGGTCGGAGCCAGCCCGCGGCGGTGAGCTGGCGCAGGTGGTGGTAGATCTGGCCCGTCGTGCCGAGGTCGGCGAGCTCGGACAGCTCGGCCACCGTGCGCCGGCCGCCGAGGATCTCCCGCAGCAGCCGGAGCCGTACGGGATGTCCGAGCGCGGCGAGCGCCTCGACCGGGCCTTCGTCGTCCAGGACGTCCTCGGTGAGGGCTCCGGTCTGCCACTCGTACCGCTCCCCGGTGGGCAGGCGTACGGCTCCGGTGAAGAGGACCCCGCCGTCGGCGGCTTCCGCTCCCGCCAGGCGCTCCTTCCAGCCGTCGAGCGCCCAGAAGTCGCCTTCGTACGCCCCGCTCGTCGCGGCGGCGGCGCCGGACTCCAGCGCGGCGACCCGGGCCTCCAGCGCGGCGACGCGCTCCTCGATCTCCATGACATCAGAGATTACGTCATCACGTAATTCCGTACAACAGGGCACGGAAAAACCCCCGCCCGAGCGGAGCGGGGGTTCCTCCTACGGCGTGGTCTCAGGCCAGCAGGCCCGGGATCGTCGCCTCGTGCGCGGTGCGCAGCTCCTCCAGGGAGAGAGCGAACTCGCCCTGGACGTCGACCGCGTCGCCGTCGACGACGCCGATGCGGGTCGCCGGCAGACCACGGGCGCCGCACATGTCGGTGAAGCGGAGCTCCTCGCTGCGGGGGACGGCGACGACCGCGCGGCCCGCCGACTCCGAGAAGAGGAAGGTGAAGGCGTCCAGGCCCTCCGGGACGATCAGGCGTGCGCCGTTCCCGCCGCGCAGGCAGGACTCGACGACCGCCTGCACGAGACCGCCGTCGGACAGGTCGTGCGCCGCGTCGATCATGCCGTCGCGGGAGCCCGAGATCAGGATCTCGCCGAGCAGCTTCTCCCGGTCGAGGTCCACGGCCGGCGGCATGCCGCCGAGGTGCTGGTGGATCACCTCGGACCAGGCCGAACCGCCGAACTCCTCCTTGGTGTCGCCGAGCAGGTAGAGGAGCTGGCCCTCTTCCGCGAAGGCGATCGGGGTGCGGCGGTTCACGTCGTCGATCACACCGAGGACGGCCACGACCGGCGTCGGGTGGATGGCGACCTCACCGGTCTGGTTGTACAGCGAGACGTTGCCGCCGGTGACCGGGGTGCCCAGCTGGAAGCAGCCGTCGGCGAGACCGCGGGTGGCCTCGGCGAACTGCCACATCACGGCCGGGTCCTCGGGCGAACCGAAGTTCAGGCAGTCCGAGATGGCGAGCGGCTTGGCGCCGGAGGCGGCGACGTTGCGGTACGCCTCCGCCAGCGCGAGCTGCGCGCCGGTGTACGGGTCGAGCTTGGCGTACCGGCCGTTGCCGTCGGTCGCCATGGCCACGCCGAGGTTGGTCTCCTCGTCGATGCGGACCATGCCCGCGTCCTCGGGCTGCGCCAGGACCGTGTTGCCCTGCACGAACCGGTCGTACTGGTCCGTGATCCAGGACTTCGACGCCTGGTTGGGGGAGGAGACGAGCCTGAGGACCTGGTCCTTCAGCTCGGCGCCGTCCTGCGGCCGGGGGAGCTTGCCGGCGTCGTCGGCCTGGAGCGCGTCCTGCCACTCCGGGCGGGCGTACGGCCGGTGGTAGGTCGGGCCCTCGTGGGCGACGGAGCGCGGCGGCACGTCGACGATCTGCTCGCCGTGCCAGAAGATCTCCAGGCGCTCGCCCTCGGTGACCTCACCGATGACGACCGCGATGACGTCCCACTTCTCGCAGATCTCCAGGAAGCGGTCGACGTGCTGCGGCTCGACGATCGCGCACATGCGCTCCTGCGACTCGCTCATGAGGATCTCCTCGGGAGAGAGCGTCGCGTCGCGCAGGTGCACCCTGTCGAGGTCCACGCGCATGCCGCCGGAGCCGGCCGAGGCCAGCTCGGAGGTGGCGCAGGAGAGCCCGGCGCCGCCGAGGTCCTGGATGCCCGCGACGAGCTTCTCCTGGAAGATCTCCAGGGTGCACTCGATGAGGAGCTTCTCCTGGAACGGGTCGCCGACCTGGACGGCCGGGCGCTTGGTCGGCTTGGTGTCGTCGAAGGTCTCGGACGCGAGGACCGAGACGCCGCCGATGCCGTCGCCGCCCGTGCGGGCGCCGTACAGGATGACCTTGTTGCCGGGGCCGGACGCCTTGGCGAGGTGGATGTCCTCGTGCTTCATGACGCCGATGCAGCCGGCGTTGACCAGGGGGTTGCCCTGGTAGCAGGAGTCGAAGACGACCTCGCCGCCGATGTTCGGCAGGCCCAGGCAGTTGCCGTAGCCGCCGATGCCGGCGACGACACCGGGCAGCACGCGCTTGGTGTCGGGGTGGTCGGCCGCGCCGAAGCGGAGCGGGTCGACGACCGCGACCGGGCGGGCGCCCATGGCGAGGATGTCGCGGACGATGCCGCCCACGCCGGTGGCCGCGCCCTGGTAGGGCTCGATGTACGAGGGGTGGTTATGCGACTCGACCTTGAAGGTGACCGCGTACCCCTGGCCGACGTCGACGACGCCCGCGTTCTCGCCGATGCCGACGAGCATGGCGTCGTTGGCGGGGGTCTTCTCGCCGAACTGCTTCAGGTGGACCTTGCTGCTCTTGTAGGAGCAGTGCTCGGACCACATGACCGAGTACATGGCGAGCTCGGCGCCGGTGGGACGGCGGCCGAGGATCTCGCGGATGCGCGCGTACTCGTCCTCCTTGAGGCCGAGCTCCTTCCAGGGCTGCTCGCTGTCCGGCGTCTCGCTCGCGTGCTTGACGGTGTCGAGGCTCATCAGGCGTTGACCAGCTTCTTGAGGATCGAGGTGAAGAATCCGAGACCGTCCGTCTTGCCGGTGCCGATCAGCGGTTCGACGGCGTGCTCGGGGTGCGGCATGAGGCCGACCACGTTGCCCGCGGCGTTGGTGATGCCCGCGATGTCGCGGAGCGAGCCGTTGGGGTTCATGTCCAGGTAGCGGAAGGCCACCCGCCCCTCGGCCTCCAGCTCGTCGAGCACGCGCTCGTCGGCGACGTACCGGCCGTCCATGTTCTTGAGCGGGACCTCGATCTCCTGGCCCGCGGAGTAGTCCGAGGTCCAGGCGGTCTCCGCGTTCTCCACCCGCAGCTTCTGGTCGCGGCAGATGAAGTGGAGGTGGTTGTTGCGCAGCATCGCGCCCGGCAGCAGGTGGGCCTCGGTGAGGATCTGGAAGCCGTTGCAGATGCCGAGGACCGGCATGCCGGCCTTCGCCTGCTCGATGATGGTCTCCATCACCGGCGAGAAGCGGGAGATGGCGCCCGCCCGCAGGTAGTCGCCGTAGGAGAAACCTCCGGCGAGGACCACGGCGTCGACCTGCTTGAGGTCCTTGTCGCGGTGCCACAGCGAGACCGGCTCGGCGCCCGCGAGGCGGGCGGCGCGCAGCGCGTCCTGGTCGTCGAGCGTGCCGGGGAAGGTGACGACGCCGATGCGAGCGGTCACGACTCGACCTTCACGACGAAGTCTTCGATCACGGTGTTGGCGAGGAAGGTTTCGGCCATCTCATGGATGCGGGCGAGGGCGGCGTCGTCGACCGGTCCCTCCACCTCCAGCTCGAAGCGCTTCCCCTGACGGACGTCGGCGATTCCGGCGAACCCGAGGCGGGGCAGTGCACGCTGCACCGCCTGTCCCTGCGGGTCGAGGATCTCCGGCTTGAGCATGACGTCGACTACGACGCGTGCCACTGGCACTCCCGGTGGTGTGTTGCGTGGGCGGTTCCCTCAGCGTACCTGCCTCCAAATTCTACGCGGGTAGAGATCTGAAGGATCCTACAAATGCCCAGGCCGGAAGCCGCCCCCACCGGTGATCCACTCCAAACCCTCCACACCCCGCCGCACATGAAATGCGCGTGAAATATTGCGGCCTCCATTGCCCCGGGACACGCTGAGACAATTGACAGGGCTTCACAATGCGACGCCCATCGCTGTACAAAGGAATCCAGTAGAAAACAGCATTGTCCCTGGGCAGCCGGCGGCCTGGTGTCACCGCACGTCAGAGGCGCACCCATAGCCCTGGACAGGTGGCGGGCCACAGGAAAGGACCGATATCCGTGGCGCAGCGAGTGGTGGTCACCCTCTCCGACGACATCGACGGCGGAGAAGCGGCGGAAACGGTCGCGTTCGGTCTCGACGGGAAGATGTACGAGATCGACCTGAATGCTGCCAATGCAAAGAAACTCCGCAAGGCCCTCGCGCCCTACCTCGCGGCCGGGCGGAAGCAGACGGGCAAGGCGGCGGCCGGCGCGACCGGAACCACCGCCGCGTTCAAGCACACCGCCCTCGCCCCCGATCCGGCGGCGGTCCGCGCCTGGGCCCAGTCCAACAAGATGGACGTGCCGGCCCGGGGCCGCATCCCCAAGCGGGTCTACGAGGCCTTCCGCGAGGCGAGCTGACGGCCTCCGGCGGCGGGCGGCGCGGCGGCGCCGGGGGGCGGATTTGCATTCCACCCCCCATGATCCGCTAGAGTCTGGAACACGCCGAGGGGCGAGGCCGCAAAGCCGAACCTCACGCAGCGTGCGGGTGTAGTTCAGTAGTAGAACGTCCCCCTTCCAGGGGGAAGGCGCAGTGTGCGATCCCTGTCACCCGCTCTGCATCACGGTTACCGACCACTCCGGTGGATCAGGTACAGTGGTGCTCGCACCGCCCAGTGAGAGCTGGTCGGGGGCAATGCGGACGTGGCTCAGTTGGTAGAGCATCACCTTGCCAAGGTGAGGGTCGCGAGTTCGAATCTCGTCGTCCGCTCAGGGTTGAAGGCCCCGGTTCATCGAACCGGGGCCTTCGTCGTTTCCGACCTTCTCCCCTGCCGCCCATGACATTTGTCAGTCGGAGCTGCTGACAGCAGGCACTGCCCTTTCCCCTCCACGGACGGGAGGCTGGAGCCATGACAGCTGAAGCCCCCACACCGGCCATCGAGGCGACCGACCTGAGCCGCACCTACGACGGCGGGTTCCAGGCGGTGCGCGGCATCTCGCTCACCGTGCCCCGGGGCGAGATCTTCGCCCTCCTCGGGACCAACGGCGCCGGCAAGACCTCCACCGTCGAACTCCTGGAGGGCCTCGCCGCCCCGACCGGCGGCACCGCCCGCGTCCTCGGCCACGACCCGTACCGGGAACGCTCCGCCGTCCGCCCGCGCATCGGCGTCATGCTCCAGGAGGGCGGCTTCCCCTCCGACCTCACCGTCGCCGAGACCGTACGCATGTGGGCCGGCGTCACCAGCGGCGCCCGGCCCGCCGGCGAGGCCCTCGCCGCCGTCGGCCTCACCGGCCGCGAGAAGGTGCGGATCAAGCAGCTGTCCGGCGGCGAGCGCCGCCGCCTCGACCTCGCCTGCGCCCTCCTCGGCCGCCCCGAGGTCCTCTTCCTCGACGAGCCCACCACCGGCCTGGACGCCGAGGGCCGCCGCGACACCTGGGAACTCGTCCGCTCCCTGCGCGCCGAAGGCACCACCGTCCTCCTCACCACGCACTACCTGGAGGAGGCCGAGTCGCTCGCCGACCGGCTCGCGATCATGCACGCCGGCCGGATCGTCCTCTCCGGCACCCCCGCCGAGGTCACCGCCGCCCAGCCCGCACGGATCCGCTTCACGCTCCCCGCCGACGTGCCCGCCGCCCGGCTGCCGCTCGACCTGAAGGCCGCAGCCGACGGCGACCGGATCGAGATCCGCACCCACGCCCTCCAGGACGACCTCACCGAACTGCTCGGCTGGGCCCGCGACCAGGGCGTCCGGCTCGACGGGCTCGACGCCCGCTCCGCCTCCCTCGAAGAGGCGTTCCTCGACATCGCCTCCCGCACGGAGGACACCCCCGCCGGCCCGAAGGAGACCGTGACCCGATGAGCGCCACCACCCCCACCACCGGGCGGCCGACCACCACCCTCACCCGGCTCGCCGCCCTCGGCCGCGCCGAACTCACCCTCCTCGGCCGCAACCGCAACAACCTCTTCATCGCCGCCGCCATGCCGCTGCTGATGATCTTCCTGCTGCGGTCCTCCCTCAAGGGCATCGACGAAGCCACCCTCGGCATCTCGATCGGCGCCGCCACCCTCATCGGCGGCACCGGCATGGTCCTGCTGCTCGTCGTCTACATGAGCCTCACCTCCAGCCTCGTCGCCCGCCGCGAGGAACTCGTCCTCAAGCGGCTGCGCACCGGCGAGGCCACCGACACCGAGATCCTGACCGGTGCCGCGCTGCCCGCCACCGCCATCGCGCTCCTCCAGTGCGCGATCCTCACCGTCGGCGGCTTCACCCTCCTCGACGCCGCCGCGCCCGCCCGCCCCGACCTGCTCGTCCTCGGCCTCGCCGCCATGATCGCGCTGCTCGGCGGACTCGCCGCCCTCACCACCACCATCACCCGCACCGTCGAGAGCGCCGGCCTCACCACCCTGCCGCTCTTCCTCGTCTCCTCCTTCGGCTCCGGCCTCTTCGTCCCCCGTGACGCCCTCCCCGGCATGGCCGCCGACCTCGCCCAGCTCCTCCCGCTCAGCGGCGTCATGGAGTTCGTCCGGGCCGGCTGGCTCGGCACGGCCCACTCGGGCAGCCTGCTCACCGCCGCGCTCAATACAGTGGCGTGGGGCGTCCTGACGGCATGGGCGGTCCGCCGCTGGTTCCGCTGGGAGCCCCGGCGTTAGCGGGACCGGAGGGAAACGGATCGGATGCCCACGATGACGGGATGGTGGTCACGGCGCAGCGTCGCCGGGAAGGTCGAGCTGTACACGCGGTGGACCTTCCACCTCATGGCGCCGGTCGAGCTGATCGCGCTCGGCGGCCTCCCCCTCAACCGCGGTGAGGACAGCGAGCTCGGCACGGCCGGCGTGATCGGCCTCCTCCTGTGGATCGTGATCCACTGCGGGCTCTGCGTGACGCTCGCCTCCCGGGCCTTCGACCACACCGGCGGCACCCGGCCGCGGCCGGTCCGGCTCGCCGTGGTCCTCGCCGCCGCGACCGCCACCGCGGACTTCGCGATCGTCGGGCTGTGGACGGGCGGCGCGCTGCCCGACGCCTCGGTGAACGCCGGCGTCATCGTCGTCACCTCGATCTTCACCGCCGGCGCGCTCGTCCTCTGCCTGGACCGGGTACGGGAGATGGCGGGCGCGGTCCTCGCCACCGCCGTCGCCGCCGCACTGCCGGTCGCCGTCTTCGGCCACGGCCTGGCGGTGGCCGCGGTCACCCTCGCCGGCGTCCTGATCGGCGGCGGTGGCTACGCCGCCGCCTGCGGCTTCTCCTCCTGGCTGCTCGGCGTCGTCCAGGAACTGGAGCGCTCCCGTGACCTCAAGGCCCGGCTCGCCGTCGCCGAGGAACGGCTCCGCTTCGGCCGCGACCTGCACGACGTCATGGGCCGCAACCTCTCGGTGATCGCGCTCAAGAGCGAGCTCGCCGTCCAGCTCGCCCGGCGCGGCCGGCCCGAGAGCGTCGACCAGATGGTCGAGGTCCAGCGGATCGCCCAGGAGTCCCAGCGGGAGGTCCGGGAGGTCGTCCGCGGCTACCGCGAGGCCGACCTCCGGGTCGAGCTGGAGGGCGCCCGCGGTGTCCTCGACGCCGCCGGCATCGACTGCGCCGTCGACGCCCCCGCCCTCCCCCTCCCCGACCCGGTGCAGTCCGCGCTCGGCTGGGTCGTCCGCGAGACCACCACCAACGTGCTGCGCCACGGCGACGCCCGCCGGTGCGCGATCACCCTGCGGCGGACACCGGACGCGGTGCTGCTGACCGTCGAGAACGACGGGGCGGCGGTACGCGACGGGGCCGCCGCCCCCGGGCGTACCGGCTCCGGCCTCACCGGACTCCGCGAACGGCTCGGAGCGGTGGGCGGCACCCTGGAGGCCGGCTTCGCGGATCCGCAGTCCTTCCGCGTCACCGCCCGGGTGCCACTGGCCGTGCCGGAGTCCGCCGGCACCCGACAGGAGAAGGAGACGGTCGCGTGACCGAGCCCGTACGCGTCCTGCTCGCCGACGACGAGCACCTGATCCGGGGCGCGCTCGCCGCGCTGCTCGCCCTGGAGGACGATCTGATCGTCGTCGCCGAGGCCGCGACCGGACCCGAGGCGCTCGCCATGGCCCGCGCCCACCGGCCCGACGTCGCCGTCCTCGACCTCCAGATGCCAGGGGCGGACGGTGTGACGGTGGCCACATCGATTCGGGACGAACTCCCGGACTGCCGCACGATGATCGTGACCAGCCACGGCCGCCCGGGCCACCTCAAGCGGGCCCTCGCGGCGGGCGTGCGCGGCTTCGCCCCGAAGACCGTGAGCGCCCAGCGGCTGGCCGAGCTGATCCGTACCGTGCACGCCGGAAACCGTTATGTGGACCCGGAGTTGGCGGCCGACGCGATCGCCGCCGGGGACTCCCCGCTGACCGCCCGCGAGGCCGAGGTGCTCGAACTCGCCGCCGACGGCGCCCCCGTCGCGGAGATCGCCCGGCGGGCCGCGCTCTCCCCCGGCACGGTCCGGAACTACCTCTCCTCCGCCGCCGCGAAGCTCGGTGCGGAGAACCGTCACGCGGCGGTGCGTCTCGCGCGGTCGAAAGGTTGGGTATAGTTAGCAGCGCGCTACGGCGCATGCGGACGTGGCTCAGTTGGTAGAGCATCACCTTGCCAAGGTGAGGGTCGCGAGTTCGAATCTCGTCGTCCGCTCAGAGTCGAAGGCCCCGGTTCATCGAACCGGGGCCTTCGTCGTGTTCCGGGGGAAGTGAGCGGCGCCGCCGTACGGGCCCCGGTCAGGGGACCCGTACGGGACGGAGCCGCAGCGGCTAGAAGCTGTCGGACCAGAGCTTGCCGGTCAGCAGCTCGTACGCCTCCAGGTACTTGGCGCGAGTGGCGTCCACGATCTCCCGCGGGAGCGCCGGCGGCGGCTGCTCGCTCTTGCGGTCCCAGCCCGAGGCCGGGGAGGTCAGCCAGTCCCGGACGAACTGCTTGTCGTACGAGGGCTGGGCCCGGCCCGGCTGCCACTGGTCGGCCGGCCAGAAGCGGGAGGAGTCCGGGGTCAGCACCTCGTCGGCGAGGACCAGCGTCCCGCCCTCGAAGCCGAACTCGAACTTGGTGTCGGCGAGGATGATGCCCCGCTCGCGGGCGATGTCCCGGGCCCGGCCGTAGACGGCGAGGGTGGTCCGACGCAGCTGGGCGGCGGTCTCGGCGCCGACCTGACGGGCCACCTCCTCGTAGGAGACGTTCTCGTCGTGGTCGCCGACGGCGGCCTTGGTCGCCGGGGTGAAGATCGGCGCGGGCAGCTCGGAGCCGTCGGTGAGTCCCTCGGGCAGCGCGAGGCCGCAGACGGTGCGGGACGCGTCGTACTCGACCAGGCCGGAGCCGGTGAGGTAGCCGCGGGCGACGCACTCGACCGGGACCATGTCCAGGGACTTGCAGATCAGGGTGCGGCCCGCCCAGTCGGCGGGGGCGCCGGCCGGCAGCTCGGTGGAGAGGACGTGGTTCGGCACCAGGTCGGAGAGCCGGTCGAACCACCACAGGGAGAGCTGGGTGAGGACGCGGCCCTTGTCCGGGATCTCCGTGGGCAGGACCCAGTCGTACGCGGACATGCGGTCGCTCGCCACCATCACGAGCTCGCCGGCCCCGTTCCGGTACAGGTCGCGCACCTTGCCCGTGTGCAGGTGGGTCAGGCCCGGAACCTCGACGGGCTCGGGCTTTTCTACGAATCCGGACACGGTTCCTCCGCGTAGGTTGATCCAGGAACGGTCCGATTCTCTCGCACGCGCGACCGGGCCCGCCGACCGGGGCGGCGCGCCCGGTCAGTCCCTCTTACAGATGCGGTCGAGGAGGTTGGCGGTGGCGCGCTGCACGCGGGAGTCGACATGGCCCGGCCGGTCCAGCGCCGGCGACCAGGCGAAGGTGCCGGAGGCGAAGACCCAGGCCCCCGAGGGCGCCCGGTAGAGGCTGGTCTCCTGGTGACGCAGCGCGCCGTCGCCGTCCCGGTAGGGCGAGTGGGCGAGGAGGATGCGGCTGTCGTGCTCGGGGAGCGCGGTGCGCGGGAAGTAGCGGTCCGCCTCGCCCGCGACGAGGCCGGGGAGCTCGTCGCCGTCGCCGGCGCCGGTCGCCTCCCAGAGCCAGTGCTCCGCGTTCCGCACGACGAGCGGATGCGGTTCGGGCACCCGGCCGGCGTACTGGATGCCGAGGAGCTGCTGCTCGGGGCGGTCCACCTCGCGCCAGAGCGCGGGGCGGCCGGGGCCGCGGCGCTTGCGGCAGGTGAGCAGCCGGTCCGGCACGCCGGACGGCGAGGGGCCCAGCTCCACGTGCCAGTACATGGTGTTGGCGGAGAGGAAGACGAGCGAGGTGCCCTGGTCGCGGGCGCGCTCGGCGGCCTTGCGCATCGGGGCCGACCAGTACTCGTCGTGGCCGGGGAAGACCAGGCCCCGGTAGCGGGTCGGGTCCACGCGGCCGGCGTGCAGGTCGCGGGTCTCGGCGTAGGCGAGGTCGTAGCCGTACCGCTCCGCCCAGCGGATGAAGTCGTAGGCGTGGCCGACGTGCAGGGGCAGCCCCGCGCCCGCGTACGGCCGGTCGAAGGAGACGGTGGTCGCCGCGTCCTCCTCGCCGAGCAGCCGGCCCTCCTCGTCCCAGGCGTGGTAGAGGCTGGCGCCGGTGCGACCGTCCTCCGGGTAGAGGTTGTACGCCTGCCAGGTCACGTCCGGAAGGACGAGGAGGAGGTCCGCCGGGTGGGAGTCGCGGACCGTGAAGGGGATGTGGGAGCGGTAGCCGTCGGCGGTCGTGAGGACGGCGACGTACGCGCCGATGGACCAGTAGCTCGGCACCTGGAGCCGCCACGACTGCCACCAGTGGTGGCAGGAGACGGTGCGGTCGGCGGTGAGCGGGGGCGGCTGGACGATCCCGGAGAGCCGCGGGCTCGTGGTGATCTTCGCGGCGCCGTCGCCGCCGTAGTGGCCGATCCGGTAGACGTCGACCGAGAAGGGCTGCGGCGGGTCCACGGTGATGTGGAAGTCGATCGACTCGCCGGGCGCCACCGCGCCGCCGGAGGCGAAGCCCTTGATCTGCCGGCGTACGTCGTCGGCCGTGCGGGGCCCGCCGGCGCCGCCGCCGGTCAGCGTCTCGTCGGCGTACCAGGGGACCATCTGCCCCGTGTCGTCGAAGTAGTTCTCCGAACCGCGCAGCCAGGGCAGCGGGCCCTGGCCGAAGGGATCGGAGACCGCGTGCGCGAGCGCGCCCGACTCCCAGCGCCTGATCTGTTCCGCCCCCATTGACGCGCCCCTCCTCGACTCCCCCGGTCAGTGCCGCCGGCTCCTGCCCGCGGATGGTGCTCCTGTGCGGTGCCCGGGTGTGGTGCCCCTGCCCGGTGCCTTTGCGCGGTGCCTTTGTCAGTGCCGGTCTCCAGCACATCACATAACGCACGCGCTCCGTCACCGTTCGTCGTGAAATCGATGAAGGTGGAACACGACCCTCCGGTAGGGGGCGGGGCGGTGCCGCGTCGGCCGGCGGCTGTCAGACGAGACGGACGGGCTTCTCGGGGCGTACGCCGGTGGTGCTGAGCCAGGCCCGCAGGGGGGCCGGGTCGCCCTCCTCGACCAGGGCGAGCACGCGCGGCCCGAGGTCGGCCGCCCGCTCGCCGTCGACGAGCAGCATGGGCCCGTCGAGCCAGTCCAGGCCGGGCGCGGCACCGGTGGTGTCGACGGCGGCGCAGCAGACCAGCGCGGTCACGTGGTCGGCGAGCAGGTCCCGGCCGGTCCGGGGCGGGAGCAGCGGAGCGAGCGGCCAGGGTCCGTCGGGGCCGGTGAACCCGGCGGGTTCGCCGGCGGCCGGGGCGAGGGCGGCGACGCGGGCCTCCCGCTCGGCCTCCTCGCGCGCCACCTGGGCGCTGAGCGCGGCGGAGAGCACGTCGGCGGCGGGGTTGCCGAGCCCGTACCCCGTCTCGCCCTCGTCCTCGCCCCCGTCCTCGTCCTCGTCCTCGGCCTCGGCCTCGGCCTCCGTCGGGTGTTCGGTCTCCTCCAGGCCGGGCGGTACGACGGGGAGGTCGTCGCCCTCCCACGGGTGGCCGGGCTCGGGGGCGGGGCCGGGGAGCGGCGCCGCCGTGAGATGGCTGAGGACGCGGGTGAGGGTCGGGCCCTCGGAGGTCGGGGGGACGGTACTCGCCGTCAGCCGGTCGAGGATGTCGTGGAGGCGTGCCGCGTCCGCGCGCCACTTCCGGTCGACGACCTCCTCCGGGTACCGGCTCCACTCGACCGGGGCCCAGTCCGGGCCGGGCTCGGCCGGGCCGCCGTGGAAGAGCCTGGCGGCGAGCAGCGAGGCGGCCTCGTCGACGACGCCGGGCTCCTCCAGGAGGTCGCACGCCGGGCGCTCGCCGAGCCGGGAGGAGAAGCCCTCGGCGAGGCGGTCGCGGTTCGACAGCTCGGTCAGGGCGGAGACCACGCCCGCGTCGAGGCGGGACGGCCAGCGGCCCATCCGCCAGGCGGGCAGCGCGACCCGGGTGAGGAGCCGGTCCCAGCCCGCGTAGGCGAGGCCGACCTGCTCCTGGGCGACGATCCGGGCCCCGTGGTCCACGGCCTGGGCCCGCTCGGAGCCGGCCGCGGCGACCCCGCGCTCCATCTCGGCGGCGTGCGTGCCGCAGGCCCGCAGCAGCAGCCGGGCGACCCGGCCGACGCCCCGCGCGCCCCACCGGCGCACCGGGCCGAGGCCGGGCTCGGCGGGGACGGCGACGGCCGCGTCGAGCCCGCGGACGAAGCGGCGGGCGGCGGCTATGTCGGGGTCGGCGGCCGGGCCCGTACCGGCGACGACCGGGGCGAGGACCGCGCGCAGCTCGCCGACGCGCATCCACCACAGGAAGGGGGAGCCTATGACGAGGACGGGGGCGCCGCTCCCGCCTCCGCCCCGGGCCGCTCCGGCCGGTCGGCCGGCGCCGGTCGCGCCCGTCGCTCCGGCCCGGGCGTGGGCCGGGTGGGAGCGGTCCTCCAGCCAGCTGTCGCAGTCCGGGGTGAGGGCTATCGCGGAGGGCGCGGGCACGCTGAGCCGCTCGGCCAGGTCCCGTACGAGACGGTGCAGGTCGGGGGCGGCGGCCTCGGTGAGCTCCACCGTCGGCGTGACGGCCGGGCGGGCGCGGGCGACGACGAGGGCGACGGCCGTGGCGGCGAGGAGGACGAGGACCGCGAGGACGCTGACGATCCAGCGGGCGGTGGTCCACCCCGCACCCGTGAAGTGGCCGGTGACCTCGCCCGCGTACAGCACGACGGCGACGGCCGCGGGGAGGATGGCGGCGCCGAGCGCACGCCCCCGGACGCGGAGGACGGCGAGGGCGCGGGAGCGCGCGGCCCGCACGCCCCACTCCTCGCCGAGGCCGCTCTCGCTGCCGCCGTTTCCGAAGCCGCTGCCGGACACGCCGTACCTCACCCCCTCTGCCTGTCCTCGACGGGACTACCCGTGGTGGTGTTGCTCACTCCCCCACTGTGGCACCCGACACCGACATCGCAATGCCGGTGGGCCAAGTGCCGGAACGCCTGCGCCGCACCCTAGTTGGGGCGTCGGCGGCAGTCATCCAGATGGGCGAGTCGTCACCCGAACGAATGGCTTTGGGTAAAGGTGGCGCCGGTGGCGCGGCCGTGCGCTTGACTGCGCGGCCGCGCCCGTACTCCCGCTCGGGCTCAGGCCCCGGCGGCCTTGAGCGCGATGTCCGTGCGGTGCTGGGACCCGTCAAGGCGGATGCGGCCGACTGCCGCGTAGGCGCGCTCGCGGGCCTGGGCCAGGTCCGAACCGGTGGCGGTGACGGAGAGGACCCGGCCGCCGGCGCTGACGACCGCGTCGCCGTCCCGCTTCGTGCCCGCGTGGAGCACGTACGCGTGCGGGGCGTCCCGCTCCGCGATCTCGGCGAGGCCCTCGATGGGGTCGCCGGTGCGCGGGGTGTCCGGGTAGTTGTGCGAGGCGACGACCACGGTGACGGCGGCGTCGTCGCGCCAGGCCAGCGGTGCCTGGTCGGCGAGGGTGCCGTTGGCCGAGTGCAGCAGGACGCCCGCGAGCGGGGTCTTCAGGCGGGCCAGGACGACCTGCGTCTCGGGGTCGCCGAAGCGGGCGTTGAACTCGATGACCCGCACACCGCGGCTGGTGATCGCCAGACCGGCGTAGAGCAGGCCGGAGAAGGGGGTGCCGCGGCGGCGCAGCTCGTCGACGGTCGGCTGGAGGACGGTCTCCAGGACCTCGTCGACCAGCTTCGGGTCGGCCCACGGCAGCGGCGAGTAGGCGCCCATGCCGCCGGTGTTGGGGCCCTCGTCGCCGTCGAGGGCGCGCTTGAAGTCCTGTGCGGGCTGGAGCGGGAGGACGGTGGTGCCGTCGGTGATCGCGAAGAGGGAGACCTCGGGGCCGTCCAGGTACTCCTCGATGACCACGCGGTCGCAGGCGAGCGCGTGGGCGCGGGCCGCCTCGACGTCCTCGGTGACGACGACGCCCTTGCCGGCCGCCAGGCCGTCGTCCTTGACGACGTACGGGGCGCCGAAGGCGTCGAGGGCCTCGTCGATCTCGGCGGGGGTGGTGCAGACGTAGCTGCGGGCGGTGGGCACGCCGGCGCCGGCCATCACGTCCTTGGCGAACGCCTTGGACCCTTCGAGCAGCGCCGCCTCCTGGGAGGGGCCGAAGACCGGGATGCCGACCGCGCGGACGGCGTCGGCGACGCCGGCGACGAGCGGGGCCTCCGGTCCGACGACGACCAGGTCGGCGCCCAGCTCGGTGGCGAGCGCGGCGACCGCGCCGCCGTCCAGCTGGTCGACGGGACGCAGCTCGGCGACCTCCGCGATTCCGGCGTTGCCGGGCGCGCAGTGCAGAGCGGTGACGTCGGGATCGAGGGAGAGAGAGCGGCACAGGGCGTGTTCGCGGGCGCCGCCGCCGATGACGAGGACCTTCACGCCAGCCAGGGTAGCCCGCCGGCCGGGAACGACCTTGTGCGGGCCACCGAGCGAGACGGCCCTAGTCGTTCGTGTATTCCTCCACAACGGTCGCGCCGAGCTCGCGCACGATCAGCTCGTGCCCGGAGAGCGCCGACTCCACGAGGTCCGGGTCGTCCTCCTCCGGCACGTCGTCCTCGGGCGCCACCGGCTGCGGCTGCGCCCGCGGTACGGGGGCGGGCGCCGGGGCCGGCGCGGACGCGGCGGCCTGCGGGGCGGGCGGTGCCGGTGCGGAGGCGGGCGCCGCCGGGGAGGGGGCGGACGGGGGCGGGGGCGTCGGCGCGGACGGGCGTCCGAAGCCGCCTCCACCGCCTCCACCGCCACCTCCAGAGGAGAAGCCGCCTCCACCGGAGAAGTTCCCGCCTCCGCCACCGCCACCGGAGAAGTTCCCGGCGCCGGGCGGGGGCGCGGAGCCGCCCGACGGGTCGACGATCGCCTCGACCTTCCAGTGCACGTTGAACTGCTCGGCGAGCGCGGCCTTGAGGACGTCCTCGCTGCCGCTGCTCGCGAAGTTGTCCCGGGCACCGGCGTTGAGGAAGCCGACCTGGAGGGTGGTGCCGTCGAAGCCGGCCACCTGCGCGTTCTGGCTCAGCAGGATCCAGGTGAACCGGCGCCGGTTCTTGACCGCTTCGAGGATCGAGGGCCACATGTTCCGCACCTGGGCGGCGCCGGCGGCCATGTCCCCGGACGACGCGGCGGCCTGCGGCTGCTGCGGCTGGGCCTGCGCCTGTACGGGAGCGGGCGCGGGCGCGGCGGACTGGGGCGCGGCGGTCGGCCAGCCGCCCGGCCGCGCGGCCCCGGGCCAGGCACCGGGCCGCCCGGTGTCGGACGGCGCCTGTACGGGCGCGGGCGCGGTCTGCTGCGGGGGCGGCGGCGGGGCGATCGGCGTGTGGGCCTCGGGACCGGGGACGTACCCCATCGGCGGTCCCGCGGGCGGGGCCGGCGTGAAGACGGGCGCGGCGACGGCGGCCGGCGGCGCGGCAGCGGCCCCGCGCTCCAGCCGGTCGAGGCGCGCGAGCAGCGACCGCTCGTCGTCGAAGGCGGCGGGCAGCAGCACGCGCGCGCAGATCAGCTCCAGCTGGAGGCGCGGCGAGGTGGCGCCGCGCATCTCGGTCAGCCCCTCGTTCACGAGGTCGGCGGCGCGGCTGAGCTCGGCTGCACCGAACACGGACGCCTGGGCCTGCATCCGCTCCACGACGTCGGCGGGCGCGTCGATGAGCCCCTTCTCCCCGGCGTCGGGCACGGCGGCCAGGATGACGAGGTCCCGCAGCCGCTCCAGCAGGTCGGCGACGAACCTCCGGGGGTCGTTCCCGCCCTCGATCACCCGGTCGACGACCTCGAAGGCGGCGGCGCCGTCACCCGACGCGAAGGCGTCCACGACGGAGTCGAGCAGCGACCCGTCCGTATAACCGAGGAGCGAGGTCGCCATGGCGTACGTCACACCCTCCTCGCCGGCGCCGGCGAGGAGCTGGTCCATCACGGACATCGAGTCACGCACGGACCCGGCACCGGCGCGCACGACGAGCGGCAGCACCCCGTCCTCGACGGGGATCCCCTCCCGCCCGCACACCTCGCCGAGGTACTCACGGAGCGTCCCGGGCGGCACCAGCCGGAAGGGATAGTGGTGGGTCCGCGACCGGATGGTCCCGATGACCTTCTCGGGCTCGGTCGTGGCGAAGATGAACTTGAGGTGCTCCGGCGGCTCCTCGACCACCTTCAGCAGGGCGTTGAACCCCGCCGAGGTGACCATGTGGGCCTCGTCGATGATGTAGATCTTGTACCGGCTGGACGCGGGCCCGAAGAACGCCTTCTCGCGCAGGTCACGGGCGTCGTCCACACCACCGTGCGAAGCGGCGTCGATCTCGATGACGTCGATCGACCCCGGCCCGTTGCGCGCCAGGTCCCGACAGGACTGACACTCCCCGCACGGCGTCGGCGTGGGCCCCTGCTCACAGTTCAGACACCGCGCCAGGATCCGCGCGCTGGTCGTCTTGCCACACCCGCGCGGCCCGCTGAACAGGTACGCGTGATTGACCCGGTTGTTCCGCAGGGCCTGCTGCAACGGGTCGGTGACATGCTCCTGCCCGATGACCTCGGCGAAGGACTCGGGACGGTAGCGGCGGTACAGCGCGAGAGACGACACGTATACGAGGTTATAGGCGCCCGCCGACAACGCGAGAAAGGAGGAAGGGGACGGCGCGCGACGGCGGGCCGCCCGGGCGGCGGGGTACGGAGGTCGAGGGCCGGCGGCGAGGCGCGGCGGGCGACCGGGCGACGAAGGCGGGGCGGCGACGGCGCGGAGACCCGGGCGACGAAGGCGGGGCGGCGACGGCCGAGCAGCACCGGCCGAGCAGCACCGGCAGAGCAGCACCGGCAGAGCAGCGCCGCCGAGGGCACGCCGGCCAGGCACCGGCAGCCGCGGCCCGGGGAACGGCCCCGGGGAACGCAAGCGCCCCCCACGCACCCGCCAGAGCCGACCTACCCTTGCTGCCTTCCGGCCCTGGGGGAGTTCAGTCAGATAGCGCCGCGTGAGGGGCTCCGCTCAGCCTACCCGATCCGAGCCCTTGCCCCGACCCCCTCCCCCACCTCGCCGATCACGCGCCGACCGCCCGGCGATCACGTTCGCGAGCACCCTCCGCGGTCATGTAATGTTCTCCACGGAGGATTCGCCTAGAGGCCTAGGGCGCACGCTTGGAAAGCGTGTTGGGGGCAACCCCTCACGAGTTCGAATCTCGTATCCTCCGCCAGTGCCTCACCGGGCACGTTGTCGAAGGGCCCCACCGTTCGCGGTGGGGCCCTTCGACGTTCCCGGTCTCAGTTCCGGTCTCGTTCGTCCCAGTCGTTCACGACATCTCGTACGGCGCGCCAAGATCTCCCGCATTCCATCCCCATCGACAGCCCGCCCCCTGCGGGTGAACTCCTCACCGGAGGGCGACGGGAAACCCGTCGAATGCGCGATTCTTGGCTCCGCTCGGGGCCGCTCGGGGCCGCCCCGGCCCCAGCCGTGCTCCCCGGCCTCGTGAGGTGCTCCCATGACGTCCCGATCCACGCTGACGGCCTGGCTGGCCGGCCTTGACGCCCCACGGCTGTCGCGCGTGTTAGGGATACGGAAGGACGCCATGGCGCCACCGGAGCCGCGTTCCGTGGAGGAGTCCGCGGAACGTCTTCTGCGGCCAGGTTCGGTGGCGCTCGTCCTGCCACAGCTACCGCTGCCCTGTCTGCAAGTGGCCGAGACCATGGCCGCCTTGGGAACTCCCCTGTCGCGCGGCGCCCTGGCGAGGGCAATGGGAGCGACGTCACCCACCGCCACTCGGGAACTGGACGCCGTTCTGGAGACTCTGGCCGATCACGCACTGGTCTGGCCGGACGGCGACGGAAACCTCCACATGGCCGCCCCCTTGGGGCAGGCGTGGGGCGCCCCTCTCGGGCTGGACGCTCCGCTGGAGGAGCTGCTGGAAGGCGTGACCTCCGAGGAGCTGCGCGGCATGCTCGTGGCGCTGGGCATCAAGCCGCCCGGCACCCGGCAGCAGCGCACGGCCGCCGTCCTGGAACACCACGGCGATCCGCAGCGCGTCGCCGCAGTGATCGCGAAGGCTCCTTCGGCCGCCCGGCAGCTGCTGGAGCGACGAGCGAAGTCCGCAGCACAGCACACGGATTTCGTCGTGCTCGGGGCTCCCATGGCCGATGTCCCACCGGGCGAGCGATGGGCCCTGGACAGGGGGTTCCTGATCCACAACCACCACGGATACGGGCCGGCCCGCATGCCCGCCGAAGTGACACTCACGATGCGCGGGCCGGACTGGCGTGCGCCGTTCGACCCCGTACCGCCCGTGGCGGAGCTGGTGCCCGTCCCCGCGGTGGAGGTGGAAGGGGAGGCAGCGTGGGCGGCCACGGCGTTCGCCGCCCACGCCGCCTCGGTCCTGTCGGCCTGCTCGGCCACTCCACCGGCCCGGCTGAAGTCCGGCGGGATCGGCGCGCGCGAACTGAGGCGGATCGGCAAGGCCGCGCAGGCCGACGACGCGGTGGTACGCATCACCCTGGAGATCGCCCACTCCGCAGGGCTGCTGGGCGCCGACGGCGACCGCATCGCACCCACCACGGCATACGACACCTGGGCGGCGCAGGAACCGGCAGCGCAGTTCGCCGACCTGCTTCATGCGTGGTGGAACCTGCAGTTCACTGCCTCGCACGCCCGCGACGAGGACGACAAGCCGCTTCCTGCCGTGGCCGGAGCTCCTCGCTGCGGCGCCTGCCTGCAGGCCCGGCACGGGCTGCTCGCAGCGGCGGCGGCGCTTCCGGAGGATCAGGGTGTACGGGTCTGCACCGATCTGGGTCCGCTCGTCGCCTGGCACCGTCCGCTCGCTCATCCGTCGATCCACGACGAGACGCCCTTCGCCGCAGCCGTCCGCGAGGCCGAGCTGACGGGCGTCATCGCCCGAGGCGCCCTCTCCCGGCTCGGCGCGGCCCTGGTGACCGGCGACCGGAAGGAACTGGCCGTCGCATGTCGGCGGCTGCTGCCGGAGGCCACGAGAACGGCCCGGTTCGGCGGGGACCTCACCGCCGTCGTCACCGGTACGCCCTCCGCGCGCCTGGCCGGGCTCCTGGACTCGACCGCCGACCGGGAGACCAGCGGCACGGCCTCCGTATGGCGCTTCAGCGCCGACAGCGTCCGCCGCGCCCTGGACACCGGTCGCGCTCCGGCCGAGATCTCGGCCGAGCTGACCGCCGTCGCCGACGGCACCCTGCCGCAGCCGCTGTCCTATCTCCTCGCCGACGCCGCCCGCCGTCACGGCCGTCTGCGCATCGCCCCCGCCGCCTGCGTCATCCACAGCGACGAACCCGCGCTCCTGGCCGAGCTCGCCGCCCACCGGGCACTCTCCGCGCTCGGGCTGCGGCAGCTCGCCCCGACGGTGCTCGTCAGCGGCAGCTCGCCCGACAAGACACTCGCCGCGCTCCGGGGCCAGGGCTATGCGCCCGTCGCCGAGGCCGCGGACGGGACCGTACGCATCGAGAAGGTGCCTCCTCGACGGGCCGTCGCCGTTCCGGCCCCTCGCACGGCCCCCACGAACGCGGACACCGGACGCTCAGCACGCCGAACGGCGGAGGCGCCCGCCGGGGTCGATCCGTCCGCGCTGGCGGTCCGGTTGCCGGCCACCCCGCCGACCGATCCGGAGCCCGATCCATTCGGCGCCGGAATTCCCTTCGGCACGGACACCGAGGAGATCGTCGCCGGACACGCAAAGCAGCTGACGTACACCGACGTCCGCCAACTCGCCCACGCCATCGACACGGGTTCGGCCATCACCGTCGAGTACGTCGCCGCCTCGGGCAGCCGCACCGTGCGCGACCTCGGCCACATCGAACTCGACCCGCCCTACCTGGAAGCGTGGTGCCACCTGCGCGACGCCGAACGCGTCTTCACGCTCTCCCGCATCCACAGTGTCATGCCGGCGTGGGCAGACGACCTGGCGTAGCGCCCCCGCCGAGGAGCTGCGGCATCAACCGGCGGAGGGCGCTCGCACTCGCCCGACTGCGCGCGGCCTCCGCCGACGGCGCCTTCGACCTGGAGCTCTTCCAGGAGAAGGGTGACTACCGTCGGTGAACGCCGCACGGTTCCTGATCGACACCAGCGCCCTGGCCCGCTTCATGCGCACCGACGCCGAGCAGTTCGGCTGGGACCAGGCGGCTGCCGCCGGGCTCATCGCGACGTGCCCGATCACGGAGCTCGAATTCTTCTCCAGCGCCCGCTCCGCGGCAGACCGCGCTCAAGGCATCGAGGACCTGCGCCTGCTGTTCGGATGGGTGCCGGTCGATGACCGCGCCTACGACCGCGCCTGGCAGGTACAGGAAGCGCTCACCAAGCGAGGACAGCACCGCAGCGCCGGAGCCGTGGACCTGGCCGTGGCCGTGGCCGTGGCCGCTACGGCGGAACCGCAAGGGCTGACGCTCCTGCACTGCGACCGCGACTTCGAATGCATCGCGGCGGTCACCGGCCAGGCCCTTCAGTGGTACGGACCGGGCGCCGGCAAGTAGGGCACAGAGACGCCGAGCTCCTTCTGTTCGCAGGTCCACTTCTGGTCTTTCCTACCTGTCCGACCCCGTCCGAGCGGGGCTACTCCGAGCGATCCGCCGCAGTTCAGGACGGGTACGACCCCAGCCTGCCCCCCGGTACGAACGTGTGGAAAGCGTGCCGGGGGCACCCCCCCCCCCCGCGAGTTCGAATCTCGTTCCCGCCGGCCCTTAAGCGTTCCCGGGGTGAGGTCGATGCGCGTGCGCGCCCCTGCGGGCCGACGGGGCCGGAACCCGGTTCCGTTGACCCTCGATCCCCGCCCCTAAGCCGCTGACCTGGCCTTTTACTTCACCCCGCGCACCGAAACCGCCTGCGAAGAGATGCTTTTTCGACGTTCCGTTCACCAGATCGGGGGGTCATCCGATGGAGGCACGTTCCTGCGCCTTTCCGACCGTAGCGAAGCCGATACTTTCTGTGACGACCAGTCGGCTCGTTAAGCAATCAGGGGAAACTCATGGGGAAGTTGAGGAAGTCGGTAACCGCGGCGGTCGTCGCGGGGCTGTTCTTCGGCGGGGCGGGGGTGGCGGTGGCGGACTCCTGGAAGGGGCTTCACATGACCTCACGGGGCGTCGCGTTCGCAGGCGAGTACAAGTGGGAGGCGAAGTTCGTTCACCGAGGCGGTTTCCACGTCAGGGGCGACCTGAACGACACAGACCGTGGCGACGGCCACAACGTCTACCTGCGGGCCAAGGTGGAGGCGTACGACTGGACGCGAGTCAAGGGCGTCCAGAAGAAGTCGGTGCATGTCGATCACGTCTTCTTCGACGGCGCGGTGCTCGAGACCCAGGACGCACGGATCCAGGCGTGCCGCGACCGTGGCTCTCTGCGACCCGACAACTGCTCACATCTTCGAGAGTTCCGCCGCCGCTGATCGTCCGCCGCCTGGGGGAGCCGCGCTCGCGGCTCCCCTTCCTTCTGGGAAGGATCCTGACGATGGATGTCATCCTCCGTGCCGAAGGCGTGGACTTCTTCTACGGCGAGCAGCACGCGCTCCGCGGTGTCGACTTCACGCTCGCCCGCGGTGAAGTGGCTGCGATCACGGGCAGCAGCGGGTCGGGGAAGTCATCGCTCCTGTACTGCCTCGCCGGCGTCCTGCCGCCTGCCGGTGGCTCGGTGATCTTCGACGAAGTCCCGCTCTCCTCACTTCCCGACGCCGAGCTGAGCGCCTTACGCAGGGAGCGGATCGGATTCGTCTTCCAGTACGGGGAATTGCTCGCCGAACTGACCGCCGAGGAGAACGCCGCTCTCCCCCTGCGCCTGGCGGGGGTCCCCAAGGACCGTGCGCACGCCGCCGCCGCACGGGTTCTGCAGCGGTTGGGCATGGGTGACTTCCTGCGACGCAGGGCATCAGGCCTGTCGGGAGGCCAGGCCCAGCGCGTGGCCGTGGCGCGAGCCCTCGTCCATCAGCCGGACGTGGTCTTCGCGGACGAGCCGACCGGGGCGCTCGACAGTGCCAACGCTTCCGCCGTACTGGAAGAGTTCCTGGACCTGGCTCGAAGCCAGCAGACCGCCGTCGTCATCGTCACGCATGACCCTGGGGTCGCCTCCCGCGCCGACTCCCAGTACACGATGACCGACGGCACCATCACCCAGCGGGTGGCTGTGTGAACCCGTTCCTGCTCGGATTGCGCCTCGTTTGGCGTGGCGGGCGCCGAGGGCGGGCCCGCTTCCTCCTCATGACTTGCGGGTCCGCAGTGGGTGTGGCCTGCCTCGCCGCCGTCCTGACCATCCCCACGATCATCGGCGCGCACGACGCGCGTACACAGGCGCGAGAGCTCTACCCGGCCGAACAGGGCAGCGTCCTCTACCAGGAGTTCTCCGATCCCTACGGATCGCGGCCGCTGAAGCGGACCTTCTTCGCCCGCACCGGCCCGGGACCCGCACCGCTCCCTCCCGGGATCGAGGCGCTACCCCGCGCCGGCGAGGCCATCGTCTCGCCGAAGCTGCGTGAACTCCTGTCCTCGACGCCGGACATCGCCGGGCTGGTGCCGGGCAAGGTGACGGCGGCGATCGGGCCGGAGGGCCTCGGTGGGCCCGACGAGCTCTACGCGTACATCGGCACCACAGCCGACAGACTCACCGAACCAGAACCGCTCGGACGGGTGGGCGCCTCCTACGTCGTCCACGAGCTCCTCGATACCGAGACGCTGGACATCCTCCGGTTCACCCTCGGGTGCATCGTCCTGCTGCCCCTCGTGATCTTCCTCTCCGTGTGCGCCCGGCTCTCCGGGGAATCACGGGCACGGCGGCTGGCGGCGCTACGTCTGGTAGGTCTCAGCGCGAAAGACACGGTGCGCGTCAATGCCGGCGAGAGCGTCGCGGCGGCGTTCCTCGGGGCGCTGCTCGGACTCGCCGGATGCCTCGGCGTCAACGAGGTCATGGCGACAGTCGGTCTGCCAGGGCTGCGGTGGTATCCGGCGGACGGGTGGCCCGAGTGGACGACCGTGGCCGTGTGCCTGCTGGGATGCCCGGCGCTCGCATGGGTCGTCGGGCTGCTCAGCGCCCGTCGTGCCGCGCTCTCCCCGATCGCGGTGCGCCGCACGGCCGAGCGCAAGCCGCCGCGGAAATCCGGGACGCTCCTGCTTGTTCCGGGGCTGGGGGTGATCATCGGCTACTGCGCGATGAGCCTGCTCGGTCGCGACCCTTCCGGTGGATCCGCAAGCTCCGTACTCGTTCCCGGTGCCGTGCTGGTGACCGGTGCCGGGCTGGTCCTCGGTCTCGCGCCCATCACCGCGTGGCTCGCCCGTCGGCTTGCCGAAGTGACCGCCTCTCTGCCGGTGACCCTGGCCATGCGGCGTACGGAGGTGGATCCGGGCTCGTCCCTCAGGGTCGTCACCGGGCTGGTGCTGCTGGTCTTCGGAGCTTCCCTCACGCAGGGCGTGCTCGTCGAACTCGACCAGGTCAGCCGGCGTACGGCTCCCGTCCAGGAGTACGCCGTCGCCCTGACCCATGTGAGCCAGGACCAGCGGAACGAGTTGTCTGCCGTACCAGGGGTGGAATCGGCCTTCGCCTCGTACCACTCCCTCACCTCTTCCGGCGACGTCTTCAAGCCGTCCCTCGAGATCGTCGTCGCCACGTGCGAGCAGTTGAAGGCGGCTACCGAATCGGTGCGAGGATGCCTGCCGGATCGCGTCATGCAACTGCGCGACGAACGCACGTCGTTCGAGAGTGATCCGAAACCGGGTGACCGGTTCGCCTTCGCGACACGGGACGGTCGCGACAACGCCGTGCTCACCGTGCCCGAAGCCCGCGTCGACGTGCGGGCCTATCAGCCCTCAGTCGTCGTGTCAGGCGCCCTGCTCGTTCCTCCCGGCCTCCTGCCCTCCGGCCTCGCCGCCTCCGGAGGCACGCTCACGCTGGTGTCCGATGCCGATGCGGAGACCGTGCGGGGGGTGCTCGACGGGGTGGGGGCGGTGGTGCCAACTGCTGAGGTGGAGGCGGTGGGGATCGCGGTCGAGGCACTGGCGCAGCTCACCGTGGTGCGGGGGTTGTTGGGGGTGGGGATGGTGTTGGGGCTTGTGGTGGGGGTGGCCGCGTTCGTGGTTTCCGTGGCCGATCGGGCGTTGGAGCGGCGGGGGCAGGTGGCCGCGCTGGCGTTGCTGGGGGCTCGGGGTGGGACCTTGCGGGTGGTGCAGGTCGTGCAGGTCGTGGTGCCGCTGGGGGTGGGGCTGGGCGGGGCCGTCGTGGCGGGGTGGCTCGCGGAGTCGAGCTATCTGATCACCGGGGGCGGGGCCGTGCACTGGGACTGGGAGGGGCTGCCGCTGCTGGTGGGGAGCGCGGTGGGGGTCCTCGTCGTCGCCGGCCTCGCTTCCGTACCGATGGTTCGGCGGCATGTGGATCCCGAGCACATCCGGCGCGATTAGTTTCGGCGGGCGGCGGAGTCTTGTCTGTGTTGAAGCTGTCGCTGTTGTCGTCGTGCGTTGTTCGGAGGTTGTCGTGTCCGGTGCTGCCAAGGGTCCTGCCAGCTACTTTCCCTCCATCGAGGAGAAGTACGGGCGGCCCGTGTCCGAGTGGTTCGAGGTCATCCGGTCCTCGCCCCTGACCAAGCACATGGAGCTCGTGGGCTGGCTGAAGAGCGAGTACGGGCTCGGGCACGGGCACGCCAACGCGCTCGTGGCCGCCGTGCGGGCGGAGCAGAAGTAGGGGGCAGGCGGGGGGTCAGGCGAACTGGCCCGGGACGTAGTCGCCGGCCGGCTGCTGGGTCATGACGTTGATGCGGTTGAAGGCGTTGATCAGGGCGATCAGGGAGACCAGGGCGGCGAGCTGCTCCTCGTCGTAGTGCTTCGCCGCGTTCTCCCAGGCCGCGTCGGTGACGCCGGTGTGGTGGTCGGCGAGGCGGGTGCCCTGCTCGGTCAGTTCGAGCGCCGCGCGCTCGGCCTCCGTGTAGACCTTGGCCTCGCGCCAGGCGGCGACCATGTGCAGGCGGAGGGCGGTCTCGCCGGCCGCGGCGGCGTCCTTGGTGTGCATGTCGAGGCAGAAGCCGCAGCCGTTGATCTGGCTCGCGCGGATCTTCACCAGTTCCTGGGTGCTGTGCGGGAGCACGGCGTCCGAGATGCCGAACCCGGCCGAGGCGAGGTGCTTGACGACCTTGGCGGCGATCGGGCTGGCGAAGAGGTCGAGGCGGGCGTCCATGGGGTTCCTCCGTGGGGTGGGGCGTTCGTCGCCGCGTGGGCTTACATGGGGATGACGGAGCGGGTCGCGCGGATGTGACAGGGGTGGGGGCGGCGTGGGCGTGAGCTACATCACTCGGGAGTTCGTGCGTGGGGGTGTGCGGCTGTCGCTGCGCGAGTGGGGTGGGGGTGGGAGCGAGGGTGACGTCGCTGTGTTGTTGTTGCTGCACGGGCTTGCCGGGCACTGCGGGGAGTGGGACGGGCTCGCGGGGCGGCTGAGCGCCGACGGGTACCGGGTCGTCGCGCTCGACCAGCGGGGGCACGGGGCGAGCGAGCGGCGGCCCGAGGACGTCTCCCGCGCCGCCTACGCGGAGGACGTGCTGGGACTCGTCGAGGAGTACGGAGCCGGCGGGCGGCGGCCGGTCGTGCTCGTCGGGCAGTCGTACGGCGGCCTGGCCGCGCTGCTCGCCGCCGCGCGACGGCGTCCCGGCGTCGCCGGAGCCGTACTGATCGAGGCCGGGCCCGACCGGTCGTCGCCCGAGGAGGTGGCCGGGGTCGTCGAGTGGCTGGAGGGGTGGCCGGTGCCGTTCCCCAGCCGGGAGGCGGCCGTCGCGTACTTCGGAGGCGGGGGCGCCGGGGAGGGGTGGGCCGGCGGGCTGGAGCAACGGGACGGCGGGTGGTGGCCCCGGTTCGACGCCGACGTCCTGGCCGCCTCGCTCCGCGAGAACGCGGTCCGTGCCTGGTGGGAGGAGTGGGACGCCATCGACGTGCCGCTGCTCTGCGTCCTCGGGGAGAAGGGGATCATCCGCGCGGAGCTGTGGGACGCGATGGCGCGGCGGCAGTCCGGGCTGCGCGGGTTGTCCCTGCCGGGCGCCGGGCACGACGTGCACCTGGAGCGGCCGGGCGAGGTGTACGGGGTGGTGGCGGCGTTCCTCCGGGAGGTCCTTGGCGGAGATGCGCGGCCAACACGGCGGGCTTGCGCTGGAGTTGACTCCAGGGCCTAGGGTGCGGCGCATGCGCTATCGGGTACTTGGTGGGACCGGGGTCGAGGTCAGTGCTTACTGCCTGGGGACCATGATGTTCGGGTCGGTCGGGAATCCCGACCACGGGGATGCCGTACGGATCATCCATTCCGCCCTCGACAGGGGGATCAACTTCGTCGACACCGCCGACATGTACTCGGCGGGCGAGTCCGAGGAGATCGTCGGGAAGGCGCTGCGCGATCCGCGGCGGCGGGACGAGACCGTGCTCGCGACCAAGGTGTACTTCCCCGTCGGCGGGGAGGGGCCCGGGCGGGGCGGGCTGTCGCGGCGGTGGATCGTGCGGGCCGTAGAGGCCAGCCTGGCGCGGCTCGGGACGGACCGCATCGACCTGTACCAGGTGCATCGGCCCGATCACCGGACCGACGTGGAGGAGACCCTGGACGTCCTGGGGGACCTGGTCTCGCAGGGGAAGATCCGGGCCTTCGGGTGCTCGACCTTCCCGGCCGAGCGCATCGTCGAGGCACACGCGGTCGCCGAGCGGCGCGGGCTGCGGCGGTTCCGGACCGAGCAGCCGCCGTACTCGCTGCTCGCGCGCGGGGTGGAGACCGCGGTGCTGCCGCTGGCGCAGCGGTACGGGATGGGCGTGCTGACCTGGGCGCCGCTGGCCTCCGGGTATCTGTCGGGGGCGTACCGGAAGGGACGGGAGGTCGATCTCTCGCGCGGGCGGGCGGCGATCACCCCGCACCGCTTCGACCCCGCCCTCCCGGAGAACGTGGCGAAGCTCGACGCCGTCGAGCAACTGGCCCTGCTCGCCGAGGAGATCGGCTGCTCGCTGCCCGAGCTCGCGGTCGCCTTCGTCGCCGCGCACCCGGCCGTGACCTCGGTGATCCTCGGGCCGCGGACGATGGAGCAGCTCGACGGGCTGCTGAAGGGCGCCGCGCTCGTCCTCGACGACGACGTGCTCGACCGGATCGACGCGATCGTGCCGCCCGGAACCGATCTCTACCGGGCCGACGGCGCCTGGCGGCCCCCCTCCCTCACCGAACCCGGCCTGCGGCGGCGGCCGTTGGTGGAGCGGGCCGCCGCCGGTTCCTGAGGGGGAAGGAGGGAGGGGGGGAAGAAGGGGGCGGTACGGGCTCGGTACGGACTCGGTACGGGCGCCCCGGCGGTACGGATGGCCGTCGGCGCAGTCCGACCGGCCGTGCGGGGTCGGTCCACGGGGGCCCGGGGGGCGGTCCCGGGGGGTCCGGGGGGGCCGGGGGGTCCGGGGGGTCCGGGGGGGTCCCTGGGGGGGGCTGAGCGGGTGGGCGTCACGGTGTGAACTGGTCCGTGCCCACCACCGCGAGCAGCGCCAGTCGGTCGGCCGTGTCCGTGCCCGGGGGCGGGGTGAAGAAGACCAGGCGCTGCTCGCCCTCCGGGGCGAGCAGGACCTGACAGTCCAGGTCGACCGGGCCGATCAGCGGGTGCTCGACGCGCATCCGGCTGTGCCGGCGGACCGCCACCTCGTGTTCGGCCCAGAGGGTCGCGAACTCCTCGCTGGCGGCGCGGAGTCGTTCCACCAGGCGGGTCGAGGCCGGGTCTCCGCCGCGCCGGCCGTACGCGGCGCGCAGGTCGGCGACGTGGAGCCGGCTGTAGTACGCGTGCTCCTCCGGCGGGTACGCCGTACGGGCCAGGGGGTCGGCGAACCAGCGCCAGACGACGTTCCGGCCGTGTTCCGACACCGTGCAGACGCCGCCCAGGAGGGCGCGGGCCGGGGCGTTCTGGGCGAGGACGTCACCGAGGTCGCCGAGGATCTGCGCGGGGGTCGTCGGGAGCTGGTCCAGGAGGTGCAGGAGGCCGGGGGCGACGTGGTCGCCTGCGACCGGACCGGCCGGGGGGCGGTGGCCGGCCAGGAGGTGGAGGTGGTCGCGCTCGTCCGCGTCCAGGCGCAGCGCACGGGCGAGCGCGGCGAGCATCGGAGGCGAGGGCTGCGGGCCGCGGGCCTGTTCCAGGCGGATGTAGTAGTCGGCCGACATGCCCGCGAGCTGGGCGACCTCCTCGCGGCGCAGGCCCGGGGTGCGGCGGCGCGGGCCTGCCGGGAGGCCCACGTCCTTGGGGGTGACCCGCTCTCGGCGGCGGCGCAGGAAGTCGGCGAGTTCGCGCCGGTCGATCGTCGTGGCCATGACGATCATCCTGCCGGAGCGGCGGAGGCCGAACCAGGGACCGGGGATCCCAGGGTGAGGAGGGCTCTCCCGGGGGCTTCCGTACGGCGGCATCGTCCTCGGTGTCAGCCAACCCGCCGCTTCTGGGGAGTACGCATCACCATGGCCACCGTCACCGTCGGCACCGCCCGCGTCCACTACGACGTCCACGCTTTCGAGAGCCTTACGACCGTGGACCCCGCGGCCATCGCAGCCATCGCAGCCACTGTGCACCCTCCGCACCCCTCGCACCCCGAGGGGACCGCGCACCCCGATAGCTCCGTGCCCGCCCTGCTGCTCGTGCACGGGACCGGGTCGGGCGGGGCCGTCGTCAACTGGGGGCGGACCGCGCCCCTTCTCACCTCCTCCCGGACCGTCATCACCCCCGACCTCTCCGGTGCGGACCGGACCGTCGACGACGGCGGCGCACTGACCGTCGAGGGGCTGGCGGCGCAGGTGATCGCCGTCATCGAGGACGCCGAACGCGGACCGGTGGACCTGCTCGGGTTCTCGATGGGCGCCCCGGTCTCGGCGGCCGTGGCCGCGCTCCGCCCGGACCTCGTCAACCGGCTGATCCTGGTGGCCGGGTGGGCGTACACCGATGCCGACGAGTACCTGCGGAACCTGTTCACGCTGTGGGAGCGGCTGGGCGAGCACGACCCGGCGGGGTTCGGGCGGAGCGTGACCATGACGGGGTTCAGCCGGAGCTTCCTCAACGGCGTGGGGCGCGAGGGCGTCGAGGCGCTGATCCCCAACATGCCGCCCACACCGGGCACCCTGCGGCACGTCGCTCTCGACCTGGGCGTGGACGTCCGGGCGCTGCTGCCCCGGATCTCCGCGCCGACGCTGGTGGTCGGCTGCACCCGGGACGCGACCGTCCCGGTGGAGAACAGCCGCGAGCTGGCGGCGGCGATCGGCGGCAGCGCGTACGCCGAGATCGACGCGGGGCACGTGGTCTTCTTCGAGAAGGAGGAGGAGTTCGTGCGGACGGTGACCGGCTTCCTGGACAGGTGAGGCCGCGTCGAGCGCGTCGTGGCGCTCCTCGCTCCCTCCTGCGCTCCCCTCCTGCCCCCTCCTGCGCCCCCTCCCCCGCCTCTCAGTGGCGGTCGAGGCCCGGGACGCCCAGTTCCGAGAGGCCGTCGAGGAAGAGGTCCACGCCGACCGCGGCGAGCAGCAGGCCGAGGAGGCGGCCGAAGAGCTCGATGGTGGCGTGGTGGGTGCGGCGCAGCAGCGCGGCGAGGGAGAGGACGCAGACGAGGTCGAGGGCGATGACCGCCACGTACGCGCCGACCACGGTCGAGCGCCAGCCGACGCCGTCGCGGGCCGCGGCCTCGATGAGCACCGCGGTCATCGCGAGCGGGCTGACGACGTACGGCATCAGCAGCTCCCGGACGCCGCTGACGACGTCCGGGGAGTCCTGGTGGGGCCCGTCGGAGCCGAGGTGCAGGCCGAGGACGAGGCCGACGGCGTAGATGAAGAAGATGACCCCGCCGGCGAGCTGGAGGGCGGGGGTGCTGATGTGGAAGAGGTCGAGCAGCCACGGGGCCGTGATGCCCGCGACGATGCCGACGGCCACCGCCGCGCCGGAGGCGATGAGGGCGATGGTGCGGAGCTGTCTGACCGGGTGGGACTGGGCGAGACCGGCGAAGGCGAGGAGCACCTTCGGCGGGCCGACGACGGAGAAGAACGTGATGAACGCGGCGGAGAAGGTGAAGGGGTTCACAGCCGACATCATGGGGCGGTCGGGTGATTCGGCACGGATTTGGCGAAGTCGTCCGCGCGGTGTCGAGATCCGGGCGCCGGTTCCGACTCTCCTTCGGAAGGGCCTTGAAGAGGGTCCGCGAAGAGGAAGAGTGGGAGGACACCATGAAGTACCTGGTGATGGTGCAGGGCTCGCACGCCGACTACGAGGCGATGTCCGGGCGCGGCTCGGCGCAGAGCCCGGCCTGGGACAAGGAGTCCCTGACCGCGATGTTCGACTTCATGAACACGCTCAACAAGGAGCTGCTGGAGAGCGGCGAGATGCTCGACGGGCAGGGCCTGGCCGACCCGGGCGAGACCCGGTTCGTGTCGGTGGACGCGCAGGGGCGACCGGTGGTGACGGACGGCCCGTACGCGGAGACCAAGGAGGTCCTGGCCGGCTACTGGGTCCTGGAGTGCGCGAGCCTGGAGCGGGTCACGGAGATCGCCGCCCGGGTGGGCCGCTGCCCGCAGCCGGCCGGGGCGCCGGAGTACCCGGTGGTGATCCGCCGCATCGACGAGGCGGGGCCGGCGCAGGACTGAGCGCCGGGTCGGACGGGCGGCGGGTGTCATCCTTGGAAGTCGACGGGTCCCCGCGGTGGGGGTCGGACTGCCCCCCGGGGTATCTGCTGAGGAGTGGTTGTGGAACTCGATCTCGCGGGCGCGGAGCTCAAGTCCGTGCTGAACCGGCTGCGCCGGGCGCAGGGGCAGATCTCCGGCGTGATCCGGATGATCGAGGAGGGCCGCGACTGCGAGGAGGTCGTGACGCAGCTGGCCGCCGCCTCGCGGGCGCTGGACCGGGCCGGGTTCGCGATCATCGCGACGGGGCTCCAGCAGTGCCTGACGGAGATGGAGAACGGCAAGCGGGACGGCGAGGACCCGGAGAAGATGCGGGCCCGGCTGGAGAAGCTGTTCCTGTCGCTGGCCTGATCGGGATTCCGGTCGTCGTACGGACGAAGCGCCCCCGGCCTCGGAGCCGGGGGCGCTTCGGTGTGTCCGGGGCGGGGCGGGTCAGTCGACGGCGAGGCCGTTGAGGCGCTTGGCGATGGTGGTGAGGCGGGCGCCCTGGTAGCGGGCGGCGGCCAGGACCTCCTCGGCGGGGGCGCCGTTGGCGGCGGGGTGGGCGGTGCCGTAGGGGTTGCCGCCGGCCGCGTAGACGGCGGGGTCGGTGAAGCCGGGCGAGACGATGACCGAACCCCAGTGGTGGAAGGTGTTGTAGAGGGCGAGCAGCGTGGACTCGTTGCCGCCGTGGAGGTTGTGGGCGCTGGTGAAGGCGGTGGCGGGCTTGTCCGCCATGACGCCGCGCTGCCACAGGCCGCCGGTGGTGTCGACGAACTGCTTGAGCTGGGCCGCCACGTTGCCGAAGCGGGTCGGCGAGCCGAGGGCGTAGGCGTCCGCCCACTCCAGGTCGTCGAGCGTCGCGAGCTCGACGTCGGCGGTGGCGTCGACGTGGGCGCGCCAGGCCGGGTTGGCGTCGATCGCGGCGTCCGGGGCCAGCTCGGGAACGCGGCGGAGGCGGACCTCTGCGCCCGCCTTCTCGGCGCCCTCGGCGACGGCCTGGGCGAGCTGGTGCACGGCACCGGTGGACGAGTAGTAGACGACGGCGACCTTGACGGACATGGCGGGCTCCTCGCTGGACACGACGCCGGACACGACGGCGGCACGTAAGCGGATTGGTTTCCGGTTAGCTGCTTCCGAGACTAAGCGGATGGCAATCCGGATTGCAAGGGCGGCAGGTATGCTCGGAGGACGGAACACCGACGACGGGGGCGCGACGAAGGGCAGGGACGGGTCGATGAGCACGAGAACACCGGGCGCACCGGGCGCACCGGGCACACCGGGGGCCGACGAGGGCCCCGCGCCGCTGCTCCTCCCCGTGCTGCCGACCGTGCCCGGGCCGGGCACCGGCTCCGGCCCCGCCCCCGAGCGCGCCGACGCCGCCCGCAACCGGCGCCGGATCCTCGACGCCGCCGCCCGGATCGTCGCCGAGAAGGGCCCCGACGCGGTCACCATGAACCAGGTCGCCCACGCCAGCGGCATCGGCGTCGGCACCGTCTACCGCCGCTTCGGCGACGTCTCCCAGCTGCTGTGGGCGCTCCTCGACGACCGCGAGCGCCGGTTCCAGGAGGCGTACATGAGCGGCCCGCCGCCGCTCGGCCCCGGCGCCCCCGCCGACGAACGGCTCGACGCCTTCCTCGACGCCCTCGTCGACCGGGTCGCCGAGCAGCGCGCGATCCTGCTCGCCGCGCACTCCGCCGCGCCCCGCGCCCGCTACCACAGCGGCGCGTACCAGGTCATGCACACGCACGCGGCCATGCTGGTCTCCCGGCTCCGGCCCGGCGCCGACTCCGCCCTCCTCGCCCACCTCCTGCTCGCGCCCTTCTCGCCGGACCTGATGCACCACCTCTCGGTGGAGCAGGCGCTCCCCGCCGAGCGGGTCAAGGCGGGGGTACGGGAGCTGCTGGCGCTCCGGCCCGGGCCGTGACGGCGGGGGTACGCGAGCTGCTGGCGCTCCGGCCCGGACCGTGACGCCCGTCCCGCCCGCCGCACGGAGCGGGCCGTGACGCACGTCCGCGCCTCGGAACGCCCTGGACCCCCGCTCCGTCCGCGCCCCACCATCGGGCCATGACCGCACCCAAGACCTTCCTGATCCTCCACGGCTTCCAGAACCACCGGCCCGCCGGCCACTGGCAGCACTGGCTCGCCGGCGAGCTGCGCGCCCGCGGCCACGAGGTCCGCTACCCGCAGCTGCCCTCCCCGGACGCGCCCGTCCTCGACGACTGGCTGGCGGCTCTGGAGGAGCACGGGAAGCGGCCGGCCGAGGGCGAGTTCGTCGTCCTCGCGCACAGCCTCTCCGTGCTGCTCTGGCTGCGGGCGGGCGGACGCCGGCCGGAGGCCGACCGGGTGCTGCTCGTCGCCCCGCCCTCCCCGGCCGTCACCGCCTCCATCCCCGAGATCGCCGCCTTCGCCGACGGCCTCGACCTCACCGAGGAGGGCGTCCGCGCGCGCCTCGTGCACGGCGACGGGGACCCGTACTGCCCCGACGGCGCCGGCCTCGTCTACGGCGCCCCGCTCGGCCTCGACACCGACCTCGTCCCGGGCGGCGGCCACCTCACCCCCGACAGCGGCCTCGGACCGTGGCCCACCGTGCTCCGCTGGTGCGAGAACCCCGGGACCCGGATCACCGGCACCGAGTAGCGTCGGGCGGATGCGTACCGTGAGCTCCCCCCACGAAAGCGGCCTGCTCGACGTCGGCGAGGGCAACCGCGTCCACTACGAGGTCCACGGGAACCCCGCGGGCAGGCCCGCGCTCGTCGTGCACGGCGGGCCGGGCTCGGGGTCGTCCCCGACCGCGCCCCGGCTCTTCGACCCGGAGAAGTACCGGATCGTGCAGTTCGACCAGCGCGGCTGCGGACGCTCCCTCCCGCACGCGAGCGACCCCGCCACCGACCTCTCCGTGAACACGACCTCCCACCTCGTCGCCGACATGGAGCGGCTCCGCGTCCACCTGGGGATCGACCGCTGGCTGCTGTTCGGCGGCTCCTGGGGCTCGACGCTGATCCTGGCGTACGCGCAGGCGCACCTGGAGCGGGTGCGCGCGATCGTCATCGCCTCCGTCACCACCACCCGCCGCTCCGAGACGGCCTGGCTGTACGAGGGTGCCGGGCGCTTCTTCCCCGAGGCGCACGAGCGGTTCCGGGCCGGCGCGGACCACGCGGAGGACCTGGTGGGGGCGTACGCGGCCCTGATGAACCACCCCGACCGGGCCGTCCGGGAGCGGGCCGCGGCCGACTGGTGCGCCTGGGAGGACGCCGTGCTGTCGATGGAGGGCATGGGGACCCCGTACACCGACCGGGTCGACGACACCCGGCTCGGCTTCGTCCGGATCTGCTCGCACTACTTCGCCCACGGCGCCTTCCTGGAGGAGGGCGCCCTGATCAGGGACGCGCACCGGCTCGCCGGCATCCCCGGCGTGTTGATCCACGGGCGGCTCGACATGGGCGGGCCGCCCTCCACCGCCTGGGAGCTCGCCGGGGCCTGGCCCGGGGCGGAGCTGCACGTGGTGGAGCGCGCCGGGCACCTCGGCGGGGACGAGACCCGGCGACTGATCGTCGCCGCCCTGGAACGCTTCGCGGACGCCTGAGCGCACGCCCCACAGCACCTCGCGGACGCCCGGGCGCACGCCCCGGAACGGACCTTCCACCGGGCGCCGCCGCCCGCCCGGCGGGATCATCGGAACATGAGCCCCGAGATCCACCTCGCCCAGCAGCCCGAGGCCGACGCGCTCCTCGGCCGCTCCCCGCTCGCCGCGCTCGTCGGCATGCTGCTCGACCAGCAGGTTCCGATGGAGTGGGCCTTCTCCGGCCCGTACACCGTCGCGACCCGTCTGGGCGGGGACGACCTCGACGCGCACGAGATCGCCGCGGCGGACCCCGACTCCTTCGCCGCGCTCCTCTCGGAGAAGCCGGCCGTGCACCGCTACCCGGGGTCGATGGCCCAGCGGATCCAGCAGCTGTGCCGGTACCTGGTGGAGGAGTACGACGGGGACGCCGAGGCCGTCTGGCGGACCGCCGCCACCGGCGGGGAGCTGCTCGCCCGGCTCCAGGCACTGCCCGGTTTCGGGAAGCAGAAGGCGCAGATCTTCCTGGCCCTGCTCGGCAAGCAGTACGGCGTCCGGCCCGAGGGCTGGCGGGAGGCGGCAGGGCCGTACGGCGAGGAGGGCGCCCACCGCTCGGCCGCCGACATCACGGGGCCGGAGTCGCTCGCCCTGGTCCGCGCCCACAAGCAGGAGGTGAAAGCCGCCGCCAAAGCCGCGAAAGCCACCAAGGGCAGCAAGGCCACCAAGACCAACAAGGACGGCCAATCGTCCGGGAACTGAGAATTCCAGATGTCAATCCTGTTCAAGGTGACATGAATTGCGCCGAACGTGTTCACAGAAAGCCCTCCCGGTGGCTAACTTCCCCTCAACCTCGTCCCCATCGGGAAGGACTTCTGTGAACGCATCGCAGCGTCGCGCCGCGGCCATCCTCGCCGCAGCCGCCCTCGCCACCCCCCTGGTCCTCGCATCCCCGGCCACCGCCGTGAAGGACCCCGCCGCCGCGCCCGCCCGGGACGCCGCGAAGCTGGCGAAGAAGCTGGTCCGGGAGACCACCGGCCAGGACGCCTTCAAGCACCTGCAGAAGTTCCAGGCGATAGCCGACTCGGCCGGCGGTCACCGCGCGGCCGGCTCGCTCGGCCACGACGCCTCGGCCGCCTACGTGTACACGCAGCTCAAGAAGGCCGGCTACAACGTCTCGTACGAGCGGTTCGACTTCGTCTACACGGAGACCCTCGCCGAGAAGGCGTCCGTCGTCGGCGCCTCCCCCCGCGCGCTCGACATCCGCGCGATGACCTACACCAAGTCCACCCCGGTCGGCGGCATCACCGCCGGTCTGGCGGCCGCCCCGGTCGACGCCGACGGCACCAGCGGCTGCGAGCCGGCGGACTTCGCCTCCGGCACCTTCACCGGGAAGATCGCGCTGATCAAGCGCGGCGGCTGCGCCTTCGCCATCAAGCAGGAGAACGCCGCCGCGGCCGGTGCCGTCGGCGCGATCATCTACAACAACACCGCGGGCGTGCTCTCCGGCACCCTCGGTGCCGCCGACGCCGGCAAGGTCCCGACGGCCGGCCTCTCCCAGGCCGAGGGCGAGCAGCTCGCCGCCGACCTCGCCAAGGGCGCGGTGAACCTCTCCTTCGAGGTCCGCCAGCTCAACCAGAACCGCTCCACCAACAACGTCATCGCGGAGACGAAGGGCGGCAACGCCGCCAACACCGTGATGCTCGGCTCGCACCTGGACTCCGTCACCGCGGGCCCCGGCATCAACGACAACGGCTCCGGCTCCGCCGGTCTCCTCCAGGCCGCCCTGGAGCTCGCCGAGTCGAAGGAGAAGGTCCGCAACAAGGTCCGCTTCGCCTGGTGGTCCGCGGAGGAGAACGGCCTCCTCGGCTCCGAGCACTACGTCGCCAACCTGACGGAGCTCGACAAGAAGGAGATCAAGCTCTACCTCAACTTCGACATGATCGCCTCGCCGAACTACGGCCAGTTCGTGTACGACGGCGACAACTCGGACAACGTCGGCGCGGGCGCGGGGCCGGAGGGCTCCGCTCAGCTGGAGCGCGACATCAACGAGTTCCTCGACAAGAACGGGCAGCCGCACGAGGGCACCGACTTCACCGGCCGCTCCGACTACGGCCCGTTCATCGAGGTCGGCATCCCCTCCGGCGGCACCTTCACCGGCGCCGAGGGCATCAAGACCCCTGAGCAGGTCGCCAAGTTCGGCGGTGAGGCCGGTGTCGCCTACGACGTGAACTACCACGCAAAGGGCGACGACATCAAGAACGTCAACCGCAAGGCGTTCGACATCAACATCGACGTCATCGCCAACGCCGTGGGCACCTACGCCCACGACATCTCCTCGCTGCGCAAGCCGGTCGTCACCGTCCCGACCGAGGGCGACGCGGGCAGCGGCGGCGGCCTGCACGACGACCACCACGAGGTCACCGAGTAGCCACGGCAGGACCACCGGTTCCGTCACCGGATCCGGTGGTCACCGCCGGCGGCGGGCCGTCCCGAAGATCGAGCGGCTGATCTCCCGGCCCAGCTGGGTGCCGATCGACCGGGCGAGGGACTTGAACATCCCGCTGCCCACGACCTGTTCGACGAGCGAGGGCTCCTCCTGAGGGGCCCTCGCCCGCGTCGTTCCGGCGGCCTTCGCCGCGGCCTTCTCCTCCCGGACCCGCGCCTCCTCCGCCGTACGCGCCTCCTCCTCCGCCGTGCGCGCCTCCTCGTCCGCGGTCAGGCGCTCGTACGCCGACTCCCGGTCCACCGCCCGCGCGTACCGCCCGTGGAGCGGCGAGCCCTGCACCGCCGCCTCCAGCACGGCCGCGTCGACAGGCCCCATCAGCGACTCGGGCGCCCGCAGCCGCGTCGCCGCCACCGGGGTCGGCGCGCCCCGCTCGCTCAGTACGGTGACCACCGCCTCGCCCGTACCGAGCGAGGTCAGCACCTCCTCCAGGTCGTACGCCGACTCCGGGAAGGTGCGCACCGTCGCCTTCAGGGCCTTGGCGTCGTCCGGGGTGAAGGCGCGCAGCGCGTGCTGCACCCGGTTGCCGAGCTGGGCGAGGACGTCCGCCGGCACGTCCTTCGGGGTCTGGGTCACGAAGAAGACGCCGACGCCCTTGGAGCGGATCAGCCGGACCGTCTGCGTGATCGACTCCAGGAACGCCTTCGACGCGTCCTTGAAGAGGAGGTGGGCCTCGTCGAAGAAGAAGACCAGCTTCGGCTTCTCCAGGTCGCCGACCTCCGGCAGGTCGTTGAAGAGGTCCGCGAGCATCCACATCAGGAAGGTCGAGAAGAGCTGCGGCCGCTCCCGCACCGACGGCAGCTCCAGGACCGAGACGGTCCCCCGCCCGTCCCGGGCCGTCCGCAGGAAGTCCGAGGTGTCGAACTCCGGCTCCCCGAAGAAGCCGCCCGCGCCCTGCTGTTCGAAGGCGGTCAGGGCGCGCAGGATCACCCCCGCGGTCACCGTCGACAGACCGCCGATCCCCTTCAGCTCGGGCTTGCCGACGTCCGACACGAGGAAGGCGACCACCGCCCGCAGGTCCTTCAGGTCCACCAGCTCCAGGCCCTTGGAGTCGGCGTAGTGGAAGATCAGGCCGAGCGACTGCTCCTGGGTCCGGTTCAGCTGGAGGACCTTGGAGAGCAGCACGGGGCCGAAGCTGGTGACCGTCGCGCGGACGGGGATGCCGGGGCCGGTGCCGCCGAGGCCGTAGAACTCGCAGGGGAAGCCGGTGGGGGTCCACTCCTGGCCGACCTGCGCCGCCCGCTCCCGGACCTTCTCGCCGTCCTCGCCGGGGGCGCAGACGCCGGAGACGTCCCCCTTGATGTCGGCGAGGAAGACCGGGACTCCCTGGGCGGAGAGCTGTTCGGCGATCAGCTGGAGGGTCTTGGTCTTGCCGGTGCCGGTGGCCCCGGCGACGAGACCGTGCCGGTTGAGGACCGGGAGCGGGATGCGTACCGGCGCGTCCGGGTGACACGCGCCGTCCCACAGCACGGCACCCAGATCGAGCGCGGGCCCCTCGAAGGCGTACCCGGCGGCGATCTCCGCGACGGGGGCGGGGAGCCCGGCGGACGGGGGCGCGCCGGCGGGCGCTTCGGTGGCGGGCGCCTCAGCTTCGGTGGCGGGCGCTTCGGCGGGGGACGCTTCGGTGGCGGGTGCCTCAGCGGGGGACGGGGGCGCCGGGGGTGCCGGGGGCGTCGGAGCGGGCGCCGCGTCGGTGGTGCCGGGCGGCTCCGGGGTCGTCGGCGGCGGCTCCGAGGCCGGCGGCGGCTGCTCCGTCTCGCTCATGGCGGCACCCCAATGTCTGCTATGTCATGGTCTGCACCAGCATCCCACCGGTTCCGCGTGGCTGCGCCGGGAGCCGCTCGCCCGGTAGGCTTTCCGTGTGATCTTCAAGCGCATCGGAAACGGCAGGCCGTATCCCGACCACGGCCGGGAAAGCACCCGGCAGTGGGCGGACGTCGCCCCGCGCCCGGTCCGCCTCGACCAGCTCGTCACCACCAAGGGACAGCTGGACCTGGAGACCCTGCTCGCCGAGGACTCCACCTTCTACGGCGACCTCTTCGCGCACGTCGTGAAGTGGCAGGGCGACCTCTACCTCGAGGACGGACTCCACCGCGCCGTCCGCGCGGCACTCCAGCAGCGGCAGGTGCTCCACGCCCGCGTGCTGGAACTGGACTGACCCGGCCCACCGGACGGCGCCCCGCACTGATCCTTTCGGGCGCAGTTCACGCCCATCCGGCCGCGATCACATGATCATCAAGTAGGCATCGCGCACGGGCGGCATTACGCTGCGCCCATGAGCATGCTCACTCCCCCCGGCATGGGCGGAAAGTACCGCATCACGGGGGATGTCTACCCGCGCATGCGTCGCCCCCACCGCCGGCGCAGGATCGTCCTGGCCTCCGCCGCCGCCGTGGTCGTGCTCGGCGCGGCCGGCTGGGGCACGCTCCAGCTCGTCGACGTCTTCTCCGGCGACGACGGCGTGAAGACCGTCGCCGGGAAGCAGGCGGACTGCAAGCCCGCTCCCACCCCGAGCACCGCGGCCGCCGCCACGCTGCCCAAGCCCGCCCAGGTCACGGTGAACGTCTACAACGCGACCGCGCGCAGCGGACTCGCCAAGGCGACCGCCGACGAGCTGAAGAAGCGCGGCTTCGCCATCGGCAAGATCGGGAACGCGCCCGCGGCCTACGACAAGAAGGTCAAGGGCGCCGGACTGCTGCTCGGCGCCCCCACCGCGAGCAAGGGCGCCTTCGCCGTCCTCGGCACCCAGCTCGCGGGCACCACGACGAAGGTCGACGCCCGCGGCACGGCGGACGTCGACCTGATCATCGGTACGGCGTTCAAGGCCCTGTCGCCCAAGGCGACGGCGGACGCGGCCCTGGTGGCCCTGAACAAGCCCAAGCCCGCGCCGGCCCGCTGCTGAGCGGAGCCGCCCTCCGGCGGCACCGCACCCCGGGCATCCGGTGCCGCTACTCCGCGGCGCCGTACATCCTGTCGCCGGCGTCGCCCAGGCCCGGGACGATGTAGCCGGCCTCGTTGAGCCGCTCGTCCACCGAGGCCGTCACGACCGTCACCGGCGTGCCCGCGAGCTCACGCTCCATGACCTCGACGCCCTCCGGGGCGGCCAGCAGCACCACGGCCGTCACGTCGTCCGCGCCGCGCCGGATCAGCTCCTGGATCGCCGCGACCAGCGTGCCGCCGGTCGCCAGCATCGGGTCGAGAACGTACACCTGGCGGCCCGAGAGGTCCTCCGGCATCCGGGTGGCGTAGGTCGACGCCTCCAGCGTCTCCTCGTTGCGGATCATGCCCAGGAAGCCGACCTCGGCCGTCGGGAGCAGCCGGACCATGCCGTCCAGCATGCCGAGCCCGGCGCGCAGGATCGGGACGACCAGCGGACGCGGGTACGACAGCTTCACCCCGGTCGTCCGGGTGACGGGGGTCTCGACGTCGACCTGCTCGGTCCGCACGTCCCTGGTCGCCTCGTAGGCGAGCAGGGTGACCAGCTCGTCGGCGAGCCGGCGGAAGGTCGGGGAGTCCGTGCGCTTGTCGCGCAGGGTGGTGAGCTTGTGGGCGACCAGCGGGTGATCGACGACGTGGAGACGCATGACCCCACAGTAGCCCGCCGCACCACTGGCACCCGCCCACCACTGGCACCGAACCGCGCCCCTGCGGCAAGGTGGGGGCACAGGGACCCAGTGATGGGGTGGTGTGGCCGATGCCCGACCCGAAGAACACATCCGGCCAGGTCCGGGGCGGCACGGAGCCCCGGGAGCCGGAGACACAGCCGGAGACCGACGCGGAGCGCCGCAGGCGCCGCGCCCAGTTCCTCCGTGAGCTCGGCGAGGCCAAGGCGCTGCGCGACCGCGTGCAGCCGCGGCGCGCCCGGGCCGCCCGGATGAGACAGGCCATGCGCATGCGCACCTTCCGGTGGTGACGGCCCGGCAGGCGCCCCCCGGCCACGACACGGCGACGACACGGTGGCATCACGGCGATGCCCCGGCGGCGGCCGGGCGGCGGCACGGTGGAGGCCGGGCGGCGGCGCGGTGACACCCCGGTCACGGCTCCGGCGGCCCCGGGGAGCGCGCCCCCTCCGCGCGCCGGGGTCGCACGCCCACCCGAACGCGGTGTGGTTCAGACTGATGCACGACGCAAGAGCCGAAGACCTCTCCTGAAGCCGTCGTTTCTGTCACGATGCCGATTGGGCGGGGCTCAGGAGCGCGCCGCCGGATCATCACACCTCTGATCAGTGGGAGAGTCAGGTGTACTTCGCCGCACTGCTCGCGCGCACCGAAGACGGGTGGGAAGCGAGCGATACGGAGCTCGACGACGTGGAGACGCTGGCGGACCTGGCCGATCTGGCCCGTGAGGCGGCGGCCGACGAGGGTGAGACCGTCCTCGTCTTCATCGAGCAGGAGGACGCGTGGTTCGGCATCGTCCGCGTCGACGGGGAGGACGACCCCCGGGTCTACGTCTCCAACGCGGCGGCCGCGGCCCGCTCCTCGTACGGGGAGATCCTCACCTCGGAACTGCTCGGTGACGACGACCCGGACAGCGAGCTCGACAGGCTCACCGCCCTGGACGGCACCGAGGACGGCGAGCCGGAGCCCGCGCCCGGCGAGGACGATGACGACGCGTCCGCGGGCAGCGCCGGCATCGCTCCGGCCGGTCCGCTCGGCGAGGGCCGGATCCTCGCCGACCTCGGCCTGTCCGAGCGGGGGCTGCTCGCCGTGACCGAGGACGCCCTCGGGGAGATCGCCGACGCCATCGGCGCCTCCGACATCCTGGAGGCCGTCCGCTAGTGCCGCCCGCAGTGCCCGGCCCCGTGCCGGACCTCTGGCGGGACGCCATGCGTCTCGCCCTCGCCGAGGCGGCCGCGGCCGTGCCGGCCGGTGACGTACCGGTCGGCGCGGTCGTGCTCTCCCCCTCCGGCGAACTCCTCTCCCGCGGCCGCAACGAGCGGGAGGCCACCGGCGACCCGACCGCCCACGCGGAGGTCCTGGCGCTGCGCCGGGCCGCCGCCGCCACCGGCGAGTGGCGGCTGACCGGCTGCACCCTCGTCGTGACCCTGGAGCCCTGCGTGATGTGCGCGGGCGCGCTGGTCCAGTCCCGGGTCGAACGGGTCGTCTACGGCGCCGACGACGAGAAGGCGGGCGCCGCCGGCTCCCTCTGGGACCTGGTCCGCGACCGCCGCCTCAACCACCGCCCCGAGGTCGTCCGGGGCGTCCTGGGCGAGGAGTGCGCCGAGCAGCTCACCGCCTTCTTCCGCGACCGCTGACCTGCGGAGCAGCCATGGATGGATACGGATTTCATGGCTGGGCGACTTTGGGCTAAGCTCTCTCTCGGTAGCGTGTCCGAGCGGCCGAAGGAGCTCGCCTCGAAAGCGAGTGTGGGGAAACTCACCGAGGGTTCAAATCCCTCCGCTACCGCCACTACGAAGGGCCCGACGCGAAAGCGCCGGGCCCTTCGGCGTTCCCCGCGCCGCACCCTTCTGCGGTTCCCCGCGCGCCCTTCGGCTTTCCCCGTCAGGACCGGGGAGTTGGCCCGCGAGGGCCCGCGAGGCCCCGGGCGGCCCCGCGCACGGCCCTGGGAACGACGAAGGGCCCCGGCGGCGTCGCCGGGGCCCTTCACGCGTCCTGCCCGCGTCCGCCCTGAGTGAGGGACGGGGGGAGCGGCATCGGGGGGACAAGCCGCTCCCCCCGATGAGAACCGGGCCGACAAGTCCTGCGCCGCAGTCAGGGGGGAAGCTCGCGGCGCGGACCCCGCAGTGCGGTCCGGTTCCATGTGCCCCGCGGATTCCTGCCAGATCCGCCGGGCTCGACATCCATCCTGCTCCCCCCGCACCCGTTCGGGGGACGGCGAAAGACCCAGAAGCCCGGGCCCTTGGTCCATAAAGGCTCGGTTAGAGTGGGCCACCGCCGAGACGGGGTCCCGGCAGCGGAGGGGGAGGACGGATGTCCCAGGCGAGGAAAGTCGCGGTCTACGCGTTCGGGGTCTTCGTGCTGTACGCGATCATCACGTCCCCGGACCGGTCCGCCGATCTGGTCCAGATAGGCTTCGAGGGCCTTTCCAGCGCCGCCAAGGGTGTCGGAGAGTTCATGACCGAACTCATCAACTAGGAGCCCTCCGTGATCCGCCATCTGGTCCTCTTCAAGCTCGACGAGGGCGTCACGCGTGACGACCCGCGGGTCGTCGCCGGCGTCGAGGCGTTCCGCGCGCTCGGCGGCCAGGTGCCCGAGCTGCGGTTCTGGGAGTGCGACTGGAACGTGTCGGACCGCCCGATCGCCTACGACTTCGCCATCAACTCGGCGGTCGAGGACGCGGAGGCGCTCCAGCGCTACCTGGACCACCCGGCCCACCAGGCCGGCGTCGCGCTCTGGCGCGAGTTCTCCACCTGGGTGATCGCGGACTACCCCTTCTAGAGGCCATTCGGCCCCGTACGTCTCCGAGACCCCCCGCCGTCCGGGCGGGGGGTCTCGCGCGTTGCCGCCTCGCGCGCGCCTGGCCTCCGGTTCTTCGTCCACCATGCCTTCAACACGTGGTGATGCGGTGCTTGCACACAGTGGACATGTCTTGTGATGCTATGACCGCTTTTGACGGATGAGTTGGACATTTGACCGTAGTTGTCCCAGTCGACCAGCTACACCAGCCAAAGGGGTGGCGTGAACGTGCCGGCCAGTACAGCGCCTCAGGTCCCGCCCCAGCACGAGGCGGGCGGGGCCCCGGACACCCCGCGCCCCCGGGAACGGAGCAGCCGGGGCGCCGACACCCGGGCGCTCACCCAGGTGCTCTTCGGGCAGCTCAAGAACATGGAGCCCGGCACCCCCGAGCACGACCGGGTGCGCGGGGCGCTCATCGAGGCCAACCTGCCGCTGGTGCGGTACGCGGCGGCCCGCTTCCGCTCGCGCAACGAGCCGATGGAGGACGTCGTCCAGGTCGGCACCATCGGCCTGATCAACGCGATCGACCGCTTCGACCCCGACCGGGGCGTGCAGTTCCCCACCTTCGCCATGCCCACCGTGGTCGGCGAGATCAAGCGGTACTTCCGCGACAACGTCCGCACCGTGCACGTGCCGCGCCGGCTGCACGAGCTGTGGGTGCAGGTGAACGGCGCCACCGAGGACCTGACGACCGCTCACGGGCGCTCCCCCACCACCGCCGAGATCGCCGAGCGGCTGCGGATCGGTGAGGACGAGGTGCTCGCCTGCATCGAGGCCGGACGGTCGTACCACGCCACCTCCCTGGAGGCGGCCCAGGAGGGCGACGGGCTGCCCGGACTGCTCGACCGGCTCGGCTACGAGGACCCGGCGCTCGCGGGCGTCGAGCACCGCGATCTGGTCCGGCACCTCCTCGTCCAGCTGCCCGAGCGGGAGCAGCGGATCCTGATGCTGCGTTACTACAGCAATTTGACGCAGTCTCAGATCAGCCAGGAGCTCGGGGTTTCGCAGATGCACGTGTCAAGGCTCCTCGCCCGCAGTTTCGCCCGGCTGAGATCCGCAAACAAGATCGAGGCGTAACCGGAACGGGTAGACCGGTTCGGAGCAGTTCGCCGGCGCCCCAATTGCCGTACACCCCTTGTTTCCTGCGGATATGCGCCCTCTCCTTGTCGACAAGTCACTACAGCGTGTTGCCGACATGTGACATTCTGCTGGGGACGCGTTTGCCGCAGCCCCACGGCCGGTATTCAGGTGGAAGCTGCGTTCCTCCGATGGTCGCGGCCCACCGCGACCGTCCGCGACCTCTAGGGGGTGGCATGTCCGCAGATCAGGGCAGCTCGAAGGTGCTCACGCTCACGCCCGTTCCGGTCCTCGTGCCTGAGCCCGTACCCACGCAGACGACGGCTCCGACCGCGGCCGAGAGCGGCGCACTGCCGTCCCCGGCCCCGGCCGTCGCCCCGGAAGCCCTCGACACCCGCACCCTCTCCCGCTCCCTGTTCCTGCGGCTGCGCGCCCTGGACGAGGTGGGCGCGGCCTCGGACAGCCCGGAGCGGACCTACGTCCGCGACACCCTCATCGAGCTGAACCTCCCGCTCGTGCGGTACGCGGCGGCCCGCTTCCGCTCGCGCAACGAGCCGATGGAGGACATCGTCCAGGTCGGCACCATCGGCCTGATCAAGGCGATCGACCGCTTCGACTGCGAGCGGGGCGTGGAGTTCCCGACGTTCGCGATGCCGACGGTCGTCGGCGAGATCAAGCGCTTCTTCCGCGACACCTCGTGGTCGGTGCGGGTGCCGCGCCGGCTCCAGGAACTGCGGCTCGCCCTCACCAAGGCGAGCGACGAGCTCGCGCAGAAGCTCGACCGCTCGCCGACCGTGCCCGAACTCGCCGCCGTGCTCGGGGTGTCGGAGGAGGACGTCGTCGACGGCCTCGCGGTGGGCAACGCGTACACGGCCTCCTCCCTCGACTCGCCCTCCCCGGAGGACGACGGCGGCGAGGGCTCCCTCGCGGACCGCCTCGGCTACGAGGACGCGGCCCTGGAGGGCGTCGAGTACCGCGAGTCGCTGAAGCCGCTGCTCGCCAAACTCCCGCCCCGGGAGCGGCAGATCATCATGCTCCGCTTCTTCGCGAACATGACCCAGTCGCAGATCGGCGAGGAGGTCGGCATCTCGCAGATGCACGTCTCGCGGCTGCTCACCCGCACGCTCGCACAGCTCCGCGAGGGCCTGATCTCCGACTGACTTCCCGAAGGCCGCCTCTTCTTGACGCTCCGTCAGCCACACTGGGGCGCATGAGGCGCAGGAAGCAGCAGCCCGTACTCGTGGCGGTGGCGCTCTGCCTCGGCGGAGCGCTCACCGCGTGCGGAGGCGGAGGGGACGGCGAGGGGTTCGCGGCGGTCGGCGCCGGTCCCTCGCCCGGCGGCGCGGTCGCCCCCTCCGGCGCGGTCACACTGGTCCCGCTGGACAGCCCCACGGCGAGCGGCACCACCTCCAGCACCTCCTCCCCTCCCCCGGCCCCGCAATCGCCGCCGGGCGCCTCACCGTCCCCCGGCCCCGGCAGGACCACGGGCTCCGGTACGGCCTCGGGCTCGGACTCTGCTGCGGGCCCGGAGTCGGGTGCGGCATCCGGGTCGGGACCGGGCTCCGGTACGGGCTCGGGGTCGGGCTCCGGGTCGGGCTCCGGTACGGGGCAGGCCGGCGGTTCCGGAGGGCGTACGGAGTCCGCGGCGGCGCCCGGCGGCTCCTCCGGCGGCGGCGCGTCGCCCGGCGGCGGGTCCTCGCCGCGACCGTCCACGACCCCGACCCGTACCCCCGGGCCGGCCCCCGCGCCCACCACTCCCGCGCCCCGGCCGCCGGCCACCACCCCGCCGCCGCCCGGCCCCGCCGCGCTCACCGTCTCCGCGCCGGTCACCGCCGACGGCGAGAAGCGCTGGTGCGAGCGGGTCACGGTGACCTTCCGGAACACCGGCGGCTCCCCCGCCGCCGCCGGCACCGCCACCTTCGCCACCCACATCATCGGCGCGCTCGGCGTCGACTGGGGCACGGTCAGCACCTCCCAGCCGCTGCCCGCCCCGATCGCCGCCGGAGCGGCGCGGACGGAGACCTACACGGTCTGCGTGGAGCCCTGGCGGGTGCCGCTCGGGATGCGGATCGACACCCGCGAGGTGACCGCTACCTGGCGGTGAGTCCGTAGCGGACCCCGGTCAGCTCCTCGGAGAGGTCCCAGAGGCGGCGGCCGGCCTCCGGGTCGGCCGCCGCGGCCGAGGGCTTCACCCGGGTCGGGAGGCCGCGGAGTTCGCCGGCGCCGTCCGGGCCGATGAAGTCGCCGCCCGCCGCGTCCGGCGCGGTCGCCGCGTAGAGCTGGGGCAGGGCGCCGCGCTCGGGGCGCTGCGCGAGGAGCGGGTTGCCGATCCGGCCGTAGAAGAAGCGGGCGAAGCCGGTGACGTCCCTGGTCTGGAGGCCGGTCGCGGTGTAGCCGGGGTGGGCGAGGACGCTGCGGACCGGACGCCCAGCGGCGGCGAGGCGGCGGTGCAGCTCCAGGCCGAAGACCGCGTTGGCGAGCTTCGAGCGCTTGTAGAAGGCCATCGGGGCGTAGCCGCGCTCGGCGGCGAGGGCGGCGGGGTCGTCGAGGCGCAGGTGGCCCTGCCGGTGCACCAGCGAGCTGACCGTGACCACCCGGCCGTCCTCCGGCAGGAGGTCGAGGAGCAGACCGGTGAGGGCGAAGTGGCCGAGGTGGTTGGCGGCGAACTGGAGCTCGTGGCCCTGGGCGCTGAGCGTCCGGGGCGGGCCCATCACGCCCGCGTTGTTGACGAGGACGTCCAGGCGCGGGTGCTCGGCGCGCAGGGCCCCGGCGAAGGCGCGCACCGAGTCCAGGTCGGCGAGGTCGACCCGGCGGACGGTCAGGAGGCCGGGGGCGATCCCGTCGGCGGCGAGGGCCGCGGCGGCCCGGAGACCCTTCTCCTCGTCCCGTACGGCGAGGACCACCCGGCCGCCCCGCAGGGCGAGGGCGCGGGTGGTCGCGAGGCCGAGGCCGCCGGTGGCCCCGGTGACGACGTGGACCCGGCCGGCGAGGTCGGGGATGGCGTCGGCGGTCCAGTGCTGCGTACGCGTACCAGTCATGCGGCACACATTGCCTTGGGTGTCACTTGGTGTCAAACATGGCGGGTAATGTCATCAGCGGCACGATGCTCGCGTTCGCGCGCTAGCATCGGCGGGTGAGCACCTCACCCGGCCCCAGCACCCCGACCCTCGCCCAGCGCAAGCGTCAGCTCGTCGCGACCGAACTGACGGAGACCGCGCTCCAGCTCTTCGCGCACAAGGGATTCGAGGCCGTCACGGTCGACGAGATCGCGACCGCCGCCGGCGTCTCCAAGCGGACCTTCTTCCGCTACTTCGCCTCCAAGGAGGACGTGGTCGTCCAGTTCCTCGCCGGGATGGGCGCCGACATGCGGGCGGAGCTGGCCGCCCGGCCCGCCGCCGAACCGCCCTCGGTCGCGCTGCTGCACGCCGTCTCCGTGCCCCTCGCCGCCTGCGGCGACCACGCCGACCGCACCCTGCCCGTGGTCCGGCTGATCCTGCGGACCCCCGCCCTGCTCGCCCGCTTCCTGGAGCACCAGGCCGGCTGGCGCGAGGAGCTGGCCGGGGAGCTGGCGGCCCGGCGCGGGACCGATCCGGCCGGGCTGTACCCGCCGCTCGCCGCGGGGATCGCGCTCACCGCCTTCGACACGGTGCTGCGCCGGTGGAGCGAGGACGCCGGGGAGCCCGATCCGCTCGACCTCATCGCGCGGGCCTTCGCCCTGCTGACCCCGGCGCTGGACGCCGCCGGGGAGTAGGGGCGGGCGCCTGCCGGGGAGCGGGGGCCCGGTTCGGGCGGACGAACCGGAACGACAGGAGGGGCCGGTTCCGTACGTACGGAACCGGCCCCTCCTCGGTGGTGCGGGTCAGGAGACGGCGAGCCAGACGACCCCCGCCACGATCACGATCGCGGCGATCACGCCGGCGATGACGCCGACGCGCGGGCCGCCGGAGACAGCCGCGGCCTGCTGCGGCTGGTGGGGCGGGGTGCCCTCGTCGACGAAGGCGCGGAACATCTGGGTGCTGCCGGCGGGGTCGTAGCCCTCGGGGCCCTGGGCGCCCTGGCCGTACGGTGCTTGCGGGTTGTGTGCCATGTGCCAGGACCCTAGCGAAAGCGGGGTGAGGGGCCCAAGCCCCGGTCCCCGTCCTCCCCCGCGCCTCTCCCGCGCCTCCCCTTTGCCGATTCTTTAGCGCCGTTTGACCGAATTAGTTTGCCTGGAGCAACCATCCATCTCTATGGTTGCCCTAAGCAACAAGTTGGAAGGGGTCCCCGTGGAGCCGAGCAGCCGCTACGAGGACCTCGCGCGCGCCATCAGCGCGATCGGCGCCGTGAAGCGCGGTGTCGCCCGCGTCCTGCCGGGCGACTGCCAGGGCGGTGCCGCCGCCGTGCTCGCCATGCTCAAGCGTCACGGGGACATGCGGATGAGCCGGCTGTCCGAGCTCATGGCCGTGGACATGTCGGTGTGCAGCCGGCACGTGGCGCACACCGTCTCCCGCGGCTGGGTCGAGCGGCTGCCCGACCCCGACGACGGCCGCTCCCGCATCCTGCGGCTGAGCCCCGAGGGCTTCGCGATGCTCACCGAGCTCGACCGCCGGGTGACCGAAGCCTTCACCCACTACCTCGCGGAGTGGTCCGACGACGACGTCGCACTGCTCACCACCCTGCTCGCCCGACTCCGCGACTCCTTCGGGGACTGCCGGGCCACCCACGCCTGACCCGCGCCCGACCCACGCCCGACCCACGCCGGGCAGCGCGCGTCCACGCTTCCGCTCGCTCGAACACGCTGGAAACCAGAGGAACTTCATGGCTACGACCACACCCGACACCGGTGTGCGGGGCGCCCCGGCCGAAACCGGAGACACCTCCGCTCCGATGACGCACCGTCAGATCATGGAGGCGCTCTCCGGGCTGCTGCTCGGCATGTTCGTCGCCATCCTGTCCTCGACGATCGTCTCCAACGCCCTGCCGCAGATCATCACCGACCTGGAGGGCGGCCAGTCCGCCTACACCTGGGTCGTCACCGCGACCCTGCTCGCGATGACCGCCACCACCCCGCTCTGGGGCAAGCTGGCCGACCTCTTCTCCAAGAAGCTGCTCATCCAGATAGCCCTGACCATCTACGTGGCGGGCTCGATCGTCGCCGGCCTCTCGCAGTCCACCGGCATGCTCATCGCCTGCCGCGTGGTCCAGGGCATCGGCGTCGGCGGTCTCACCGCCCTCTCCCAGATCATCCTCGCCGCGATGATCGCCCCCCGTGAGCGCGGCCGCTACAGCGGCTACCTCGGCGCGGTCTTCGCCGTCGCCACCGTCGGCGGCCCGCTGCTCGGCGGCGTCATCACCGACACCGAGTGGCTCGGCTGGCGCTGGTGCTTCTACGTCGGCGTGCCCTTCGCGATCATCGCCCTGGTCGTCCTCCAGAAGACCCTCAAGCTCCCCGTCGTGAAGCGCGAGGTGAAGGTCGACTGGGCCGGCGCCTTCTTCATCAGCGCCGCCGTCTCCCTGCTCCTCGTCTGGGTCACCTTCGCCGGCGACAAGTACGACTGGATGTCCTGGCAGACCGCCGCCATGCTGGCCGGTTCGGTGCTGCTCGGCGCGCTCTTCGTGTTCGTCGAGTCGCGGGCGTCCGAGCCGATCATCCCGCTGCGCCTCTTCCGCAACCGGACCATCACCCTCGCCTCGCTCGCCTCGCTCTTCGTCGGCGTCGCGATGTTCGCCGGCACCGTCTTCTTCAGCCAGTACTTCCAGCTGGCCCGCAACGAGTCGCCGACCATGTCCGGCGTCCTCACCATCCCGATGATCGCCGGCCTCTTCGTCTCCTCGACGGCCTCCGGCATGATCATCACCAAGACCGGCCGGTGGAAGGCGTGGCTGGTCAGCGGCGGCGCCCTGGCCGCCGGCGGCCTCGGGATGCTCGGCACCATCCGGTACGACACGACCTACTGGCACATCGCGATCTTCATGGCGGTCCTCGGCCTCGGCCTCGGCATGATGATGCAGAACCTGGTGCTCTGCACCCAGAACCAGGTGGACCCCGCCGACCTCGGCGCCGCCTCCTCCGTCGTCACCTTCTTCCGCTCCCTCGGCGGCGCGATCGGCGTCTCGGCGCTCGGCGCGGTCATGGCCCACCGGGTCACCGACTACGTCAAGGAGGGCATGGCCGAGCTCGGCCCGAAGGCCGCGGCGGCGATGGGCCAGGGCGGCGGCAGCGGCGCCATCCCCGACATGGACAAGCTGCCCGCTCCGATCCGCACGGTGATGGAGAGCGCGTACGGGCACGGCGTCGGCGACGTCTTCCTCTACTCGGCGCCCTTCGCGCTGCTCGCCTTCGTGGTGACGCTCTTCATCAAGGAGGTCGCGCTGAAGAGCAGCACGACCACGGCGGCGGACGCCGGGTAACGCACAGGCTCCCGGCCGCGCTTCGAGCGGAGGCGCGGCCGGGCGAAAGGGAGCGGCGGGCAGGGGACGGCCCGCCGCTCCGTCATGTCACGGGCCGGTGGTCCGTCATGTCATGGCCGGGTGATCCGGCAGGTCACGGCCCGCCTCTCCGTCATGTCCCGGCCCGGTGATCCGACAGGTCACGGCCCGCCGCTGCGTCACGTCCCCGGGGCTTCGCGCGCCACCATCACCTCGATGCCGGCCACCAGGATGTCCAGGGCATAGGCGAAGTCCCGCTCCCAGATGGCGCTGACGCTGCCGTGCGAGGCCCGCTCGTCGAGGATGTCCGTCATCGGCTCCAGCACCTCACGGAACTGCGGGTCGTCACGGAAGGCGGCGACGGAGCCGGTGTAGAAGTCGTCCTGCGACATGCCCGCCTCGGCCGCCCGCCGCTCGAACTGCGACTCGATCGTCCCGTAGCCGTACACGAACTGGAAGAGGGCCGCCGTCGCGCCCGGCTGCCCGCCGAGCGGCAGCCCGGTCTCCCGGATCGCCTCCTGGATCTTGGCCCCGACCGCGATCGCGTACGGGCCGATGTTCAGGTACTGGCCCGCGCACGGCGACATCCACGGGTGGCGGACCAGCATCCTGCGGTACTGCAGGGCGAGCGTCCTGAGGCGCTCGCGCCAGTCGGCCCCCGCGGCCACCGCGTCCAGGTCGATCTCCGCGTACACGGTGTCGATCGCGTACTCGATGATGTCGTCCTTGGTGTCCACGTACCAGTACAGGGACATCGCGGTGACCCCGAGCTCGGCCGCGAGCCGTCGCATCGACAGCTTGGCGAGCCCGTCCCGGTCGAGCATCCGGACGGAGGCGGCCACGATCCGGTCCCGGTCGAGCCCGGCGGGTCCGCCGCCGGCGCGGGGGGCCCGTTGCTCCAGCCAGACGCTGGAGCCCGTCGGGTTCTTGGCCCGGTCCGCGGCCTTGACCATGCGGTTTCTCCGTCCGTCAGCACTCGTGGTCAACCGTGGTGACCATGCGTCGGGACCATGCTAGGCAGCGGAGACCGGCTCGGCCGCCACGGGCTGCTCCGCCTGCCCCGCCCGCTCCGCCCGCTTCAACAGGAAGGCGGCGAGCAGACCGCCGACGAGGACCGCGACCGCGCCGACCAGCTGACTGGTCTGGAGCCCGGAGGCGAACGCGTCGGAGATCCGGGCCCGCTCGGCCTCGCCGCCGGCCGCCGCCAGGGCCGCCGGGAGGGAGGTCGCGGTGACGGCGACGAGGGCGGCGAAGCGGGCGTTGAGGACGGCTCCGAGGACCGCGACGCCGAGGCCGTTGCCGAACTCGGCGAGGGTGCCGTTGACGCCCGCGCCGACGCCCGCCTTCTCCGGCGGGATCGCGCTCATGATCGCGTTGGCCATCGCCGGGTTGGAGACCGCGAGGCCGGTGCCCATGAGGACCAGGCCGAGCAGCATCCCCCAGTAGGCGCCGTCCGTGCCGCCGCCGATCAGGGCGATCGAGGCGAGACCGGCCGCGACGAGCGTCATGCCGACCGTCACGGTGAGCGGGGTGCCGAGCTTCATCACGATCCGCGGGCCGATGCCGCTGAGGTTGAGGACGACCACGGTCAGCGCCAGCGGCGCCATCCGCAGCCCGGCCTCCAGCGGCTCGTACCCGAGCACGAACTGGAGGTGCTGGGTGAGCAGGAACAGCGAGCCGCCCATCCCGAACATCACCAGGATGGCGCCGGCGACCGCGCCCACGAACCTCTGGTCGCGGAAGAAGTGCATGTCGAGCATCGGGTACGGGGTCCGCAGCTCCCACAGCGCGAACGCGGCGAGGACGACGACGCCGATCGCCGCCGGGACCAGCACCTCCGCGGAGGTCCAGCCGTGCTCCGGTCCGGTGATGATCGCGTAGACGGCGGCGGTCATGCCGATCGTGGAGAGCAGCGCGCCCAGGAGGTCGGGGCGGTCGCCCTGAGGGTTCTTCGACTCCGGGACGAGCTTGAGGACGGCGACCAGGCCGATCACGGCCACCGGGATGTTGACGAGGAAGATCATCCCCCACCAGAAGTGGTCGAGGATCACGCCGCCGATGAGCGGTCCCCCGGCGAAGCCGAGGGAGCTGACGGTGGCCCAGAGGGCGATGGCCTTCACGCGCTCGGAGTCGTCGAAGATCTGCATGACGACGGCGAGGGTGGTGGTCATGAGCAGCGCCCCGCCCACGCCCATGCCCGCGCGGGCGGCGATCAGCTGGGCGCTGGAGTCGGCCAGGCCGGCGGCGAGCGAGCCGATGCCGAAGAGCGCGAGGCCGACGGCGAGCAGCTTCTTGCGGCCGTAGCGGTCGGCCGCGTTGCCGGCCGTGAGGAGCAGGCCGGACTGGACGAGCGAGTAGGCGTTGATCATCCACTGGATGTCGCTGGTGGAGGCGTGCAGTTCCGTGGTCAGCGAGGGGATGGCGACGCTGAGGATCGTGTTGTCGAGGAGCACGGTGAGCTGGGCGAGACAGATGACGCCGAGGATCAGCCAGCGCTGGGGGTGGCCGGCGGTGGCCGTGGGTGTGGCCGTGGCCGTCATGAAAACTCCTTATACGGTGTACGAGACTCAGGCTCGTACACCGTACAAGGACTCTCGTACGCTGTATAGCGATTACTGCTCTTACTGCTACTACCGCTTCTGGCTGGTGAGGTCGTAGAAGGTCGTGCCGTCGACGGTGGTGGAGGTGAAGTTCTCCTGGACCCAGCCGCTGATCTCGGAGCCTCCGCCCATGCCACCCGCGCCGCCGCCCATGCCTCCGCCCATGCCGCCTCCTCCGATGAAGTAGTGGATCTTGCCCTCGGCGAGGTACTGCTTGAACTGGGCGAGGGTCGGGGAGGGGTCGCTGCCGTTGAAGCCGCCGATCGCCATCACCGGCTTCTCGGTGGCGAGCTGGTAGCTCGCCGCGTTCTGGGCGCCGATCGCGGCGGCGGCCCAGGTGTACGCGTCGGCGTCCTGGAGCAGCTTCGCCTTCGCCGCCGTACCCACGCTGGCGCCGTTGAGGAGACCGCCCATGCCGCCGCCTCCGCCCATGCCACCGCGCTCGCCCGCGCCGGGCATCCGGCCGGTCGGCATCTGAGCGGCGCCCTGGCCGGCGCTCTGGCCGGCGCCCTGGCCGGTGGGGGGCTGCATCTGCCCCTGGCCTCCCGGGGCCTGGCCGTTCTGGCCCTGGCCGTTCTGGCCCTGGCCGTTCTGGCCCTGGCAGCCGGGCATCTGGCTGCCGCCGCCCGGGAAGCCGTTCGGGGGCTGCATGCCGCCGTCGCGGCCTCCGCCCCCGCCCTGGCCGCCGTCCATGCGCTGACCACCCTCGCGGCTGCCGCCCGGGAAGCCACCGCCCCCGCCGCCGCCCGGCCCCCGGCCGCCGAAGCCGGCGCCTGCCGGGCCGGCCGTGACGATGGAGCCCTGATGGCCGGTGGAGAGCGTCTCCAGGGTGTACGCGAACGGCCCCGCGAGTCCCGCCGCCAGGCCGAGGCCCGCCGCGGCGAGGCCCAGGCGCCGGTCCAGCCGGCCCGCCGCGAGCAGCCCGAGCGCGGCCACCGCGCCCGCGCCGAGCACGGCCCACCGCAGCCACGGCACATAGTCCGGCGTACGGCCGAGCAGCACCCAGCCCCACCAGGCCGTCACGCCCACCGCGACCGCGAGGGTCGCCGAGGCGAGGAGCCGGGTCCGCTCCTCCCACAGCACCGCCGAACCCATGCCGATCAGGGCGGCGAGGTACGGCGCCAGGGCGACCGTGTAGTACTCGTGGAAGATGCCGGCCATGAAGCTGAAGACGCCCAGCGTCATCAGCAGCGCCCCGCCCCACACCAGGAACGCGGCCCGGGCGGTGTCGGTGCGCGGCGCCTTCCAGGTGACGACGAGTCCGGCGGCGAGCAGGATCAGCGCGGCCGGCAGCAGCCAGGAGATCTGCCCGCCGACGGAGTCGTTGAACATGCGCAGCAGCCCGGTCTCGCCCCAGCGGCCGCCCCCGCCCCCACCGGGGCCGCCTCCGCCGCCGACGCTGCCGACCTCGTTGCCGTTGATGCGGCCGAGGCCGTTGTAGCCGAAGGTCAGCTCCAGGAAGCTGTTGTTCTGCGAGCCGCCGATGTACGGGCGCGAGCCCGCCGGCCAGAGCTCGACGAGCGCCACCCACCAGCCGCCGGAGACGATCAGCGCGAGCCCGGCGAGGCCCAGTCGGCCGAACCTCCGGAGCGGCCGGACCGGGGCGCACACCGCGTACACGAGCGCGAGCGGCGGCAGGATCAGGAACGCCTGGAGCGTCTTCGTCAGGAACGCGAACCCGAACGCCACCCCCGCCACGACCAGCCACTTCGTCCCTCTCTCGGCCGACTCCAGGGCCCGCAGCACGCCGTACACCGCCACGGTCATGAGCAGCGCGAGCAGCGCGTCCGGGTTGTTGAAGCGGAACATCAGCGCGGCGACCGGGGTCAGCGCGAGGACCGCGCCCGCGATCAGGCCGGCGCCCGCGCCGAAGCGGCGGCGGACGGCCGCGTACAGCACGGCGACCGTGCCCACGCCCATCAGCACCTCGGGCAGCAGGATCTGCCAGGAGCCGAGCCCGAAGAGGCGGACGGAGAGCGCCATCGGCCAGAGCGCGGCCGGCGGCTTGTCGACGGTGATGGCGTTGGCCGCGTCGAGCGAGCCGAAGAAGAACGCCTTCCAGCTCTCGCCGCCGGCCTGGACGGCCGCCGAGTAGAAGGAGTTGGCGTAGCCGGAGGCGCTCAGGTTCCACAGGTAGAGCGCGGTGGTGACGGCGAGCAGGCCGAGGAGGGCGGGGCGCGCCCAGGGGGCGTCCTCGGGGCGGCCGCGCCACAGCCGGGCGAGCCGGCCGGAGGCCCGGGGGGCCGTGTGGGCGGCCGCTGTCACGACCGGGGTCGCGGCCGGGATCGGTGCGGTCATCGGGGGTCCCCCGTGGGGTGTCGGCGCTCCGGGAAGACCCAGAGCCGGAAGAGCAGGAAGCGGAGCACGGTCGCGGCGAGGTTGGCGACGACGAGCACGGCGAGTTCGGTGGAGTGCGCCGGGTCGCCGGTCGCCGCGCCGAGGGCGGCGAGCGAGCCGCTGGTCAGGGCGAGGCCGATGGCGAAGACCACGAGCCCCTGCGCCTGGTGACGGACCGCCCGGTCGCGGCCGCGGACGCCGAAGGTGAGCCGGCGGTTGGCGGCCGTGTTGGCGACGGCGGAGACGAGGAGGGCGGCGGCGTTGGCGATCTGCGCGCCGGCGCCGAGCCTGAAGAGGGAGTAGAGGGCGAGGTAGAAGAGCGTGGAGAGCACGCCGACCACACAGAAGCCGACGAGCTGGCGGGCGAGCCCGCCGGGGACGCCGGACAGGTCGCGGTCGCGCGGGTCGTCGCCGAAGGGCCGGGCGAGCCGGTCGAGCGGCAGCGAGCCGGTCGCGAGCGCCCGCCCCACCCGCCAGACGCCCTTCAGGTCGTCGGTGGCGGTCCGCACGAGGTGCACGGTCGAGTCGGGGTCGTCGACCCAGTCGACCGGCACCTCGTGGATGCGCAGCCCGGCCCGCTCGGCGAGCACCAGCATCTCGGTGTCGAAGAACCAGCCGGTGTCCTCGACCATCGGCAGCAGCTGCTCGGCGACCTCGCGCCGAATCGCCTTGAAGCCGCACTGGGCATCGGAGAAGCGGGCGGCGAGCGAGCCGCGCAGGATCAGGTTGTAGGCCCGGGAGATGAACTCCCGCTTGGGCCCGCGCACCACCCGCGAGGAGCGGGCGAGCCGGGAGCCGATGGCCAGGTCGGAGTGGCCGGAGATGAGCGGCGCGACGAGCGGAAGCAGCGCGTTGAGGTCGGTGGACAGGTCCACGTCCATGTAGGCGAGGACGGGGGCGTCGGAGGCCGACCACACGGTCCGCAGCGCCCGGCCGCGCCCCTTCTGTTCGAGCCGTACGGACCGGACCTCGGGCAGCTCGTCGGCGAGGGCGGCGGCGAGGGCGGGCGTGGCGTCCGTGGAGGCGTTGTCGGCGACGGTGACGCGGAAGCCGTACGGGAAGGTGCGCTTCAGGTGCGCGTGGAGCCGGCGGACGCACGGCTCCAGGTCCTTCTCCTCGTTGTAGACGGGGATCACCACGTCCAGAACGGGCCGTCCCGCTTCGCTCACCGGCAGGTGCTCCCGGGCCGGGAGTGCGCCGGGGGCCTGCGTCGCGGGCCCCGCGAGGGTGTGGGTTCGCATGTCCACGACCCTCGCCGGGCCCGCTGTCACGGCTGTGTGATGAGCCTGTGATCCGGCTGTGGGTCCGTGGCGTCCGGGGTCGCCGCCAGGGTCTCCGGCCGGAGGCCGGACGGTGTCCCGCGCCTCCGCTCAGACCACGGACGGTGTCTCCGCCGCCTCCCGGAGGGCCGCGGCTTCTCGGGGGGCCGCGGCCTTTCGGGGGGCCGGGGCCTCTCGGGAGGCCGGGGCCGCCGCCGGGAATCGCACCCGGAAGACGGTCCGGCCGGGCCCGGAGTCGACGGTCACCTCGCCGCCGTGGGCGACGACGACGGCTCGCACGATGGCGAGGCCCAGCCCGGTGGAGCCGGCCTGCCGGGAGCGGGAGGCGTCACCGCGCGCGAACCGCTCGAAGACCGTGGGCAGCAGCTCGGGCGGGATGCCGGGCCCGTCGTCCTCGATCTCGACGACGACCGCCGCGTCCTCGCCCCGGACCCGGGCGGTGACGGTGGTGCCGGGCGGGGTGTGGGTCCGCGCGTTGGCGAGCAGGTTGAGCAGCACCTGCTGGACCCGGGCGGGATCGGCGCGCACCGCCGTCGGCCCGTCCTCGCCGGGCAGTTCGAGGCGCCAGTGGTGGCCGGGCCCCGCGGCACGGACGTCCCCGACGGCGTCCACGACCAGCGGGACGAGGTCGGTGGGCTCGTACGAGAGGGGGCGCCCGGCGTCGAGCCGGGCGAGCAGCAGCAGGTCCTCGACCAGCCCCGTCATACGGGTGGCCTCGGACTCGATGCGGCCGAGGGCGTGCCGGGTGTCGGGCCCGCACTCCTCCCGTCCGCGCCGGGTGAGTTCGGCGTAGCCGCGGATGGAGGCGAGCGGGGTGCGGAGTTCGTGGCTCGCGTCGGCGACGAACTGCCGGACCCGGGTCTCGCTCTGCTGGCGGGCGTCGAGCGCGGCGTGCACGTGGTCGAGCATCCGGTTGAGCGCGGCGCCGACCTGCCCGACCTCGGTCCGGGGATCGGCCTCGGCCTCCGGGACCCGCTGGTGGAGCGCCACCTCGCCGCTCTCCAGCGGCAGTCGGGCGACCTGGGCCGCGGTGGTGGCGACCCGGGCCAGCGGCCGCAGCGCGATCCGTACCAGCACCGTCCCGGCGAGGGAGGCGGCGGCGAGGGAGGCGGCGGTGAGGCTGAGCTCGACGAGGACGAGGGTGGAGAGGGCGTTCTCGACCTCGGCGAGCGGGGCGCCGACGAGGAAGGAGCCGTTGCGGCCCTCGGCGTGGAGGACCCGGTACGAGCCGAGCCCGGGCAGGTCCACGGTGTGTGCGCGGCCGTCGCGGGGGACGCCGGCGAGCGCGGCCACCTGGCCGGAGTCCAGCGCCGCGGCCCGGAAGGGGGGTCGGTCCGCCGTGCCGCCGCCGGCGACCTCCGTCGAGTACCCCGCCTCGGTGATCTCCCCGCCCTCCACCACGGCGCCGACGGTCCCTATCGGGGAACCCGGCGAGTCGAGGAAGACGGACAGATCGCGCTCCCGGCCGTGCTCCGGCCCCGGCATCTCGACCGGCGGTCCCGCGGCCCGCCGGGAGAGTTCGGTCAGCTGCTCGTCGGCCCGGTCGTAGAGGTAGGAGCGGTACGCGATGGTGGTGACCGTGCCGATGACGGTGGCGACGACGGCGATCAGCCCGACGGCGGCGACCACGAGCCGCGTCCGCAGCGACCAGGGGCGCCGGACGCGGCCCCGGAGCGGGAGGCGCACGGTGGTTACTCGCCCGGCTTGATGAGGTAGCCGGCCCCCCGCCGGGTGTGGATCATCGGCGGGTGCCCGGCGTCGATCTTCCGGCGCAGGTAGGAGATGTAGAGCTCGACCACGTTGGCCTGGCCGCCGAAGTCGTACGACCAGACGCGGTCGAGGATCTGCGCCTTGCTGAGCACCCGGCGCGGGTTCCGCATGAGGTATCGCAGCAGCTCGAACTCGGTGGCGGTGAGGTGGATCGAGGTGCCGCCCCGCGTGACCTCGTGGCTGTCCTCGTCGAGGGTGAGGTCTCCGACGGTCAGCAGGGACTCGCTGCGGGCCTGCGCCGCCCCAGAGCGCCGGATGAGGCCGCGCAGCCGGGCGACGACCTCCTCCAGGCTGAAGGGCTTGGTGACGTAGTCGTCGCCGCCGGCCGTGAGCCCGGCGATCCGGTCCTCGACGGCGTCCTTCGCCGTCAGGAAGAGGACCGGCACCTCGGGCAGCTCGCGCCGGATCGAACCGAGCAGGCTGAGCCCGTCGGCGTCCGGGAGCATGATGTCCAGGATGACGACGTCGGGCCGGAACTCGCGGACCGCCCGCAGGGCACCGGCCCCGTCGCCCGCGCTGCGGACCTGCCAGCCCTCGTAGCGCAGGGCCATGGAGAGCAGTTCGGAGAGGGACGCCTCGTCGTCGACGACGAGGACGCGGACGGCGGTGCCGTCGGCACGGAGCAGATCGGCGCGGGTGCCGCGGCGGGCTGAAGTGCTGCGAGTGGTGACGGTCATGGGCCCACGCTCGCCGCCGCCGCTGAGAGCCCTCTTGCCCTTTCCTGTGAATTCCCTGAGAAACGGCCCGGCCTCGGCCACCCCCGCGCAGGGGTTTCACGTGAAACGGGGCGGCTCGGCTCGCTCACGGCTTCACGTGGGAGCGGGGACGACTCGCTCACGGCTTCACGTGAGACCCGGGGGCGGCTCTCGTTCAGGGTTTCACGTGAAACAACGCGGCGCCGTTGTCGTGGAGCACCGCCCGCAGCCAGTCGTCACCGAGCCCGAGCCGCTCCAGGGCGTGGAGCTGATGGAGGTACGGGTACGGGATGTTCGGGAAGTCGGAGCCGAGCAGGACCCGGTCCTGAAGCCCGGCCAGCCGCCTCAGCGCCTCGCGCGGGAAGGGCGCGAGCCGCTCGCTGAAGTCCGTGAAGGCCATCGTGGTGTCCAGACGCACGCCCTCGTACCGCTCCGCGAGCCCGAGGAAGTCCTCGTACTCCGGCATGCCCATGTGCGCGACGACCAGCCGCAGCCGAGGGTGCCGGGCGAGCAGCGCCCCGACCGGTCCCGGCCCGGTGAAGGCGCCGGGCGCGGGCCCGGAGCCGCAGTGGATGACGATCGGCGTCCCGCTTTCGGCGAGCAGCCCCCACACCTCGTCGAGCAGCGGGTCGTTCGGGTCGAAGCCGCCGACCTGGAGGTGCACCTTGAAGACCCGGGCGCCGGCGTCGAGCGCCTGCCGCACGTACCCCGCGGCTCCGGGCTCGGGGAAGAAGGTCGCGGTGTGCAGGCAGTCGGACGTCCGCGCGGCGAAGTCCGCCGCCCAGGAGTTGAGCCAGGCGCCCATTCCGGGCCTGTGCGGATAGAGCATCGAGGTGAAGGCGAGCACGCCGAAGCCGCGCAGCAGCTCGACCCGCCGGCTCTCCTCCTCCCGGTAGGTGATGGGCCAGGGCTGCCCGGTCATCGGCCCGACGGCGTCGAAGTACGCCCACACCTTGTCGAGGACGTTCTTCGGCATGAAGTGGGTGTGCACGTCCACGAGCCCCGGCAGCCCGAGCCCGGCCGTCAGCTCCCGGACGGCCACGGCCTCCGGGGTCTCCGCGGCTTCACTCCCGCTCAAAGCCGTAGCTCCGCTCGACCTTGCCGATGTGGACGCTGTACGCGTCGTACCAGTGCTCGCGCCCGTGCTTCTTCGCCGCCGCGTGCACGGAGTCGAGGCGCCAGGCGTCGAGGGCTTCCAGGTCGCGGAAGTAGGCCACGGTGATGCCGATGCCGCCGGGTGTGCGGGCGGCCTCGTAGCCGAGGAAGCCGGGGACCCCGGCGACGCGCTCGTTCAGCTCGGCGGCGGTGTCGGCGTACCCCTCGGGGGCATCGGGCCGGACGGAGGTGAACACGGCCGTGTAGTAGGGCGGTTCGAGCCCGGAGATCAACTTCTGGGTCATGTGATCACCCTCGCCGGGCCGCCCACCCGGTGTCCACGGCCACCGGCCAAAGGGATCCAAGACTTTACGAACGGCGTCCGGCCCCCCGGAACACCACTCCACGCGCGCCGTCCCGGCCACCCCGAACACCCACTCAACGCACGACCTCCCGGCCCCCGGAGCCCGGCCCGTACGGCACGCCGGCCCCCGGAGCCCGAAGCCCGGCCGGTACGGCACGCCGGCCGACGGGTCAGAACAGTCCGTCCTGCCGCTCGCCCCTGTCCTCCGGCGGCGGCGCGCCGACCGGCACGCTCCAGGCGTCGTCCGGCCCGACCCGCTCCAGCCCCCAGCCGCCGAGCAGCCGTCCGTCGAGCACGAGGTGGCGCCCGTCGGGCGCGAGCAGGTGCAGATCGGGCCCGGCGGCGGCGCGCACCCGCCCGGTGACGATCCCGCCGTCGACCAGCTCGGTGACGGTCCCGTCGAGCGGCGGCAGCGCGCCGAGGCCGAAGACCGCTTCGTGGTCGTACGCGGTGAACGGCAGCACGTCCAGCGTCTCCCCCCAGCCGCCGACGTCCAGGGCACGCCCGTACAGGGCTTCGATCTCCGCCGCACGGGCGGCGGCTCCGGGCAGCCCGACCCGCAGCGTCCGCTTCCGCTCGTACGACACCCGGTCGGGCACACCGAGCGCCTGCCGCAGCACTTCCTCGGTCCGCCGGGCGGCCATCAGCGGCCCGCGTCCGAGCCAGCAGAAGGAGACGGCCCCCTGTTCACGCAGCCGCGCGTCGCCCCGGTGCTCCCCGGTGATGCCGACCTTGACGGTGCCGGTCCCGAACCAGGCGAGGTAGACCCGGTAGGGCCGGGGGTCGTCGGCGAAGGTGTCGGCGGCGACGGAGTGCGCCCGGTCGAGTCGCGCGCACTCCGGGCACAGCCCGCCGGTCGACCGCCCGGGCACGGCGGCGGCGACGGGGCAGGCGTTCCCCCGCGCCCCGGCGCAGAGCCGGCCGCCCACGGCCCGGAAGGCGAGGTCCTGCCCGTACGCGACCGGGCTCACGCGCCCGCCCCACCACCGCAGCCCGGCCGAGCCCCCGCTCCACCCGAGCCCGCCACTCCGCCACACGCCCCCGGCACCTCCCTCTTCGCTCTCGCCCCCAGTCTCCGCCACGGCCCCACCGCGCCGCCGCTCACGGCCGTACGCGGAGACCACTCACCGCGGTGCGCGCCGCCGCTCACGGCAGTACGTAGATCCGGGTCCCGTCCGGGCAGGGGTCGCCGACCTCGCGTATGCAGCCCCGTTCGATGAGCAGCCGCACGCAGTCGCGGACGCGCTCGCCGGAGAGGCCGGTGCGGCGGGTGACGTCCTGGGGCCGGCAGCGGACGCCGCCGCGGACGAGGGCGGGGGCGAGGAAGCCGGCGACGACCCGCATGTCTCCGCTGATGTCGCCGCTGCTCTCCCAGGATGCGACGAGCTCCTGGGCACTGAGCCGGGGCGGGCTCTCGGCGCCCCGCTGGCGGGGAACGGCGAAGGAGCGCTCAAGGGAGTCGGCGACCCTTGAGAGGCTGAGCCGCGTCTCCCGCAGCAGCTCCGCGTAGGAGTCGTGCCCGGCGAGGCCCGCGAGTCCGGCGGCGCCCTCGTCGAGCCGTCCTTCCAGCCGGACGAGGACGTCGACGAGTTCGGGCGGCAGGACGAACCCGCTGTGTGCCGGTGCCGGTTCGAGTCCGTAGCCGCCGTGCCGCTGCACCTCGGCCACCAGCTCGCCCACCCAGGCCCGGAACGGCCCGGCCTCGGGCGAGCGGCAGGCCGTGACGAGCTGCACGAGCCCGGGGAGGCTCACCATGCGCGCGGTACCGCGGATGCCGCTGCGCGCGAGTACGTCCGGTCCCGGGGCCACTTCACGGGCCGGCGCCAGGCACCAGGCGGGCAGCGCCACGCTCCGCAGCGCCTCGCGCGGCCCCGCGTACCCGAGCCTCCGGGCCACGTCCACGACGGGGAACCAGTGCACCCCGTCGACGGCGGTCAGTCGCCTCAACCGGCCCCCGGCGGCGGCCCGTACGAAGTCATCGATGTCGATCGCGTCCAACGATCATCACCTCCACCCGCACGGTAGGCCGAAGGCATATTCAACTGACATGCAAATCAGATGGGTTCACCCAAAAGGGGAAGGCCCCGGGTAAACCCGGGGCCTTCCCATCCGTCCGGATCCCGACGGATCCGTCCGATTCACGCTCAGCGGGCGACGAACTGCGTGAGGATCGCCTGCACCTCGTAGATGTCCACGCCCTTGGTGAACGTCTTGGTGACGGGCAGCTGCTGGCCCGAGATCCAGATCTTCAGCTCGGCGTCGAGGTCGAAGGTGCCGGCGGTCTCGACGGCGAAGTGGGTGATGCTCCGGTACGGGATCGAGTGGTACTCGACCTTCTTGCCGGTGATGCCCTGCTTGTCGACCAGCACGAGCCGCCGGTCGGTGAAGAAGATGGTGTCGCGGATCAGCAGGTACGCGGCGTGCACCTGCTCCCCCTGCCCGAGCAGCCGCGCGTAGTCCTGCTGCGCCTGCGCCGGATCGATCGCGTGCGCGTTCCCGAAGAGCGCCATGGCCCTACCCCCCACTTTTCAGTCAAAAAGACGATCACCTGAACCTAACCCCACACCTCCCCCTCCTGGCAACGCCCTCTCCCGCTCCGCGCACAACGCAAGAGGCCCCGGAACGAAGTCCGGGGCCTCTCATCTGTGTGCACTCGGCAGGATTCGAACCTGCAACCTTCTGATCCGTAGTCAGATGCTCTATCCGTTAAGCTACGAGTGCTTGTTTTTAGTTCTTGTTTCCGTTCTTCGGCCCTTTCGGCCCGCTGTCCCGGCGACAGGAAGAACATTACATGAGTCCCGCCGCCATGTGAAATCCGATTACCCCACCCCTTCTGACCTGCGAAAACGCACTCAGGGGAGCGGTCGCACGGGCGGGCGGGGCAGGGGGTTCCGGGGGCGGAAACGCGGCCGTGGAGGCGCGAAGAGACCGGGGTCACACGCGGAGCCCCGCGGCGGCGCCGCACGGATCGGGCCCGAGGGCAAGAGGGCCGCACGAGAAGGCGCGACGGGCTCGACGGGAGGGGCTCGACGGGAAGGTGGGGCGGGAGCCGTGGGTCCGTCGCCGGAACGGCGGAAGCCCCGGCCGTGGGGCCGGGGCTTCCGAGAGGGCGGAGGCGGAGGGATTTGAACCCTCGATGGGCGGTAAAGCCCAAACCGCATTAGCAGTGCGGCGCCATAGACCGGACTAGGCGACGCCTCCTCCACACCCCCGCGCATGCGCGGACGGTGCGTGCAGATGATGACACAGGCACGCCTCGTGTCACCAATCGCTTTCACCGTACTAGGCGGGCGGTGCCCAGGGCAAAGCCCGGCGCGTCCCTGTCCACGCCCTCGTCCGCGTGCCTGTCCACCCTCGTCCGCGTCGCCGTCCGCCTTCCCGGCAGTCCTCCCGCCTCCCCGCCCGGCGCACCCCGGTTGCGCAACGCCGCAGCGGCCGGAGCGTTAGAGGGGCGGGGGCGCGGTGGTCGTGCCCGGCGTGCCCCGCCCGCTCCCGACCGACCTCGTCCGCTCCCCGACCGGCCCGCCCGGCCCGCCCCCACGCATCCGGAGTCGTTCCATGCCGCTGCGCCGCCCCGTTCTCGCGACCGCCCTGGTCACCTCCCTCGTCACCGCTGTCACCGCTGTCGCCGCCGGCCTCGCCGGCGCCGCCGCGGCCGTACCTCTTCCGCCGCTTCCGCTGCTCTCGCCGCCCGACTCACTGACGGTCGCCGTCAGCGGGAGCGGGAACCCGGCCGCCGAGGGGAGCTGGAAGCTGACCTGCGGCGACCGGGCCGGGAGCGATCACCCGGCGGCGGAGCGTGCCTGTGAGCTTCTGGAGGGCTTCGCGCGCGCCGGGGAGAACCCCTTCGCGCCAGTAGCGGCGGACCGGATGTGCGCGCAGGTGTACGGAGGGCCGGTGACCGCCCAGGTGACGGGCACATGGCAGGGTCGGCGGATCGACGCCCGTTTCTCCCGCGCGAACGGCTGCGAGATCGACCGCTGGGAGAACGTGGAACCGCTCCTTCCGAGCATCCGGGGCTGACGATCGGGGGTGTCGTTAGACTCCCTCAGTGACAGGGCCGCCGCCCGAGGGGCAAGATGGGGCCGGCCCGCCGACCCGGCACATGCCGGACGGCGAACACCGCGGGCACAGCTCGCAGGCAATTGCAGGCGTCAGGGAGGAAACGTCGTCGTGAGCAGCAGGCCATCCCGAGGCGCTGCTCGCCTCGCAGCCATACTCGACGCTCTGCCCGACGGTCTCGTGCTCGTCAACTGCAACGGCACGGTCGTCAACGCCAACACCATCGCGCTCGGCATGTTCGAGACGCCCGGCACCGCTCTGGTCGGACGCGGGCTGCTCGATCTGCTGCCGACGTTCGACTCGCGCCTGATCCCCGGCTCCATGCGCCTGCCCGACCCCGCCGACGAGCGGGGCCGCACCAAACCGATGCGGATGATGGCCCGCCGGACCGACGGCGGCGAGTTCCCGGTCGAGGTGACGAGCGCCAACCTGGAGGACGGGCGGGAGGCGTACGACTCGTACAGCGGCTACACCGGTGACGAGCTGCTGATGCTCGTCGTCCGCGATCTGACCGGCACCCTCGACACCGAGGCCGAGCTGGCCCGCTCGCAGCGGCAGACCGAGATGATCCTGCGCGCCGCCTCCGAGGGCGTCGTCGGCACGGACACCGACGGCCGCGTCGTCCTCGTGAACCCCGCGTTCGCGCAGATCCTCGGCTATCGGGCCGGTGAGCTGGGCGGCGCCGAGCTCCACCCGCTGATCCTCGCCAAGCGCGCCGACGGCACGCCGTTCCCGTACGAGGAGTCCCCGCTCGCCGACACGCTCAAGTCCGGCCGCAAGCACCGGGTGCGCGGCCAGGTGCTCTGGTCGAAGGCCGGCGACCGCGTGCCGGTCGATCTGACGACCGCTCCGGTGCGGGACGGCGACCAGCTCGTCGGCGCCGTGATGACCTTCACCGACCGCAGGCCGCACGAGGAGCTGGTCGAGAAGCACGCCGTCGAGCTCGCCGACCGGGCCGAGCGGCACGCGGCCGAGCGCGAGGCGCAGGCCGAGAAGTACGCGGCCCTCGCCTCCCGGCACGCCCAGCTGACCGCCGTGCTGGCCGAGTCGCTGCGCGGGCCCCTGGAGGAACTGCGCGGCGAACTGGGTTCGCTGGCCGCCGACGACGGCGTGCAGCTGTGGCCCGAGGCCAACCAGGTGCTGCACCACCTGGTCGCCGGATACGCCCGGATGACCGCGCTCGTCGACAACGTCCTCGGCTACCAGCGTCTGGACGCGGGCGAGGAGGAGCTGGACCGGAAGGTCGCGCTGCTCGACGAGATCGTGACCGGCGGCATCGACGCGGCCGTGGAGCTGATCGGCCCCGGCCGGGCGCAGTTCGCGGTGCACGCGCCGCCGATCGAGGCCGAGATCGACGCCGCCCGGCTGACGACCGCGCTCGCCCATCTCGTCGCCGACGTGGCCGGGGTGGACGCCACCGGCAAGACCCGTGCCTCGGCGCAGGGCACCCCCGCCGACTCGACGATCGTGGTCGCGGCGGCACAGCGCGGCGAGGTCGTACGCATCGAGGTCCGGGGTCCGTACGCCGGCGGCGACCCGGTCCACGGGCCCATCGTGCGCGGCATCGTGGCGGCGCACGGCGGTGTCGTGCAGACCCACGAGGTGCCGGGGACGAGCGGCGGCGCGTACGTCCTGGAGGTGCCGATCGGCGCGGGACGGGGAACCGTTCCCGCTGCCGAGCCGAAGCCCGCGGCCGACCAGCGGGGAGGCGCGCGGAACGCGAAGGCCCTGGAGTCCCCTAAGGCCCCGAGCACTTCGCCGGGTGGGCCGGGGGCGTCGAACGCATCGGGCATCTCGGGCACGTCGGGCGCGTCGGGCGTGTCGAGTGCGCCTGGTGGGCCGGGGCGGCCTGGCGGGCCGGGTGTGCCGGACGGGCCGGGCGCAGTGAGTGAGCCGGGTGCGGGGGTGCCCGCGCTGCCCGCGCAGGCTTCCGGGTCCGCGCAGGCTTCCGGGTCCGCGCAGACCGCTGGGCCCGTCCAGGCTTCCGGACCCGCGCAGGCTTCTGGGTCCGCGCAGGCTGCCGAGGCTTCGGACGGCGGGACCTCGGGCGGTTCCGGGCGACGCCGGGCCCGCCGCGGTTCCACCGACGCCTTCCTGGAGAGCCCGGTCTCCCCGGAGGGCGGAGCCGGGACGGTGGCCGTTCCGGCGGCCGGTGGCGGACGCCGCCGCGCCCGTACGGAAGAGGCCGCCGCTCCGGCCGAACTCATCCCCGCCCAGCAGTCCGCCGGCGTCGAACCGACCGGCCGCCGCCGGGGCCGTCCCGCGGAGGGTGCCGTGGTGACCGCCGCCGAGGGCGCCCAGGAACGGCCCGCACTCGGTGCCGCCGTGCCGCCGCAGGGCGTCGCCGTCGAGCCGGCCGGTCCGCCCGCGCTGGCCCCGCCCCTCCCGGCCGCCCCGCAGGGGACGGTCGCCGTGCACGGCGGGAACGACGCCGAACGGCCGACCGGGCGACGGCGGCGCGCGCTCGCCGCCGCGCAGGAGCGGGCCGCGGCGGCCGAGGCCGGACCGCGCACGCCGTTCGCGCTGCCGCCGGCCGACGCCGACCGCGAGGCCCCGGAGCAGGAGCAGGAGCCGGAGGCCGTACGGGACGAGGACGGGCACGCGGCGGTACGGGACACATCCGTACGCGACGTGGCCACCCCCTCCGGTCACACCCCGCCGCAGCCGCATCCGCTTCCGGCCGGGCCCGGCTCCCTCGCGCCGGCCACCCCGGTCCCGGCCACCGGTCTCGCGCCGGTCGCCGCCCCGGTGGTCGTACCGCCCGCTGCTCCGGCGCCCTCGGCACCCGCCGCCTCGACGGACACGCCCGCGAAGGGCACCGGCACGGGCTCCGTACCGCTGCCGCCCGAGCTGCCGATGCCGAATCCGGCTCCGACGTCGGCTCCGGCTCCGGCTCCGGCTCCGACGCCGATTCCGGCCTCGGGTCCCGCCCCGGCGCCGCTGCCGAAGGACTCCACGCAGGGGCGGGCGTTCAGCGTGCGGACGCTCGGCCAGGGGGTGCCCTTCGCGCCGCCCGCGCAGGCCGGGACTCCCGTCGCCGCGCCGTCCAGCGGTTCGGGCCGGCGCCGCAAGCTGGCGACGCCGCCGGAGGCCGATCCGCCGGCTCCGGCCTCGCCCGTACCGGCGTCCCCGCCCGTACCCGCGCCCCTGCCCGTGCCGGCGGCGCCCGCCGCCGGGTCCGAGGGGCGCGGGCGGGCGTACGCGATAGGAGCGCCCGCCGAGGGATCCGCCGAGGGCCCCGAGCCGCTCGACGGTCCCGGCGGCGCGGTCGAGGTCGACAACCGGCCCACCCCGCTCCCCGTCGACGACGAACTGCCCCCGGAGCCGCTCGACAACCCGCGCCGGCTGCTCGTCTGGCCCGCACCGGACGTCGCCACCCAGCAGGCGCTGAGCGACCGCGGCTACCGGCCGGTGATCGTGCACTCCCGCGAGGAGGTCGACGCGCAGATCGCCGCCTTCCCGGCCGCGCTCTTCGTGGACCCGCTCACAGGGCCCATCACCCGGACCGCGCTCCAGTCGCTGCGGCAGGCGGCCGTCGCCGCCGAGGTGCCGGTGCTGCTCGCGGCCGGACTCGGGCAGGCGGGCAGGGAGGAGGCGTACGGCGCCGATCCCGCCGTCCTGCTCAAGGCGCTCGCGCCGCGCGACAGCGAGCAGCACCCCTCGCGGGTCCTGGTCATCGAGGAGAACGAGCACATCGCCGACGCCCTCGCCGCCACCCTGGAGCGGCGCGGCATGCAGGTGGTGCGGGCGGCCACGGACACGGAGGCGGTCGCGCTGGCCGGCGAGATCCGGCCGAACCTGGTGGTCATGGACCTCATGCAGGTGCGCCGCCGACGGGCCGGGATCATCGACTGGCTGCGGGCGAACGGGCAGCTCAACCGCACCCCGCTGGTCGTCTACACCTCGGCCGACCTCGACGGCGAGCGGCTGCCGGAGCTGTCGTCGGGCGAGACGGTCCTCTTCCTGGCCGAGCGCTCCAACAGCGCCGAGGTGCAGGCCCGGATCGTCGACCTGCTGGCGAAGATCGGCACCAACTGAGCGCGGCGGACGGCAGCGGGGGGAGGGCGTGAAGCCCTCCCCCCGCTGCCGTTTTCCTGGCGTCAGATCCGGGACCTGCCCGGTCCGGGCGTGAGACCTGAGGCCCCTTGCCCGGTCCGGTTCGTCAGGCGTGAGCCGTCAGGCGTCAGGCGTGAGCCGTCAGCCGTCAGCCGTCAGATCTGGGTGACGTCCAGCTCGCCCTCCGCGTACTGCCTGCGGATGACCTTCTTGTCGAACTTGCCGACGCTGGTCTTCGGGACGGCCGGCACGATGGCCCAGCGCTCCGGCAGCTGCCACTTCGCGATGCCGCCCTCGTCGGCGAGGAAGTCCCGCAGGGTCGTGTAGTCGGCCTCCGCGCCCTCCTTGAGCACGACGGTCGCGAGCGGGCGCTCGCCCCACCGCTCGTCCGGGACGGCGACGACGGCCGCCTCGGCGACGGCCGGGTGGGCCATGATCGCGTTCTCCAGCTCGACGCTGGAGATCCACTCGCCGCCGGACTTGATGACGTCCTTGGCCCGGTCGGTGAGGGTGAGGAAGCCGTCGGGGCTGATCACGCCCACGTCGCCGGTCTTCAGCCAGCCGTCCTCGCTGAACTTGTCCTCGGGGCGCAGCGGGTCCGCGCCGATGCCGCCGAAGTACGCGCCGGCGATCCAGCTGCCGCGGACCTCCAGCTCACCGGCCGACTCGCCGTCCCAGGGCAGGTGCTCGCCGGCGGGGCCGACGAGCCGGCCCTCGACACCGGCCGGGAAGCGGCCCTGCGTGATGCGGTAGGGCCACTCCTCCTCCGCGGTCAGCCCGGCCGGCGGGTGCGCCATCGTGCCGAGGGGGGAGGTCTCCGTCATGCCCCACGCCTGGCAGAGGCGGACGCCGAGCCGGTCGTACGCCTCCATGAGGGAGGGCGGACAGGCGGCGCCGCCGATGGTGACCTGGCGCATGGAGGAGAGGTCGCGCGGGTTGGCGGTGACCTCGGCGAGCAGGCCCTGCCAGATGGTGGGGACGGCGGCGGCGTGGCTCGGCTTCTCGCTCTCGATCATCTCGGCGAGCGGGGCCGGCTGGAGGAAGCGGTCCGGCATGAGCATGTTGATGCCGGTCATGAAGGTGGCGTGCGGCAGGCCCCAGGCGTTGACGTGGAACTGCGGGACGACGACGAGCGTCGTGTCGCGGTCGGTGAGGCCCATCGACTCGGCCATGTTGACCTGCATGGAGTGCAGGTAGATGGAGCGGTGGGAGTAGACGACGCCCTTCGGGTCGCCGGTGGTGCCGGAGGTGTAGCACATGGCGGCGGCCGCGCGCTCGTCCAGCTCGGGCCAGTCGTACCCGGTCGGACGGCCGGCGATCAGCTCCTCGTACTCGTGGACGCGCGGGGCGACGCCCTCCAGGAGGGAGCGGTCGCCGGGGCCGGCGACGACGACGTGCTCGATCGTCGTCAGGTGCGGCAGGAGCGGGGCGAGGAGGGGGAGCAGCGAACCGTTGACCAGGACGACCCGGTCGGCGGCGTGCTTGACGATGAAGACCAGCTGCTCGGGGGGAAGCCTCAGGTTGAGGGTGTGCAGGACGGCGCCCATGGACGGCAGGGCGAAGTACGCCTCGACGTGCTCCGCGTTGTTCCACATCAGCGTCGCCACGGGCTCGCCCTGCTGGACGCCCAGCTCGTCGCGGAGGGCGTTGGCGAGCTGGGCGGCGCGGTCGCCGATCTCGGCGAAGGTGCGGCGCTGCGGCTCCGGCTCCCCGGTCCAGGTCGTGACGGTGGACCCGCCGTGGATCCGTCGGCCGTGCTCGAGGATCCGGCTGATGACGAGCTGTACGTCCTGCATGGTGCTGTACACGGGGCGTCCTCCCGGTGGGCGCTACGTGGCAGTAAGGATGTGCAGATTCTGCGCACGTACCGCGCGGTATGTCACTACCCGGGAGTACCGAAATTGCCAGTGATCACTGGCGGATGTCAACGACGGGCCTGATGGACGCGCTCCGGTGTGCGGTACGCGGGGCGGTACGCGGGGCGCTGCGGCGGAACGCCGGACGGCCACGGGCGGTACGCGGGGCGCCGCGGGCGGAACGCCGGACGGCCGCGGGCGGTACGCGGGCGGCTCGCGGTCGGCCGCGGGCGTCGCTCAGGCCGCGACGCCCGCGGTGAGCTCCGGGTCCTCCCTCAGACGGCCCAGCGCGCGCGAGACCGCGCTCTTCACCGTGCCCACGGAGACTCCGAGCACCTCGGCCGTCTGGGCCTCGCTCAGGTCCTCGTAGTACCGCAGGACGACCATCTGCCGCTGCCGCTCCGGAAGCTTCATCACGGCCCGCCACATGGCGTCGTGCAGCACCTGCCGCTCGGCCGGGTCGGGCTCGGGCAGCCCGGCGGGCTCGGGCAGCTCGTCGCAGACGAACTCCTCGACCTTCCGCTTGCGCCACTGCGAGGTGCGGGTGTTCACCAGCGCCCGGCGCACGTACCCGTCGAGGGCCCGGTGGTCCTCGATCCGCTCCCAGGCCACGAAGGTCTTGGTGAGCGCGGTCTGGAGCAGGTCCTCGGCGTCGCTCGGGTTCGCGGTCAGCGAGCGGGCGGTACGCAGCAGCAGCGGCCCCCGCGCCTTCACGAACGAGGAGAACGAGGGGTACGCGAACGGGCGCGGGCCCTGGCCCGGCGAGGTGCGCGGGGCCGTGCGCCGTACGGTCCGGGTGGCGACCGTCGAGGCGCCGGCGCAGACGGGGCCAGTGGGTGGCGGAGTCATGGCTCCACGCTAGGAGCGGAGGGGTACCGGACGGATCGGCCCCAGGTCCCGAACCGGGCTCCCCCTCAGGTCGGAGTCCTCGGGGTGCCCCCACCTCCTCTGGGTGGAGCCGCCGTCAACCCGGGGTCAGGGTCGCCCCGAGGAACCGCGCCCTCCGCATCCTCGTCCGTCAGCCGACACCCCTTCCGTTCGGGCTCCGTTCGGGCGCCGGCCGTCACCTGTCGGGCGTCAGCCGTCCGCGCCCAGGACCAGGCCGGAGGTCGGCACGCCCGTACCGGCCGTGACCAGGACCCGGGCCGCGCCAGGTATCTGGTTCACCGAGCTGCCCCGCAGCTGCCGCACCGCCTCCGCGATGCCGTTCATCCCGTGGAGGTACGCCTCGCCGAGCTGCCCTCCGTGGGTGTTGAGCGGCAGTGCCTCCGCCGCGACGAACTCCCCGCCCTCCCCCGGCCCGCAGAAGCCGAACTCCTCCAGCTGCATCAGCACGAACGGGGTGAAGTGGTCGTAGAGGACGCCCACGTCGATGTCGGCCGGGCGAAGTCCCGAGGTGCGCCAGAGCTGGCGCGCCACGACGCCCATCTCGGGCAGCCCGGCCAGCCCGTCCCGGTAGAAGCTGGTCATCGCCTCCTGTTTGCGGCCCGCGCCCTGGGCGGCGGCGAGCACGACGGCGGGCGGGTGCCGCAGGTCGCGGGCGCGCTCCGGCGTGGTGACGACGATCGCCTGGCCGCCGTCGGTCTCCTGGCAGCAGTCGAGGAGGCGCAGCGGCTCCGCGATCCAGCGAGAGGCCGCGTGGTCGGCGAGCGTGATCGGCTTGCCGTGGAACCAGGCGGCGGGGTTGGTCGCCGCGTACCGGCGGTCGGTGACGGCGACGTGCCCGAAGACCTCCGGGGTGAGTCCGTAGGTGTGCAGGTAGCGCTGGGCGGCCATGGCGACCCAGGAGGCGGGGGTCAGCAGTCCGAAGGGCAGCTGCCAGCCGAGCGCCGCGCCCTCGGCGGACGGCTCCCGCTGCTGCACGCCGGAGCCGAAGCGGCGGCCCGACCGCTCGTTGAAGGCGCGGTAGCAGACGACGACCTCGGCGACCCCGGCGGCGACGGCCAGCGCGGCCTGCTGGACGGTGGCGCAGGCGGCGCCGCCGCCGTAGTGGACGCGGGAGAAGAAGGTGAGCTCGCCGATCCCGGCCGCCTGGGCGACGGTGATCTCGGGATTGGTGTCCATGGTGAAGGTGACGAGCCCGTCCACGTCGCCGGGGGCGAGCCCGGCGTCGTCGAGTGCGGCGCGCACCGCCTCGACGGCGAGGGAGAGTTCGCTGCGGCCGGAGTCCTTGGAGAACGCGGTCGCGCCGATGCCGGCGACGGCCGCCCGGCCGCCGAGGAGATCGGGGTGGCTCAGGCTCATCGGGGCACCTCCACGGTGACCGTGCCGGTGACGTGGTGGCCGAGGCCGTTGGCCCCGGCGATGCGGACGAGGGCGGTGACGGCGCCGTCGGGACCGGCGGCCACCTCGGCCACCGAGCCGGTCAACGTCATCGTGTCGCCTGGGTAGTTGGGGGCACCGAGCCGGATGGCGACCCTGCGGAGCACCGATCCCGGGCCGAAGTGGTCGGTGACGTAGCGGCCGACGAGGCCATTGGTGGTGAGGATGTTCATGAAGACGTCCGGGGAGCCCTTGGCGCGGGCGGCCTCGGCGTCGTGGTGGACGTCCTGGTAGTCGCGGGAGGCGACGGCCCCGGCGACGACGAGGGTACGGGTCACCGGGATCTCCAGCGGCGCCAGCACGTCCCCGGCCCGCACGTCCCCGGCCCGCACGGCGCCCTCCGTCCCGGCGCCCTCGCGCACGGCCTCGCCGCGCACGGCCTCGTTGCCTTCGGCCTCCTCGCGCACAGCCCCCTCCCCGCTCTCCGTCACGACGGGTCCCCCTTCGCGAGCAGGTCGCCGAGCTCGGCGAGGAGTTCGGTCCCGGCGCCCAGGTAGGCGTCGAGCTGCCGGCCCCACAGGAAGTGCCGGTGGACGGGGTGGTCGAGGTCGGCGCCCATCCCGCCGTGCAGGTGCTGCCCGCTGTGCACCACCCGCTTCCCCGCCTCGGACGCCCACCAGGCGGCCGTCAGCGCGGCCCGGGAGCAGTCGAGGCCCGCGTCGGAGCGCCAGGCCGCCTCGTAGGCGGTGACCCTGATGGACTCGGTGTCCATATGGGCGTCGGCGGCCCGCAGTTGCACCGCCTGCCGGGTGGCGAGCGGCCGCCCGAACTGCTCCCGTACGGAGGTGTACGCGACGGCCCGGGCCAGCGACCCGGCGCAGACGCCCGCCTGGAGCCCGGCGAACGCGGTCCGGGCGGAGGCGAGCACGTCCTCGTAGGGACCCGCCTCCCCCGCCCCGTCGCCGAGCCGCTCGGCGGGCGTCCCTTCGAGCACCAGCCGCCCCGCCGACCAGGGCGCGGTCAGCTCGACGGGCTCCACCCCGGCGTCCTCGGTCCGCACCAGCCACAGCGCCCGCCGCGCGTCCGGCACGAGCACGAAGGCGGCGTCCCGCAGCCACGGCACCCAGGCGACGGTCCCGGTCAGCCGCCCCCAGCGCACCGTACCCCCGTCGGCGCCCCCGCCCGATCCGCCGGCCGCCCCCTCTCCGGTCGGCGCAGACGCCCGGGTCGCCGTAACCGCCCCGGTCGCCGGGAAGGCCCCGGTCGCCACGGTCGTCCCGTCGCGGAGTCCCGGCAGGAGCCGGGCGCGCTGCTCCTCGGTGCCGTGCCGGGCGACGGCGAGGATCCCGTACACCCCGGTCGCGGCGAGCGGCACCTGGGCGGTCACCCGCCCTTGCTCCTCCAGGAGGAGGACGAGCCCGAGCAGCCCGATCTCCTCGACGGCGGCGGGCAGTCCGGCCGCGCTCAGGGCCTTCCACAGCCCGGCGTCCGTGGCACCGCCGGCGGCGGCGAGCCGCTCGTGGGTGGAGTGGTCGCCGAGGATCCTGGCGGCCAGCTCCCGGGCCGCCTCCTGCTCCTCGGTGGGCGTGAAGTCCATGTCAGCGCTCCCCTTCGCCTTCCACGGCGTCCCGGTCGTCCACGGCACGGAAGACGGGCAGCTCCAGCTCCTCGTCGACCCGCAGGAACTCCAGCCGGACCGGCATCCCGATCCGGACCTTGTCGTACGGCACCCCCACCACGTTGCTGATCATCCGGACGCCCTCGGCCAGCTCGATCAGCCCGACCGCGTAGGGCGGATCGAAGGCGGGGAAGGGCGGGTGGTGCATGACCACGTACGAGAAGACCCTGCCGTCGCCGCTCGCCTCGACGGTCTCCCATTCCGGTGCCCCGCAGTCCCCGCACCCCGGCAGCCAGGGGAAGCGGAGCGTCCCGCAGGCCGTGCACCGCTGGATCAGCAGCCGGTGCGCGGCGACGCCCTCCCAGAACCCGGCGTTGTCCCGGTTGATCACCGGGCGGGGCCGCCGGGGGCGCTCCGGGGGCGCCGGGGGCTTCGCCGGGCGCGGGGCGGGGGCGTACTTGAGGATCCGGAAGCGGTGGGTGCCGGCGAGCTCCCCGCCCGCCCGCACGTCCATCCGCGTGGTCACGAAGTGGCCGGTGCCGAGCTTGGTGGTCTTGCGCGGCGAGACCGACTCGACGACGGCGTCGAAGGTGACCTCGTCGCCGGGCCGGAGCGGGCGCAGGTACTCCTGCTCGCAGTCGGTGGCGACCACCGAGGTGTACCCGGCCCCGTCGAGGAGGCCCAGCAGCTCCCCGTACGCCTCCGAGCGGTCCTCGTGCCCGGAGAGGCCGCCCATCGTCCACGCCTGGAGCATCGTCGGCGGCGCCACCGCGCCGGGCCCCCGGTACGCCGGGTGGGTGTCCCCCATGGCCTCGCACCAGTGCCGGATCATCGGCAGGTTCACCGGGTCCTTGCCGCGCCCCCCGACGGCCGCCGGCCGCCCCTCGTACGCCTTCAGCCGCTCGTACAGCCGATCCCGCTCGCCACCTGCCCGGTCCGACCCGCTGCCTGCCCGGTCCGGCCCGCCACCCTGCCGGTCCGGCCTGTCACCCGCCCGGTCCGGCCTGTCACCGGCCCGATTCGACCCTCCGCCCCGCCCGCCGTCGTCCACCCGGTCAGGTCCCTCCTGCGGCCGCCGTCCCTGTCCCGCTCGCCGCTCCCCGCTCATCGCCGCCCCCTCCCCCGCATGCCGAGCCGCGCCTGCGCCACGATCTCCCGCTGCACCTCGCTCACCCCTCCCCCGAAGGTGTTGATCTGGGCGGCACGGTTCATGCGCTCCAGCTCGCCGCCGTCCCGCTCCCCCGGCGATCCCGCTCGCACCGTCCCCGCGTCACCCGCGATCTCCTGACATATTCGGTACACCTCCACCGCCGATTCGGTTCCCGCGAACTTCACGCCGCTGGCGTCGCCGGGGGTCAGCCGGCCCGCCCCCACATCCCCCACGAGACGCCAGTTGAGCAGGCGTGTCGCGGCCAGCCGGGCATGCGCCTCGGCCGCCCGGATCCGCACCCACGGCTCGTCAATCCGGCGCCGGCCGGTCACCGGATCGGGTGTACGGGCGCGGTCGAGGGCGGCGGCGAAGAAGTCCTCCGCCTGCATCCCGATCGCGGCGAGTGCGACGCGCTCGTGGTTGAGCTGGTTGGTGATGAGCCCCCAGCCGCCGTTCTCCTCGCCGACCAGGTTTCCGGCGGGGACCCGGATGCCGTCGTAGTAGGTCGCGGTCGTGGTGAGCCCGCCGACGGTCTCGATCGGCGTCCAGGAGAAGCCCGGGGACTCGGTGGGCACGAGGAGGATCGAGATGCCCCGGTGCGGGGGCGCGTCGGGGTCGGTGCGGCAGGCCAGCCAGATCCAGTCCGCGTTCTGCGCGTTGGAGGTGAAGACCTTCTGCCCGTCGACCACCCAGGAGTCGCCGTCCCGGGCCGCCCGGGTGCGGAGCGAGGCCAGGTCCGTCCCCGCCTCGGGCTCGCTGTAGCCGATCGCGAAGACGCATTCGCCGCGCAGGATCCGGGGCAGGAACGTGGCCTTCTGCTCCTCGGTGCCGTAGCGCATGAGGGTGGGACCGACGGTGTTGAGCGTGACCATCGAGACCGGGGCGCCGGCCCGGTACGCCTCGTCGAAGAAGACGAACTGCTCGTCGGGGCCGCGCCCCTGGCCGCCGTACTCCTCCGGCCAGCCGAGTCCCAGGAGCCGGTCGGCGCCGATCCGCCGCAGGAGCCGGCGCTGAGCGGCGCCGTCGGTCGCCGGCGGCGGTCCGTCGGGCATCGTCTCGCGGAAGTACGCGCGGAGTTCGGCACGCAGCAGGAGCTGCCGCTCGGTCGGGGCGAGGTGCACGGGACGGCCTCCCGGGGTGACGGCGAAGGTTTCTGACTGTCCGTCAGATATGGCTTCCCTGTCAAGGACGCGGGCGACGGGCGAGGGCTTCGGGCACCGTCACCGGCGAGCGCCGCGCGGAACGCCGAAGCGGCCCGCGCGCCGGTACCGAAGTACCGCCGCACAGGCCGCTGTTCACACCGCGGTCACGCCCCCTCGGGCCGGCCCCGTGGGGTCGTCACCACCACGGGTGGAAGTTGACCACGTTGTTCGACTGGGCGATGTGGGTGAAGGCGGAGCCGTTGACGCTCGCCGTGTTGTTCTGGTTGGAGGCACCGGAGCCGGTCGCCACCTGCTGCGTGGTGGTCGAGTTGCCGTTGTTGTCGCCACCCACGCCGCTGCCGATGATCGTGGCGACGCTCGTGTTCGATCCGTCGTCCGCGAAACCGCCGTTGTCGGCCTGCGCCACTCCACCGAAGAAGGCGGCGGCGAGCGGCAGGGCGGCGACGGCGGCGACGATGCGGGCGGTACGGATGCTTGCCATGTCTGTTCCTCCGGGAACTGAAGCCAGTCTGCTGTGCACGGAATGATCGATCTCTGAAGGAAGGCCGTGAACTCCGGCCCTGACCAGGGAGGTTGGCCGACCGCCCCGGTCGTTTTCTGCTCGACGTCGCGACTCCAGAGTTGCCCACCGAATCCCCGGCGAACCACCCCGGAGCGGCTGATTCCCCCGCAAGCGTGAGGACAAGCCGATAAACCCTTCGTAGCCGAGAAACCCCCAGCTCACAGCGGCCGGGGCCGCCGCCGTGCCCCCGGATCCGTTACGCGGCAAGGGAGGAAGCGTTACGGCAGAACCCCCGACAAACCGGACCGGGATTCGACACCGACACCCCTCTCCACCTCGAACAGGGACAGAAAAAGGGAAAGGAAACTCGAACCCGCATCGCCGCTCGACAGCTCCGCCACTCGACGCCCTCTCCGCTCGACAGCCCCCACCACTCGACAGCCCTCGCCACTCGTCAGCTCTCGGCGACCGGCAATCCTCCGGAACCGGCAATCCTCCGAAACCGGCTGTCCCTCGGCGACCGGCAATCCTCCGAAACGGCTGTCCCTCGGCGACCGGCTACCCCTCGGCGACGGCGGCCTCGAAGGCGGCGTACGCGACCGCGTCGAAGAGCACGAATCGCACCTCCTCGACCTCCGTCCCCGCCGCTTCGGCCTGCCGGAGCGCCTCGACGGCGACCCGCGCGCCGTCGTCGATCGGCCAGCCGTAGATGCCCGTGGAGATGGCAGGGAAGGCGACCGTGCGGTCCCCCAGCTCGTCGGCCACCTTCAGGGACTCCCGGTAGCAGGAGGCCAGCAGCTCGGAGCGGTCCTCGTCCGCCGACCAGACCGGCCCCACCGTGTGGATGACGTGCCGCGCGGGCAGCCGTCCCGCCGTCGTCGCGACCGCCCGCCCGGTCGGCAACCCCTTGCCGTAGTGCGAGCGACGCAGGTCCTGGCAGGCGGCGAGGATCTCCGGCCCGCCCTTCCGGTGGATGGCACCGTCGACCCCGCCGCCCCCGAGCAGGGAGGAGTTCGCCGCGTTGACCACCGCGTCCACCGCCTCCGCGGTGATGTCCCCCCGTACGAGCACGATCCTCACCACGCCGCTCTCCTCCCGCTCACCGCTCCCGCGGCCGCCCTCCGCGGCCACGACGACCTGATAGGCGTCCTCGTAGAGGATGCGCCCGGGATCCGAGGACTCCAGACGCCGACACTCGACCCCATGGGCGGCGAGCAGGTCCAGATAGCCGTCCACGCGCGCGATGAGCTCGTGCGCGGACGCCTTGAACCAGGCCACCGCTCCGGGGTGCAGCGCCGGGTCGTACACGGAGGGGTCGACGTGGGTCGGGTTGGGATAGTGGGCGTCGTACCAGTCGTTGCCGGCCCGCCAGAAGCGGTACTGCTCCTCGCTCAGCCTGCCCTGCGCCGCGAGCTCGTTGGCCAGGACGAAGACCCCGGGGAAGTGCCCCCGCGGATGCCTGACGACCCCCTGGAACCTGACGAACCCCGCCCGCTCCCCGACCACGCGCCCTCCCGCCACACCGTCCCGGACACCGCCTGCGGACACCGTCCCAGGACACCACCTTCGGACACCGACGTGAAGACCATCTCCGGCGTCCCGGCGACGGACGAGAGCCCCCGCCCGGTCATCGCCGGACGGGGGCTCTCGCATCCCGCGGTGGGTGTGGGATTTGAACCCACGGTGACTCGCGCCACGACGGTTTTCAAGACCGTTCCCTTAGGCCGCTCGGGCAACCCACCCTCGCTCCCGACCGCTTGGGCGGAGCGGGCTACAGCGTACCGGGTGGGGAGAGGGGGCGGCGCCGGGGAAGCCCCGGCACCGCCCCCTCTTGTGCCGAACCTGCCTACGCGCGCGTGGGTCAGCTGTCCCCGGTGCGCTCGCCGAGGACGACCGTCGTGGTCGCCGACTTGCCGTCGCGCTCGTAGGTGATCTTGACCGAGTCGCCCGGCTTGTGGGTCCAGATCTCGCTGATGAGGGACGGGCCGCTGTCGATCGGGTGGTCGTCGAAGCCCGTGATCACATCGCCGGCCTTCAGGCCCGCCTTGGCCGCGGGGCCGTTCTGCGTGACCGCCTCGGTGCCGCCGGCGCCCTGCTCGGCGATCCTGGCACCCTCGCCCTTGTCGTTCATGTTCACGGTCGCGCCGATCACCGGGTAGACCGGCCTGCCGGTCTTGATCAGCTGCTCGGCGACCGTCTTGGCCTGGTTGACCGGGATCGCGAAGCCGAGGCCGATCGAGCCCGCCTGCGTCTGGCCGAAGCCGCCGCCGGTGGACTGGATGGCGGAGTTGATGCCGATCACCGCGCCGCTCGCGTCGAGGAGCGGGCCGCCCGAGTTGCCCGGGTTGATCGACGCGTCCGTCTGGAGCGCGCTCATGTACGAGTTGCTGCCGCCGCCGTCACCCGAGGCCACCGGGCGGTTCTTGGCGCTGATGATGCCGGTCGTCACCGTGTTGGAGAGGCCGAAGGGCGCGCCGATCGCGATCGTCGAGTCGCCGACCGCCACCTTGTCCGAGTCTCCCAGCGGCAGCGGCTTCAGCCCCTTCGGGGCCTCCTTCAGCTTGAGCACCGCCACGTCGTACCCCTCGGCCCGGCCGACCACCTCCGCGTCGTACGTCCTGCCGTCCGAGAAGGTCACCGAGAGGGCGCCGCCCTCCGCCGCCGACGCCACCACGTGGTTGTTGGTGACGATGTGGCCCTCCTGGTCGTAGACGAAGCCGGTGCCGGTGCCGCCGTCGCCCTGCGCGTCGCCGGACTTCGCCTGGATGGTGACCACGCTCGGCAGCGCCTTCGCGGCGACCGCCGCGACCGTGCCCGGCTCTCTCTTGAAAGAGGCCGGTGCCTCGCCCGAGGACACCGTCGTCGACCCCCGGCCGTCGTCCTCGCGCTGAGCGGCCCAGTATCCGACGCCCCCGCCGATGCCGCCGGCGACGAGCGCCGCCACCAGGACCGCGGCGACGAGACCGCCCGAGCGCTTGCGCGGGCCGGCCTGCTCCGCGGGCAGCTGCGGCACGGGCTCGCCCCAGGCGGGTACGGCCGGCGGGGCGGGCGGCCAGGCACCGCCGCCCGCGGCCGCCACCGCGGGCTCGGGCGCCGGGGCCGGTGCGTGAGTCGGGGGCACGGGCGGGACCGTCGGCTGCACCTGGGTCGGCGCGTCCGCCGCGGGCGGCACGGCCGGCTGCGGGGGGTGCTGCGGCTGGGGGGCCGGCTGGTGCGCCTGCTGCGGGGCCTGCCCGACCGGCGGGGTGGCCGGCGGCGCGGCGGGGGCGGGAGGCGTGGCGGGGGCGGACGGGGCAGTCGGGTCCGCCGGAACCTCGGTGCCCTCGTTCTCGGTGCTCACAGCTCGCTCTCCTCGTTCACGGCGCGGGGACGGTGACAGTCGCTCCAGGGTGCTGGGACCAGCTTTTCCCACGTGACGTCAGGCCACGGTAAGACGGAGCTGTGCATCCGCACCCTATTCTTTATAACCGGACAGAACGGACAGGTTCCGCGTGCCCGGGCCGCCCCGCCAATGGCACCATGACGCGGTGACCCACGCACGGCAGCAACCGCACCCCGGCCCCGTCCAGGTCGTCGCCCACCGAGGGGCTTCGGAGGACGCGCCGGAACACACCCTGGCCGCGTACGTGAAGGCCATCGAGGACGGCGCCGACGCCCTGGAGTGCGACGTACGGCTCACGGCCGACGGCCACCTGGTCTGCGTCCACGACCGCCGGGTCGACCGTACATCGAACGGCCGCGGGGCCGTCTCGGCGCTCGAACTGGCCGACCTCGCCGCCCTGGACTTCGGCGCCTGGAAGGCGTTCAAGGAGGACCAGGAAGCCGGCGCCACGGGCGAGAGCCCCGACTGGGGCGACCCCGAGTACACCTCGGTCCTCACCCTGGAACGGCTCCTGGAGCTCGTCTCCGACGCCGGGCGGCGGGTCGAGCTCGCCATCGAGACCAAGCACCCCACCCGCTGGGCCGGGCAGGTGGAGGACCGGCTCCTCGCGCTCCTGAAGCGTTTCGGCCTGGACGCGCCCGTGGCGGCCGAGGAGTCCCCGGTACGGGTCATGAGCTTCTCGGCCCGCTCGTTGCAGCGGATCTCCGCCGCCGCGCCGACCCTCCCCACCGTCTCCCTCACCCAGTTCGTCACCCCCCGCCTGCGCGACGGGCGCCTGCCCGCGGGCGCGCGCGTGGCGGGGCCGTCCATCCGGATCGTCCGCCACCATCCGGCCGTCATCCTGCGCCTGCAGAAGGCCGGCCACCAGGTCCACGTCTGGACCGTCGACGACCCGGAGGACGTCGAACTCTGCCTGCGGCTCGGGGTCGACGCGATCATCACCAACCGTCCCAAGCAGGTCCTCGCGCACCTCGGGCGCGCCTGAGTCACGGCTCCGGCGGGGCGACGGGAGCCGCCCCGGGGGTGTGCACCGGCGCGTTCGACGCGTACGCGATCGTCACTTGTGCTCCACCCCACCCGGAACAGGCGGTTTCCGGTCGCGGTCCCCGGGGCATCCACACGGTGGCGTGGGGCGAAGGAGGTCTCGGGGGTGGCGTTGGTGGTGGCACAGAAGGTGCCCACGTCGTCGAGCATGGCCGTACCCCATGGCCCTGCGGGCGTGGGGGAAGCGCGACACCGGATGCGGGACGAGCTGTACCGCGGCGGGGTGTCGGAATCGGTCGTCGACGACGCGGTCCTGATCCTGTCCGAACTGCTCAGCAACGCCTGCCGGCACGGCAGGCCGCTGGGCCGGGGCGACCGGGGAGAGGGCGACGTGCTGGCGGCCTGGCGGCTGGATCCGTCGGGCGGGCTGACGGTCGAGGTGACGGACGGCGGCGGTCCCACGAGACCGATCCCGTCGACCCCCTCGGTCACGGCACGCGGCGGACGCGGGCTCAACATCATCGGCGCCCTGGCCCAGGACTGGGGCGTGCGCGACAGCGCGACGGGCGAGGTCACGGTCTGGGTGGTCGTCACCGAGGGCCACCGCCGCGAGGACTTCGCGGCCCGGGTCGGCGCCGGCGGCTCCGGCTTCGACCTCCTCGACGCGTACGGCGACCTGGACTGACGGGCGCCTCCGGCACCCGCCGCCCACCCGGGCTCCGCGCCACGGAGCCCGTACCGGCGGGCGCGTCAGCGGACGGGTCCGTACCCGACCGGGCCCGCCGTGAGGGAACACGTACCCCACCCGGGCCGGAGCGGAGAAGCACGTACCCGGTCGGAGTCGGCGCGGAGGAGCGCGTGCTCCCTCGCGGCGGCCCGTTCCGGACGCGTGTCCGGGGGCGGGGTCGCGCCGCCGGGTGGTCGTGGCACGGCTGAGCCTTCGGGGGCGTCCGGGCGGCTAGGCTCGCGCCCGACACAGCACCGCGATCGGGAGAAAGCCACACCATGGCCAAGAAGCGCCCCCAGACGAAGGCCGGCAAGAGCGGCCAGGCACAGGTCACGAGCGGGGAGATCCCGGTCGTCGGCGCGCGCGAGCCGTGCCCGTGCGGCTCGGGCCGCCGCTACAAGGCGTGCCACGGCCGGGCCGCCGCGCACGCCGCGACCGAGCACGTCCAGCGCCCCTTCGAGGGCCTGCCCGGCGAGTGCGACCTGGTCGCGCTGCGCGAGCTGGTGCCCGCCGCCACCGTCCCGCTCACCCTCAAGGGCGGGCTGCCCGAGGGCGTGCCGTCGGTGACGCTCGCGACGGTCCTGCCGATGGCCTGGCCCGCGCTCCGCCGCGACGACGGCTCCGTCCTGCTCGCCCTGCAGAACGACGGCACCTCCGGCGACCTGTCCCGCGACCTCGCCGACACGCTCCAGCGCGCGCTGGAGACCGAGCCCGGCAACCCGGTGCCGCCGCGCCGCGTCGAGCCCGAGGGCCCGCGCCTCCAGGACCTGCTCGACGTGGACGCCGCCTTCGCGCCCGAGGTCCACACCGGCTTCGAGTTCTGGATCCCGCAGTCGGCGGACGGCGCCGACCCCGAGGTCGCCGCCTCCCTGGAGCGGGCCAACGCCGCCGCGATCCCCACCGTGAAGCTGGCCTCGGTCGACGCCGCCTACTGGTGCGAGACCCCGGACAAGAACCACCTGCGCTGGGTCATGCCGCACCCGGAGGAGAAGCTCCTCGACGCGCTCGCCCGCCTCCAGGCCGCCGGCACCACCTCGCTCGGCGCGGACACCCGCCTCGTCGGCTCCTTCCGCGCCCACGGTCTGATGGTGCCGGTGTGGGACCTGCCGTCGGCGATGACCGCCGAGGAGTGCGAGAAGCCGGCCGCCGAGTTCGCCGAGCGGCTGACCGAGGCGCTCGCCGTGGACACTCCGCTGACCGCCGAGGAGCGCCGCGCGCGCGGCGGCCTCACGAACCGTCAGGTGACTCTCAGCTGATACCCCAGGCGGTATCGGTGACTGACAGACCGACCAGTCGGTGACTTCCGCCACAGCGGAACCTACGGAGCGGTAAATCCCTGTCCGAATAACCGAGATCGAATTTGCGAACAGCAGATCTCTTGTTACCGTTCTGGAAGCCCGGTCGCTGGTGCATCCCCCGTCGCCAGCGATCGGGCGTTTCCATGTCCGCCCCGCCGTCGCGCCGGGGCGATCTCTCAACTCGCTTGCTCGTCGGCCGTGTTGCTGCCGGACCGCAGCAGCAGCGGCGCATCGCCGCCTTTGTCCCTCACCGCGAATTCCGCCACCGCCGTATGCGAACGGGCGGCTCCCGCTCCCGCTTCCCTCGGCGTTTCACAGGTGTCCGGCTCGTCCTTCGCGGGCACCGCGCAGCGCACCTGTACGGTCCGTCCACCGGGTGCCATGAGGGTCAGAATCGCGTCGATCTCGTGGCCCGTGGCATTGCGGTAGTACGTACGCGCCCAGACGTCCGGCCCCTCGGACAGGACACACGTCTGCGCCTCGACGCCCTTGGGCGAGGCGAGTTCGGGACCGCAGCGGCTGACCCGCTCGGGCGCCCCGCCGGGCGCGGCGGTACGGCTCCCGGTCGCGGCGCTCGGCGCGAGCGCCGCGGAGGGCCCGCCGCTCCCGGCCGTGGGGGCGCCCTCGGCCGTACGGGGCTCCCCGGCGCCGATGCGAGCGCCTCCGTCCGTACGGGGCTCCCCGGCCGTACGGGCCTCCTCGGCCGCAACGGGATCGTCGCCGGGCCGGAGGCCGCCGAGCAGGTCTCCGGCGAGCTCACCCGCGCCCGGGCCGCCCGGCTTCGCGTCCGCGGGGGCCGGTGGGACGGGCGGATGCGCCGGGGCTCCGGGGGCCGCCGCCGGTGGTGGCGGTGTGCCGGTGCCGTCCGACTGACCGGCCTTCGCGGCGAGCGGGACCAGCACGGCGATCACGACGGCGGTGCCGAGGCCGGCCATGCGGAGTTGCGCCGGGCTCAGCCGACTCATGCGACCCACCTGCTCTGTTCGGGGAGCGTCCCGGGGGCGGGAACGATCACGGGCGGTGGGGCGAACCTACCGGCGTCGGGCGGGCGCCCGGCGGGCCGCGCGCCCGATTCCCGTGCGCGTCGGCCCAGGACACACCCGTTCGGGTGAACGCGGGTGGCTTCCGAAGTCACCCGCCACGCGCGCGTGGCCACACAGCCGACCCCGCCGCCCGCCCCCGCTCCGTACACGCGCCGATCAGCGAGCCCCGCTCAGTACGCGAGCCGGCTCCCGCCGCCCGGTGTCGCCGTGCTCGCCTCCACGAGGGCGTCCACGACGGCCTCGACGTCCGGCAGCCACGGGCGCGCGGAGCCGGCGAGCGGGGCCCGCTCCCAGCGGACCTGGCCGGCGCCCACCACGGACGGCGGCAACAACAGATAGCCGCCCTCTCCATGGAAGCGCAGCGAACTGGGCACGCTGTCCTTCGCGTACAGCAGTTCGCCGAGCCGTTCGAGGTCGTACGGGGCGACCAGGATCGACCAGCGGGTCGGCGTCGCCACCACCGGGCCGAGCCGCATGCCCATCCCGTCGAGGGCGAGCAGGGCGCGCGCGCCGGCGAGGGCGGGGAGGCTCACCGCGCAGGGGGCACGGCCGCCGGTGGCCAGCACGATCGGGGCGTCCGGGCGCCGGGTCCACCACCAGCGGATCATCCGCTCGTCGGTGGTGGCGGCGAGCAGCCCGGGGTCGAGGGGGTGGGCGCCGGGGACCACGCAGCCGGTGTCGGGGCAGGCGCACACCGGACCGTCTCCGCCGGTCCGGGTCGCGCCCCCGGGCCGATCGGTCCCGCCGGTCCGCTCGGCGGCAGCACCGCCGCCGGACCGCTCCGCCCTCCCGATACCGGGCATCGCCATCAGGCGGCCCCGGCCGGAGGTCTTCGTCGTACGGGCGGGCTCCTGGACTCCCACGCCCGGCAGGACGGGCCAGTCCCACCGGACCGCGAAGGTGACCGCCGCGTCCAGTCGTGCGGCCCTCGCCTTGCGCCGGAACCGGTACCTGCGTCGCCTTCCGAGGATCTCGCGCATGAGCGCTCGTTCCTTTCCGTTGAACGCCGAATCCACATCACACCATGTGCAGATCTCTTCACCGTGCGTATCAGCGCGTACAGCGTCGGCGGTGCGTCGCCCCGCTCGGATGCGGGGCCGGCCGGAACGAGGCCGGGTCACAGTCGGGTCGGAGCCGGTTCGGAACACGATCCCCGCCACGCGGGGACGGGCCGCGGCCTGCGGCACGTACGACGCCGGGGTTCCGCTTCTCGATCCCGGGGCACAGTCAACTGCCCCCGCCTGTCATCGATTACGTACCCCACACGCTCAGAATGACGCGCTTTCAAACGACGCCAGTCGACCGCAAATGGTGCACACCGGGGGTAATTTTCGGCCAACTTCCGGCCCACTTCAACCCCTGCGCACGACCTCCCGGAACACCACCCGGACACCACAAGTCCCACAGGGACAATGCTGGACATCGCTCCTCGGGTGCGTGTACATGTGGAGACATCGAGCGGCGCAATATGACATGGGGGTTTGCGATGCCATGGCGTCAAACGCACCGGTCGGAAAGCCGACTGAGATGAGCTCCCCACACCTGCCGAAGCACGTCCCGAAAGTGGCCGGAATCGATTCCACGGTTCCCGCGCCACCGCACACTAAGGCGCCCCTTGCGGGCGTTCCCGCCGCCGCGGCTCCCGCCGACGCGGCCTCCGCGCCCGGCGCCCTGATCACGGACCGCCTCGCCGGCTGGGTCTCCGACCTCACCACCCTCCACGAGCTCACCGAGCGGCTGATCAAGACCGCCACCCTCGACGACGCCCTCCACGAAGTGCTCGGCGCCGGAGCCGCCCTCGTGGGCGCCCGCCGCGGCATGGCCGTCCTCGAACCGGCCGACGGCCTCGGCCCCACCGCCACCATCGGCCTCGGCCTCGCCCACGCCGACCTCGGCACCATCGAGACCGTCCCCCGCGGCGCCACCAGCTACGGCCGCCTCCTCGACGGGCTCCCCGACCCGTCCGACCCGAGCCGCGTCCCCGAGCCCATCGCCATCCACGACATGCGCACGGAGGAGGGCCTCGACCCGCGCCACCGCGAGGTCGCCGCCCGGCTCGGCTACGCCGCCAGCTACGCCCTCCCCCTCGCCACCGAGGAGGCCGGCCGGATCGGCGCCGGCGTCTGGCTCTACGACGAACCGGCCGCCCCCACCGACCGCCAGCGCCACCTCGTCGGCCTCTACGGCCGCTTCGCCACCGAGCACCTCGCCCGTCTCCTCCAGGTCGAGCGCGCCCGCGTCCAGGTCTCCACCGTCGCCGAGGAGCTGCTCCCGAGCCGGCTCCCCCGCGTCCCCGGGGTCCGGCTCGCCGCCCGTCACCGCACCGGCCCCCGCGGCGGCGGCGACTGGTACGACGCGCTGCCGCTGCCCGAGGGCGCCCTCGGGCTCGCCGTCGGGTCCGTCTCCGGCACCGGTCCGAGCGCGCTGGCCGCGATGGGCCGGCTGCGGGCCTCGCTGCGGGCGTACGCGGTGATGGAGGGCGAGGACCCGGTCGCCGTCCTCTCCGACCTGGAGCTGCTGCTCCGGCTCACCGAACCGGCCCGCTCGGCCACCGCCCTCTTCGCCTACGCCGAGCCCGCCCGCCGCCGGCTCGTCCTCGCGGGTGCCGGGCACGCGCCGCCCCTGCTCGTCGGCGAGCGCCGCACCGAGTTCGTGGAGACCTCGCTCTCCGCCCCGCTCGGGATGCTCTCCTGCTGGGAGGCACCCAGCGTGGAGCTGTCGCCCGCCGCTGGAGAAACGGTGCTGCTCTACACGGACGGGCTGCTGCGACGTACCGGCGACCCCATCGACCGGGCCTTCGCCCGGCTCCACGCGGCCGCCGCGAGCGTGCCCCGGACGGACCGGGACGACCCGGGCGCCGTCGCCGACCACGTGCTGCGGACCGTGCTCCCGGACGGGATCGACCCGGCCGTGGAGGGCGAGGACGTGGTGCTGCTCGCCGCCCGCTTCGACTGATCCCGGCCGACGACCACGGGGTAGTCGACCGATCCCGGCCGGTGACCACGCGGTAACGGGTCTTCCGGCCCTGGGCCCCCTTCCGTACGACCGTACGATGGAGGGGGTTCAGTGTCGTACCAAGAGGAGGCAGACCCGTGGCCGATGAGCTCACTCCGGAGACCCCGGACGAGGCCGAAGAGCCGATCAAGCAGCGGAAGAACGGCCTGTACCCGGGCGTCTCCGACGAGCTCGCCGAGAACATGAAGTCCGGCTGGGCCGACACGGAGCTGACCGGGCTCGCGCCGATCCCGCAGGCGGCCGAGACCGCCGCGCGCCGGGCCGCGCTCTCCGCCCGCTTCCCGGGCGAGCGCCTGGTGGTCCCGGCGGGCAACCTGAAGACCCGGTCGAACGACACCGAGTACAGCTTCCGCGCCGCCACCGAGTACGCGTACCTCACCGGCGACCAGACCCACGACGGCGTCCTGGTCCTGGAGCCGGCCGAGACCGGTCACGAGGCCACGATCTACCTGCTGCCGCGCTCGGACCGCGAGAACGGCGAGTTCTGGCTCGACGGCATGGGCGAGCTGTGGGTCGGCCGCCGCCACTCCCTCACCGAGGCGGAGCAGCTGCTCGGCATCCCGGCGAAGGACGTGCGCGAGCTCACCGCCGCCCTCAAGGAGGCCACCGGCCCGGTCCGCGCCGTGCGCGGCCACGACGCCGGCATCGAGGCCGCCCTCACCGACAAGGTGACCGCCGAGCGCGACGAGGAGCTGCGGGTCTTCCTCTCCGAGGCCCGTCTGGTCAAGGACGCCTTCGAGGTCGCCGAGCTGGAGAAGGCGTGCGCCTCCACCGCCCGCGGCTTCGAGGACGTCGTGAAGGTCCTCGACAAGGCCGAGGCCACCAGCGAGCGCTACATCGAGGGCACCTTCTTCCTCCGCGCCCGCGTCGAGGGCAACGACGTCGGCTACGGCTCCATCTGCGCGGCCGGCCCGCACGCCTGCACCCTCCACTGGGTCCGCAACGACGGAGCGGTCCGCTCCGGCGACCTGCTCCTCCTCGACGCCGGCGTCGAGACCACCGAGCTGTACACCGCCGACGTCACCCGCACCCTGCCGATCAACGGCCGGTACACGGAGATCCAGCGCAAGATCTACGACGCGGTGTACGAGGCGCAGGAGGCGGGCATCGCCGCGGTGAAGCCCGGCGCGGCCTACCGCGACTTCCACGACGCCGCCCAGCGCGTGCTCGCCGAGAAGCTCGTGGAGTGGGGCCTCGTCGAGGGCCCGGTCGAGCGCGTCCTGGAGCTGGGCCTCCAGCGCCGCTGGACCCTGCACGGCACCGGCCACATGCTCGGCATGGACGTCCACGACTGCGCCGCCGCGCGCACCGAGGCGTACGTCGACACCACGCTGGAGCCGGGCATGTGCCTGACCGTCGAGCCGGGGCTCTACTTCCAGGCCGACGACCTGACCGTGCCGGAGGAGTACCGCGGCATCGGCGTCCGGATCGAGGACGACATCCTCGTCACCGAGGACGGCAACCGGAACCTGTCGGACCAGCTGCCGCGCCGCTCGGACGAGGTCGAGGCGTGGATGGCGGCCATGAAGGGCTGACCCTCCGCCGTGTGGGTGAGGCCCCTGCCGGACTCCGGCGGGGGCCTTTCCCGTGCCTCGGGCCGTCCGTCCGTGCCATTCAGGGGCCGTCCGCCCGTGTCCCTCAGGCGCCGTCCGCCCGCGCCTCAGGCCATCAGGAGGGAAGGGCTGTCCCGCCACTTGAGGATCTTGTCGAAACTGACCACCGCGCCGCCACGGCCCGAACGGCCGAAGTGGACGTGGTCGGAGAGCTCCTCGATCAACCGCAGCCCGCGACCGTGCTCGGCGTCCGGACCGGCGGCGGGGACAGGCTCCGCCCGCGTCCCGGAGAAGCCCGGACCGGCGTCGGCGACCTCGATACGGCAGGTCTCGCCGTCGAGGAAGGCCGTGACCCGGTACGCCTCCGAGCCCCGGCCCGCGGACGCGCCGCCACCGTGCTCGACCGCGTTGGCACACGCCTCGGTGAGGGCCACCGAGAGCTCGTAGGACACGTCGGGATCGACCCCGGCCGTCTCCATGGTGCCGAGGAACAGGCGCCGGGCGAGCGGCACGCTCGCAGCCTCGCGCCGCAGATGGAGTGACCACCAGATGCTCATGCTCCAGCCTCCCGGCAGCGGCTCGACATACCCCTAGCTATTGCCGGGGACGGCGGTCCGTAAGCGCCCGAACCGGCCAAGAGCGCCCGTTCGGCGGATGTGACGGGCCCGAAGGCCGGTGTATGTCGTACCGCAGACCCCGTAGGTGGCGCCCCGGAGACCGGCGCGTGTCGTCCCGGAGGCGGGTGTATGTCATCCCGAACACCCTCAAGAACGACCTTGTGGACCTGCCGCATGGAGGCGGGTGCCCTGGTGCGATGATGGGGCCGCCATGTCTGCCCCCGCGCTCGCTCCACGGCTGCTGAGGGCCGCGGTGTTCACCGCGGTCTGCGTCGTGCTGTCCGCGCTGGGACACGCCCTCGCTGCCTGCGCGGGCATCGCCCTGTGGTCCCTCCTCGCCGGATTCCTCGGCGTCTTCGGGATCACGGTCCTGCTCACCGGGCGCGAGCGCTCCCTCGGCTTCGTCGTCGCGACCCTCGCGGGCGGGCAGCTCGGGCTCCATCTCCTCTTCGGCCTCGGCCAGCGGCAGCTCGCCCTGAGCACCCAGGCCGACGACGCGCTGGTACGGATGGCGGCCAAGCTCGTCTGCGGGGCCGGTGCCGCCTCGCTCACCCCCGGTGACGCCGCCGGGATCCTCGACCGCGCCGGGATCGCCCCGGCCGCCGCGCAGGCCCACGCCGGGGCGCACGGGGTCATGGCGCCGACCGACGCGCTGCTGCCGGGCCTGCCCATGCTTCTCGGGCACCTGCTCGCCGCCGTGGTGGCCGGCTGGCTGCTGCGCCGCGGCGACCTCGCCCTGGTCCGGCTCGTCGAACTCTCCGGGCAGGGCGCGGCCGAGCTGGCCGAAAGCACGCTGGTGCGCTCGCTGCGCGCCGCGCTCCGACTCGTACGGGCGCTGCTCGCCGGTCTGGCGACGCTGGCCCCGTCCGGCCCGCGTGGCCGGATCCGTACCTCCCTCGACCCCTCGCCGCCGCCCGTGGCCGGGGCACTCCAGCACACGGTGATCCGCCGCGGCCCGCCGGCCGCCCCCTGCGTCCTCGCAGCCTGACGCGGTCCGCTCCACGGGAACCCCCACGGGGGAGTCCTCCGCGGAGGAGCCGGCCGCGCCTGTCCGCACCCGCCCGCCCGGCTCCGCCCGCGGCCCGGTGTGCCGGACCGGACCGCCTTCCTCTTCCGGGTCCCTTCCACGGGCCCCTCACCGAGCCGGAGTGTCTTCCATGAACCTGTCCCGCGCCGCTCTCGCCGCCGCCACCGCCGCCGCCTCCGTCGTCCTGCTCTCGGGCACGGCCTTCGCGCACGTCAGCGTGCAGCCCCAGGGCGAGGCCGCCAAGGGCGGCTACGCGACCGTGAACATCAAGGTCCCGAACGAGCGCGACAACGCCTCCACGGTGAAGCTGGAGGTCAACTTCCCGCTCGACCACCCGCTCGCCTCCGTCATGCCGCAGCCGGTGCCGGGCTGGAAGGCCGTCGTCACCAAGTCCAAGCTGGACAAGCCGCTGACCACACACGGCAAGCAGATCAACGAGGCCGTCTCCAAGGTCACCTGGACCGCGGACGGCTCGAAGATCGGCCCCGGCCAGTTCCAGCAGTTCCCGCTCTCCCTCGGCCAGCTGCCGGAGGACACCGACCAGCTCGTCCTCAAGGCCATCCAGACCTACGACAACGACGAGGTCGTGCGCTGGATCGAGGAGCAGAAGGGCGCCGAGGAGCCGCAGAACCCGGCCCCCGTCCTGAAGCTCTCGGCCGCCGGCGAGGACCACCACGGCGGCGCCGCCACCTCCGCCGCGCCCACCGCCTCGGCCTCCGCCGACGCGAAGGCCGGGCACGGCGAGGGAGCCGGGCACGAGGAGAAGGCCGGCGACCACACCGAGACCGCTTCGGCCTCCTCCACCGACACCACGGCCCGTGTCCTCGGCGTCGTCGGCATCCTCGTCGGCATCGCCGGCGTCGCCTTCGGCGTCCTCGCCGGTCGCCGTCGCTCGGCCTGACGGCACCGCCCCGCACGCCCAGCACCAGACCCCGAAAGACAGTCACCCCATGTCCACTGAGAAGACGTCCCCGTCGCAGAGCGGCGGGGACGGCACCACAGGCCGCCCCGGGCGGCGCACTCCGCTGATCGTCGCCGCCACCGCGATCGTCGCCGCCGTCGTCGTCGTCGGCGCGGTCGGCCTCGGCGACGACAAGAAGAAGGACAGCGTCTCGTCCGGCGTCGTCCAGATCGAGGGCGGCACCGAGCAGGGCAAGGCCGCGACCGTGCTCGACCGGCCGTACACCAAGCCCGACCTCGTCCTCACCGACACCAAGGGCCAGACGTACGACCTGCGCGAGCGCACCAAGGGCAAGCCGACGCTCATCTACTTCGGCTACACCCACTGCCCCGACGTCTGCCCGCTGACGATGAGCAACATCGCCGTCGCCAGGAAGCAGCTCCCCAAGGCCGACCAGGAGAAGCTCCAGGTCGTCTTCGTCACCACCGCCCCGGAGCGGGACACCTCGGCGTCGCTGGCCAAGTGGCTGCCCGCCGCCGGCGACCCGTCCTTCGTCGGTCTCACCGGCGAGTTCCCGAAGATCCAGGCGGGAGCCCGCGCCATGGGCATCGGCATCGACCCGCCGAAGAAGGAGAAGGACGGCAGCGTCGTCTCCATGCACGGCGCCCAGGTCGTCGCGTTCTCCCCCACCACCGACCAGGGCTACGTCCTGTACGGGGAGAACACCACCGTCGACGAGTACGCCAAGGACCTGCCGAAGCTCATCAAGGGGGAGAACCCGTGACCCGCCGCACCACCGCCCTGTCCGCCGCCGTGGCCCTCGCCGCCGCTCTCGCGCTCACCGGGTGCTCCTCGGCGAACGACAAGCCGAAGCTGGAGGTCAGCGGCGCGTTCATGCCCCAGCCGGTGATGGACATGGCCGGCGGCTTCCTCACGATCAAGAACGACAGCGGCACCGCCGACAAGCTGACCTCCGTGACCAGCCCGCTCTCCGACGACGTCCAGATCCACGAGACGAAGGACCAGAAGATGCGGCAGGTGCAGTCCTTCGACATCCCTGCCGAGGGCGAGCTCAAGCTGGAACGCGGCGGCAACCACATCATGTTCATGGCACTGAAGAACAAGCCGAAGCAGGGCGACAAGGTCAGCGTCGAGCTGCACTTCGAGAAGGCCGACCCGATCAAGGTCGAGCTCCCCGTCGAGGCCGCCACCCACAACCCGCAGCAGCACTGATCTCTCGTTGACGGAGTGACACAGTGACGACACCCACCGCCCCGCGCCTCGGCACCGCCCTGGCCCGGCTCCTCGTTCTCGCGGCCGCGCTCCTGGGCGTGCTCCTCGCCGGTGCCGCCCCCGCCTCCGCGCACGCGGCACTGACCGGGAGCGACCCGGGGGACGGGGCGGTGGTCGCCACCGCGCCCAAGGAGGTCGGTCTCACCTTCTCGGAACAGGTCGCGATCGGCGCCGACTCGATCCGGGTCCTCGACCCCTCGGGCCGGCGCGCCGACACCGGCGAGATCATCGACCTGTGCAGCGGCGCCGTCGTCAAGTACGGGGTGGCCCTGCGGGCCGGGCTGCCGGACGGCACCTACACCGTCGCCTGGCAGGCCGTCTCCGCCGACAGCCACCCCGTCGCGGGGGCCTTCACCTTCTCCATCGGCGCCCCCTCCGCCACATCGGTCGCCCTGCCCGAGCAGACGGCCGGCGGAGGGCTCGTCGGCACCCTCTACGGGATCGCCCGCTACCTGTCGTACGCGAGCTTCGCCGTCCTCGTCGGCGGCGGCGCCTTCGTGCTGCTCTGCTGGCCGCGCGGGGCGAGCGTCCGGCCCGTCCAGCAGACCGTCGTCCGGGGGTGGCTCACCCTCACCGGCGCCACCCTGGTGATGCTGCTGCTGCGCGGCCCGTACACCGGCTCCGGCAAGCTCGCCGACGCCTTCGACCTGGCCGTGCTCCAGGCCGTGCTCCAGACCAAGACCGGGGCCGCGCTCACCTCCCGGCTGCTCCTGCTCGGGGCGGCCGCGCTCTTCGTCGCCGTCCTCTTCGGCGCGTACGCCCGGCGCACCGACCCGAAGGAGCGCAAGGACCTCGCCTTCGGCCTGGGCCTCGGCGGCGCCGTGGTCGCCGCGGGCATCGCCGGCACCTGGGCGCTGGCCGAACACGCCTCCACCGGCATCCAGACGGGCATCGCCATGCCCGTCGACATCCTGCACCTGCTCGCGGTCGCGGCCTGGCTCGGCGGGCTCACCACCCTGCTGGTCGCCCTCTACCGGGCGCCCTCGGTGGAACGCTCGGCCGTCGAGCGCTTCTCCCGCGTCGCCTTCGCCTCGGTCGCCGTGCTGGTGGCCACCGGCATCTATCAGTCCTGGCGCCAGGTCGGCTCCTGGTCCGCCCTCACCGGCACCCGTTACGGGCAGCTGCTGCTGGTCAAGATCGGTCTGATGGGCGTGCTCGTCGGCATCGCCTGGATATCCCGCCGCTGGACCCAGCGCCTGGCGGAACGCACCGCCGGGGCGGGCCCGGAGACGAGCCCGGAGACGGAGCCGGACTCCGAGGAAGAGGAGCTTCAGGAGCTGGACTCCCAGGAGGCGCCGGACTCCGCGCGGGCCGCCCAGCTCGCCCGGCAGCGCGCCGCCATGGCCACCGCCCGGCGGAAGAAGGCGCGGGACGCGGACCCCGAGCGGACCGGGCTGCGCCGCTCGGTGCTGACCGAGGCCGCCGTGGCCGTCGTCCTGCTCGCCGTGACCACCGTCCTCACCGCCACCGAACCGGGCCGCACCGAGGAGGAGGCCGCCAGGACCGGCGGCTCCACGGCGGGATCGGCCGCGGTGCCCGATCGTCCGGTCGACATCCGGCTGCCCTTCGACACCGGCGGCGTGGACGGCAAGGGCGTCGTCCGGCTGAGCCTCGACCCCGGCCGCACCGGCGCCAACGCCCTGCACCTCTATGTGGACCGCCCCAACGGCAAGCCGCTGGACGTCCCCGAGATCAAGGTGAACCTCACCCTGGAGGAGAAGGGCGTCGGTCCGCTGCCCGTCGCCCCGGACCGGATCCAGACCGGCCACTGGAGCGCGAGCGGCGTACAGCTGCCGCTGCCCGGCGAATGGCGGATCCAGGTGACGGTCCGTACCTCCGACATCGACCAGACCACCATCGAGAAGAACGTCAAGATCGGCTGAATGCCCGTGAGCAACCCCGTGACCGGCCCCGCGTCCGACCAGGCCGCCGACCCCGTGCCCGACGGCGGTCACCTCGACATCTCCCGGCGCCGGCTGCTCGGCACCGTCGGCGCGGCGGGCGCGGCCGGCCTCGTGATCGGCGCCGCCGGTGGTGCCGGGATCACGGCGGCCGGCTCCGACGACAGCTCCGCGCCGGGGGCCGGTGGACCACAGGCCCTCACCTCCGTGGGGGCCACCGAGGTGATGTTTCACGGGAAACATCAGCCCGGCATCACCACTCCGCTCCAGGCGCGCGGCCACCTGGTCGCCTTCGACCTCGCCCCGGGCGCGGGCCGCAAGGAGGCCGCGGCGCTGCTGCGCCGCTGGTCGGCGACGGCCCGGACGCTGATGGCCGGGGACGCGCCGTCCGCGGACACCGGGATCGCGCTGGACGCGGGCCCGTCCTCCCTCACCGTCACCTTCGGCTTCGGCCGCACCTTCTTCGACCGGACCGGACTGGCCGCCCGCCGGCCGACGCAGCTCGACCCGCTGCCCGCCTTCTCCTCCGACGCGGTCGACCCGAAGCGGTCGGAGGGCGATCTGTGGGTGCAGATCGGGGCGGACGACGCCCTGGTGGCCTTCCACGCGCTGCGCGCGCTCCAGAAGGAGGCCGGGGACGCGGCACGAGTGCGCTGGCAGATGAACGGCTTCAACCGCTCGGCCGGGGCGACCGCCCGCCCCATGACCGCCCGGAACCTGATGGGCCAGGTCGACGGCACCAACAACCCGAAGCCCGCCGACGCCGACTTCGACCGGCGGATCTTCGTCCCCGCCGGGGCGACCGGCTCCCAGGACTGGATGGCGGGCGGCTCGTACGCGGTCGTGCGACGGATCCGGATGCTCCTGGACGACTGGGAGGGGCTGTCGCAGGAGCAGCAGGAGCGGACCATCGGCCGCCGCAAGGCGGACGGGGCGCCGCTGTCCGGCGGCTCGGAGACCACCCCGCTGGACCTGGACAAGAGGGGCCCGGACGGGAAGCTCGCCATCGCCGACAACGCCCACGCCCGGATCTCCGCCCCCGAACAGAACGGCGGTGCGGCGATGCTGCGCCGGCCCTTCTCCTTCCACGACGGGATCGGCGCGGACGGCACCCCGGACGCGGGGCTCCTCTTCATCTGCTGGCAGGCCGATCCGCTGCGCGGCTTCGTACCGGTGCAGCGCAAGCTCGACCGGGGCGATGCGCTGTCCCCGTTCATCCGGCACGAGTCGAGCGGCCTCTTCGCCGTACCGGGCGGAGCCGCCGAGGGCGAGTACGTCGGCCAGCGCCTCCTGGAGAGCTGACGCCCGTCGCGGGCCGCGGGCGGGCGACCGCCTTCGGGCCGGGACCCGTTTGAGGGCTGAGACGGGGCGGGGCCGGGGGCCGGGGCGCATTAGGGTGACGGTATGTCCGCCACCCGGTACACCTACCTCGGCCCCGAAGGCACGTTCACGGAGGCCGCGCTGCGGAGCCTGCCCGAGGCGGCCACGCGGGAGCTCGTCCCCATGGTCTCCGTCCCGGCCGCGCTCGACGCCGTACGGAACGGGGAGGCGGCCGCCGCGCTCGTGCCGATCGAGAACTCGGTCGAGGGCGGGGTGACGGCGACCCTCGACGAGCTGGCCTCGGGCGAACCGCTGATGATCTACCGCGAGGTGCTGCTGCCGATCGCCTTCGCGCTCCTCGTGCGCCCCGGGACCTCGCTGTCGGACGTCAAGACGGTGACGGGTCACCCGGTGGCCCAGCCGCAGGTGCGCAACTGGCTGCGCAAGCACCTTCCGGAGGCGGTGTGGGAGTCCGCCGCGTCCAACGCGGACGGGGCCCGGCTGGTGCAGGAGGGGCGGTTCGACGCGGCCTTCGCGGGCGAGTTCGCGGCGGCGACGTACGGCCTGGAGGCACTGGTCAAGGAGATCCACGACGCGGAGAACGCGGAGACGCGCTTCGTGCTCGTGGGCCGTCCGGCCCGGCCGGCGGCGCCGACCGGCGCGGACAAGACCTCGGTGGTGCTGTGGCTGGGTGACGATCATCCGGGTGCCCTTCTGGAACTCCTCCAGGAGTTCGCGGTGCGTGGGGTGAACCTGATGCTGATCCAGTCCCGGCCGACGGGGGCGGGGATCGGGAACTACTGCTTCGCCGTGGACGCCGAGGGCCACGTCTCGGACCGGCGGGTCGGCGAGGCGCTGATGGGTCTGAAGCGGATCTGTCCGCAGGTGCGCTTCCTCGGCTCGTATCCGCGGGCGGGCGCGTCCCGCGCGGACGTCAGGCCGCTGCGGCGGGGCACCTCCGACGAGGAGTTCACGGCTGCCTCCGACTGGCTGGCGAGGGCCCAGGACGGAAGGGCCTGACCGCGATGGTGACCGATCGGCGCGCGTCGTGCGTTCGGTCATCCACAGGCAAGCATCATTAGTCCTACCTGCATACTTTTCGGTTTCCCCCAAGAGTTATCCACAGACTGAAGGCGCAGGCTGGGGACAAGTCGACACCCGCCCTCGACAAGGTCGACAAATCGCCCGCGCCACCCCTCGCGCAGATGGACTCCGTCCACAGGGGCCACCGTTGTCCACGTCAGAGCGACCCCCCGTCACTCACCCTCCGGAGCGAGCGATTCCCCTCGAAATGAGTGCGTGAATCGTGTTTGATCACGCAATTCGGAGGTGGCGGAGTCGAAATCCACAGAACTTCCTCACACCCTGTGGATAACTCGGCTCACTGGAATTCCGAGGGCTGTCACAAGAAACTCAATTCGGGCATACCAACACGCGCCCACATATCCGGTGGGGGCGCGCGAGCGCACACCGGTAGCCTGGTGGGGTGATTGACCTTCGCCTGCTCCGTGAGGACCCCGACCGTGTTCGCGCCTCCCAGCGCGCCCGTGGAGAGGACGTCGGCCTCGTCGACGCCCTGCTCTCCGCCGATGAGCGGCGCAGGTCGTCCGGCGTCCGCTTCGACGAGCTCCGATCCGAACAGAAGGCGCTCGGCAAGCTGATCCCCAGGGCCACCCCGGAGGAGCGCGCCGAGCTCCTCCAGCGGGCCGAGCAGCTCAAGACCGACGTCAAGGCCGCCGAGGCCGAGCAGAACGAGGCCGACGACACGGCCCGTACGCTCCTCCTCCAGCTCGGCAACATCGTCCACCAGGACGTGCCGGTCGGCGGCGAGGAGGACTTCGTCGTCCTGGAGACGCACGGCACCATCCGCGACTTCGCGGCCGAGGGCTTCGAGCCCCGGGACCACCTGGAGCTGGGCGAGGCGCTCGGCGCCATCGACGTCGAGCGGGGCGCCAAGGTCTCCGGCTCGCGCTTCTACTACCTGACCGGCGTCGGCGCCCTCCTGGAGCTCGCCCTGGTCAACGCGGCCATCGCGCAGGCCACCGAGGCCGGCTTCATCCCGATGCTCACCCCCGCGCTGGTCCGCCCGCGCGCCATGGAGGGCACCGGCTTCCTCGGCCAGGCCGCGGAGAACGTGTACCACCTGGAGAAGGACGACTACTACCTGGTCGGCACCTCCGAGGTCCCGCTCGCCGCGTACCACATGGACGAGATCATCGACGCCGACAAGCTGCCGCTGCGGTACGCGGGCTTCTCGCCCTGCTTCCGCCGCGAGGCCGGCACGTACGGCAAGGACACCCGCGGCATCTTCCGCGTCCACCAGTTCGACAAGGTCGAGATGTTCTCGTACGTCGCGCCCGAGGACGCGGAGAACGAGCACAAGCGGCTCCTGGACTGGGAGAAGCAGTGGCTCACCTCCCTGGAGCTGCCCTTCCAGGTCATCGACGTCGCCACCGGCGACCTCGGCTCCTCGGCCTCCCGCAAGTTCGACTGCGAGGCGTGGATCCCGACGCAGGGCAAGTACCGCGAGCTGACCTCGGCCTCCAACTGCGACGGATTCCAGGCCCGCCGCCTCTCCGTCCGCATGCGCGAGGAAAAGGGCGGCAAGAAGACCGTCCAGCCGCTCGCCACGCTGAACGGCACGCTGTGCGCCGTCCCGCGCACCATCGTCGCCATCCTGGAGAACCACCAGCTCGCCGACGGTTCGGTGCGCGTCCCCGAGGTACTCCGTCCGTACCTGGGCGGGCGCGAGGTCCTGGAGCCGATCGCCAAGTGAGCGCCTTCCCCTACCGCCTGGTCGCGACGGACCTCGACGGCACGCTGCTGCGGGCCGACGAGTCCGTCTCGGACCGCACCCGGGAAGCCCTCGCCGCGGTGACGGCGGCGGGCGCCGCGCACATCGTCGTCACCGGCCGGGCCGTGCCCTGGACCCGGCACATCCTCGACGACCTCGGCTACGAGGGGATCGCGGTGTGCGGCCAGGGCGCGCAGGTCTACCACGCCGGCGAGCACCGGCTGCTGACCTCGCTGACCCTGGACCGGCAGCTCGCCGGGCTCGCCCTCTCCAAGATCGAGGCGGAGGTCGGCCCGGTGGCGCTGGCCGCGAGCCGCGACGGCCTGGAGGGCGAGGTCCTGGTGGGCCCCGGCTACCGGTCCCAGGAGGGGCCGCTGCCCTACGTGCCGTACGAGGACCCGGCGGAGGTGTGGGCGGCGCCGCTCACCAAGCTCTACCTCCAGCATCCGGCGATGACCGACGACGAGCTGACCGCCGTCGCGCGGGCGACCGTCGGCGGGCTGGTCGACGTGGTCATGGCGGGCCCGGGGATCGTGGAGATCCTGCCTCTGGGTCTGAGCAAGGCCACCGGTCTCTCGCTGGCGGCGCGCCGGCTGGGGGTGAAGGCGGCGGAGACCATCGCCTTCGGCGACATGCCCAACGACATCCCGATGTTCGGCTGGGCCGCACACGGGGTCGCGATGGGCAACGCGCACGCGGAGCTGCGGGCCGTGGCGGACGAGGTGACCGCCTCCAACGAGGAGGACGGCATCGCGGTCGTCCTGGAACGCCTGCTAGCGGGCTGACCCGTCCAGGAGATTCCGTGCGAAGGCCCGCTCCCCCTGGGAGCGGGCCTTCGTCGGTCGCGGCCCGCGCGGACCGTAGATCCGCGCGCTCGAAGCGGCCGCCACCGGGGGATCCCCCGTTTCCCCCGCACAACTAGTGTGCTCCGGAACCCCGTTCGGGGTCGATCGGTTTTCCGTGCGGTGACGACACCGGCATCCCCGGGTGTCGGGTGGGCGGGTGCCGGGTGAGCGGATAGCAGGCCAGGCCGATCGCGAGCGAGATCGCGTGCCCGAGGTCGGTGTACGTGCGGTTCGCGAGCAGCGGCACGAGGAAGAAGGCCACCGCGGCGGTCAGGTAGAGCCACCGCCAGGGCCGGACGATCCGGTAGGTCAGGATCCCGGCGGAGGCGGCGAGGCCGTAGCTGACGCCGATGTCGACGACGTGCGCCATGCTGCGCGGCACGTCGTGGTCGCGGATCGCCAGGAGCACGACCTGCTGGCTGACGAGGGTCGCCGCGATGTGCGCGCCGGCGACGGTGAAGAGCCACCTGGCCGTGCCCAGCCAGCGCTCCACGGGCGCGTGCAGCGTCTCGAAGAGCAGGGCGTACAGCAGCAGGTCCGCCGGGTTCTCGATCCAGAAGGCGCTGCCGAGCAGCGCGCGGACCGGGTGGTGGGCGAGCTGGTGGAGGTTGCTGCTGTTCCGGTGGAGGAGGTGGGCGTCCAGGCCGGCCGGGGCCAGCGCGAGGGTGAGGCTCGTGGCCGTGATGACGGCGAGCCAGAGATGCGTACCGGGTGACGAACGCACCCACGACCTGATCGGTCGGGACGGTTCGCCACCCGGGAAGGTTTCGCTCGGCACTTCCCAGTGCCTATCACCTGAAGCCGTGGGAGACCTGTGAGGCCGGGCGGGGCCTCGGGAAACGACCGGGTCTCAGAAGTTGATCATGTGGCCGGCGATGCCGTGGATCGCTTCCTTGACGGCCTCGCCGAGCGTCGGGTGGGCGTGGATGTTCCGCGCGACCTCGTGCACGGTGAGGTCCCACTGCTGGGCCAGGGTCAGCTCGGGCAGCAGCTCGGTGACGTCGGGGCCGATCAGGTGGGCGCCGATGATCTCGCCGTACTTGGCGTCCGCGACGATCTTGACGAAACCGGTGGAGTCGCCGAGGCCGTGCGCCTTGCCGTTCGCCATGAAGGGGAACTTGGCGACCTTGACGTCGTAGCCCTTCTCGCGGGCCTGCGCCTCGGTGTAGCCGAAGCTGGCGATCTGCGGCTGGCAGTAGGTGGCGCGCGGGATCATGACGTAGTCGAGTTCCATGGTCTCGGCGTCCGCGATGGTCTCGGCGGCGATGACGCCCATGGCCTCGGCGGTGTGCGCGAGCATCAGCTTCGCGGTGACGTCACCGATGGCGTAGATGTTCGGCACGGAGGTGCGGCAGCGGCCGTCGACGTCGATGGCGCCGCGCTCGGTGAGGGCGACACCGGTGTTCTCCAGGCCGTAGCCGGAGACGTTCGGGGCGAAGCCGATGGCCTGGAGGACCTTGTCGGCCTCCAGGACCTTGCTCGCGCCGTCCTTGCCGGTGACGGTGACGCGGACCTGCGGGCCAGACTCGTCGATGGCCTCGACGCGGGTCGAGGTCAGGACGTCGATGCCGAGCTTGCGGTACTGCTTCGCGAGCTCCTTCGACACCTCCTCGTCCTCCAGCGGGGCCACCCGGTCGAGGAACTCGACGATGGTGACCTTGGTGCCGTAGTTGTTGAGCACGTACGCGAACTCGATGCCGATGGCGCCGGCGCCCGCGATGACGATCGACTTCGGGGCGTCCTCGGCGAGGATCTGCTGCTCGTACGAGACGACGCGGTCGCTGAGCGCGGTGCCGGGCAGCAGGCGCGGGGTGGCGCCGGTGGCGATGATGCAGTTGTCGAAGGTGATCGTCTGCGTGGTGCCGTCGGACTTGGCCACCTGGAGGGTGTTCGCGTCCAGGAAGGTGCCCCGGCCGTCGAACTCCGTGATGCCGTTCTTCTTCATCAGGAAGTGGACGCCCTTGACGCGGCCGTCCGCGACCGTGCGGCTGCGGCGGTAGGCGTCGCCGTAGTCGAAGGTCACCGTGCCGTCGACCTTGATGCCGAAGGTCTTGGCCTCGTGGTTGAAGATGTGCGCCAGTTCGGCGTTGCGGAGCAGCGCCTTGGTGGGGATGCAGCCGACGTTCAGGCAGACACCGCCCCAGTACTTCTCCTCGACGACCGCGACCCGCTTGCCCAGCTGGGCGGCGCGGATGGCGGCGACGTAGCCGCCGGGGCCAGCTCCGAGTACGACGACGTCGAAGCGGTCTGACATGACTGACTCCCGAGGGTGGTGAGGGTGTTCGGTGCACGTACGAGCCCACAGTAGTCCGGTCGCCGGGCGGTGCCCCGGTGGATCGGCCACCGCTGTGGATTACTTGTAGGATGACTGGGCAACCGGGCGAATCGCGGGAGGTACGGAGCGGATGGCGGCACTGAGAGCGGCGGGGCGCACCTCGCTGGTGGACTCCGCGGTGGAGCAGCTGCGGGCGCAGCTCGCCGAGGGCGAGTGGGCCGTCGGGGACCGCATCCCGACCGAGCACGACCTCGCCCAGCAGCTCGGCGTCGGCCGCAACACCGTCCGCGAGGCGGTCCGGGTGCTCGTCCACGCCGGGCTCCTGGAGTCGTGGCAGGGCAACGGCACCTTCGTCCGCTCCACCGCCGACCCGGCGGCCGTCCTGCGCGGGGTCCGGCACGCCGGCGCCCGGGACGTCCTGGAGCTGCGGACCGCCCTGGAGGCGGAGGCGGCCAGGCTCGCGGCGGAGCGGCGGGACACCCATGACCTGCTGCGGCTGCGGGCCGCCCTGACCACGCTGCGCGAGGAGGGCGACCGGGACGCCGACGCCGACCTCGCCTTCCACCTCGCGGTGGTCGCCGCCACCCACAACAAGGCCTTCATCGAGGTCTACCGCTTCTTCTCCACCCAGGTCCACGAGGTCCTGGTCGAGGCGCTCGGCGACCGCGCGATGCCGCCGGTCGACATCGACGCCCACGAGGCCCTGGTCGCCGCCGTCGAGGCGGGCGACGCGGACGCGGCCGAGCGGCAGGCCCGTGAACTGCTGCGGGTGCCCGCGGAGACGGTGGCGGCGCTCATGGAGGAGACGGCCGCCGAGCCGGAACCGGAGGCACGCGCGTGAAGGGGACGGAAACGGGCCCCGCGCGCGTACTGGTCGACGCCGAGGCCGACGTACGGCCGTCGTCCGCCGGGGCGGCCGCGCGGCGGGCGCTGCTCGCCCACCCGGTGCTGCTGCTCGTCGGGATCGTGCTCGCCTCGCTCAACATGCGGGTGGCTCTGGCGAGCGTGGCGCCGCTGGTGGGGGAGATAGCCGGGGCCTTCGGCCTCTCCTCGACCGCGGGCTCGCTCATCACCTCGATCCCGGTGCTCTTCCTGGGCCTCGGTGCGCTGGTCGCGCCCTGGCTGGGGCGCCGCTTCGGCGCCGAGCGGATCGTCCTCGCCGCGCTCCTGCTGCTCGCCGGCGGCATCCTGCTGCGGCTGCTGCCCTCGGTGACGGCGCTGTACGGCGGCGGGGTCCTCGTCGGCACCGCCATCGCCCTGCTCAACGTGCTGATGCCGGGGCTGATCAAGCGGGACTTCCCGGAGCGGGCCGCCACCATGACCTCGGTCTACACGGGGGCGATGGTCGCGGGCGCGACGGTCGCCGCGGCGGCCGCCGTCCCCCTGGAGGAGGCACTCGGCGGCGGCTGGCAGGGCTCGCTCGGCTTCTGGTCGCTGCTCGCCGTCGTGGCGGCGGTGGCCTGGCTGCCGCAGGTGCTGATCGCCCGGGGCCGTACGGGTCACGAGGTACGGGCCGTCCCGGCCGCCGGCGCCGCCCCCACGCGCGTGTGGCGCTCGGCGCTCGCCTGGCAGGTGACCCTCTTCATGGGGCTTCAGTCGCTGTGGTCGTACGTGCTGATCGCCTGGATGCCGACGATCTTCACCGACCACGGGATGAGCCGGTCCGAGGCCGGTGTGGTCTTCGCCTTCAACAACCTGATCCAGATCGCCGGGGCCTTCGCGGTCCCGCTGCTGGCGGGCCGCATGCGGGACCAGCGCCCGCTGGTGGTGCTGGTGACGACGATGGTCGGGGCCGGTTACGCCGGGCTGCTGGTCGCCCCGGCCGAGGGCGCCTGGCTCTGGTCGGCCGTCCTCGGCATCGGTCAGGGCGGAGCCCTGGGGCTCGCCCTGACCCTGATCGTGCTGCGTACCGAGGACGCCCCGACCGCGGCCCGGCTCTCCGGGATGGCCCAGACGGTCGGCTACCTGCTGGCGGCCGTGGGGCCGCTCGCGGCCGGTGCCCTGCACCAGGCGACCGGCTCGTGGACGCTGCCGATCTCGCTGGTGCTGGGCGTCTGCGCGGCGGCCGCGGGCGTCGGTCTGCTCGCCGCCCGCGACCGTACCGTCTGACGTCCCGTCCGGGCCGGTCCTGCTCCTCGCCCTGACGTCCCGTCCGGGCCGGTCCTACTCCTCGCCCGCCAGCTTCAGCGTGCGCAGCTTGTGGCCGGCGAACCAGGTGGCGCCGAGGGTGACGGCGACCAGGAGCACCGACGCCGTCGGCAGGGCCACGTCCGAGCTGATCAGCCCCTCGCCGGTGACCTTCTCGGCGAGGGCGAGCGCCCACTGCTGGACGCTGAGGGTGCGGGCGCCGGCGATCAGGGAGCCGAACAGGGCCTCCCAGACCAGGGCGTAGACGAGGCCGATCACCACGGCGTGCCTGCTGATCGTGCCGAGCAGCAGGAAGAGCGCGCTGTAGGCGATGGAGGCGACCAGCGCGGCGACCATGTAGGCCACGGCGACCTGCTGCCCGTTGCCGTTCAGGATGAAGCCGGCGATCAGCGTGGGCACGGCCGAGAAGGCCATGGTCACGGCGATGGCCACGATCAGCTTGGTGACGATGATCGTCGGCCGCTTCACCGGCTTGGAGAGCAGGTAGACGATGGAGCCGTCGTCGATCTCCGGGCCGATCGCGCCCGTGCCGGCGATGACGCCGATCAGCGGCACCATCGTGGCGAGCGCGAAGCCGCCGAGGAGGTCGGCCGCGACCTGGTCGTCCGCGCCGTTGATGACGCGGACGGCCGTGGCGATGAGCAGGAGCAGGCCGGGCAGCAGGAAGAGGATCGCCGCCCGGCGGCGGCCGAGGAGGGCCCGGTAGGTGAGCCGGGCGACGGTGGGGTCGTACATCGGGGTCATGCTCCTTTCAGGCCGCGACGAGATACGAGAAGACGGATTCGAGGGACTCGTCCGAGGGCGAGACCGTCAGCAGCCGGATGCCGTGCTCGCGCGCGACCTTCGGCAGCAGTTCGGTGAACCGGCCGAAGTCGACGGCCTGGATCCGCAGTCCGCCCTCCGCCGCGTCGACCTCGATGCCGGCCGTGGACGGGTCGGCGATCAGCGCGGCGGCGAGCGCCCGGTCGTCGCTGGAGCGGACCAGATAGCGGTGCGGGCGGTCGGTCATCAGGCGGCGGATCCGGCGGAAGTCGCCGGAGGCGGCGTGCCGGCCGGCGACGATCACCTCGATGTGGGAGGCGAGCTGCTCGACCTCCTCCAGGATGTGCGAGGAGAACAGCACCGTGCGGCCCTCGGCGCCCATCCGGCGCAGCAGCTCCATGAGCTGCATCCGCTGGCGCGGGTCCATGCCGTTGAACGGCTCGTCGAGGAGGAGCACGGACGGCTCGTGGACGAGGGCCGAGGCCATCTTCACGCGCTGCCGCATGCCCTTGCTGTACGTGGCGATCTTCCGGTCCTGCGCGTACTCCATCTCCACGGTGGCGAGGGCCCGCTGGGCCTCCGCGTCGCCGAGGCCCTGGAGCTCCGCGTTGGCCACGACGAACTCGCGGCCGGTGAGGAAGTCGTACATCGCCTCCCGCTCGGGGACGACGCCGATGGAACGGTAGACCGACTCGTTGCGCCAGACCGGCTCGCCGTCGAGGGTCACGCTGCCGGTGGAGGGGTCGAGGAAGCCGCCCATCATGTTGATGAGCGTGGACTTCCCGGCGCCGTTGGGGCCGAGGAGACCGGTCACGCCGGGGCCGATCGACATCGTGACGTCGTTGACCGCGACGACGTTTCCGAACCAGCGCGAGACGTGGTCGATGTTGAGGGTGCTCATGGGCGCAGCCCATTCCTTAGAGGGGTGGTGGCGGGCAACGGGAGGGCACTCACAGTCCGACCTTTCGGTAGCGGCGCATCAGGATGCCGTAGCAGGCGGCGATGAGCGCGAGGACGAACAGCAGGTAGACCACGCCCAGGCCGGCGCTGACCTCCGCCTCTCCGGGGAAGGCCGCGGGGCCGCCGAGGAAGGCGTTCTGCAGGCCGATGACGAGGGTGAGGGGCGAGAAGAGCCCGAGCCAGGTGATCGCTTCGGTGTTCTCGGTGGCGTAGGAGATGCCCTGGAGGGTGGAGACCGCGCCGTAGGAGATGGTGAGGACGGCGATCACGGCGGCGACGCCGAAGCCGCGGCGCGGGGTGAGCGCGGCCATGACCAGACCGATGCCTCCGAACAGCACGGAGAGGACCGCGACGGAGACGAGCCCCTGGCCGAACATCTTGGCCTGCTCGGCGAAGTCCATCTTGGCCAGCATGGAGCCGATCCACATGATCAGCAGCGGGGTGGCGGTGAGGATGAAGAGCGCCGAGGCCATCGCCCCGTACTTGGCGAGCACGTAGTCGAGCCGCTCGATGGGGCGGGAGAAGTACAGCGGCACCGTCCGGAACCTCAGGTCGCGGGAGACCGACTGCGGGGCCTGGGAGGCCAGGTAGACGGCGATGACGAGCTGGAGGTAGATCGCGTACTCGGTGTACTGCATGGGGAGCTTCTCGCTCTTCAGGTACACCGCGATGGCGACGATGATCAGCGCGGGCGCGCACATCACCGCGAAGAGCAGCATCGGCAGCACCTTCGACTTGGCGCTGCGGCCCAGGCCGTACGCCCCCCGCAGGGACTGCGAGAAGAGCGAGCGGCGGGCGTAGGAGCGGCCGAGCCGGGGGCCGTCGTAGGACCGGTATCCGATGTTGTGGATCCGGGTGGTGTCGGGGGCGGCCTCGGGGGCGGGAGTGCTCATCGGGCCTTGACCTCCTCGTGCTGCGCGGCGGCCTCGGGGCGGAAGACCTCGGCGATGTGGTGGCGGCGCTGCTCCATGCGGACCAGGCCGAGGCCCAGGCCGGCGACGGTGTCGCGCACCAGGTCGTACGTCTCCTCGCCGGCGGCTTCCAGGAGCAGGATGTGACCGGCGCCGGGCAGGCCCTCCTCGACGCCCTCGTGGAGGGTGACGCCGGCGGCGGCGAGGGCGGCGCGCAGCGCGCCGGTGCCGTCCGGGTGGGCGTCCGAGTCGGTGACCTCGACCGCGAGGGTCGTGGTGGTGCGGGTGAAGTCGCTGGTGGAGCTGGACCGCAGCAGCTTGCCGCCGTCGATGACGACGACGTGGTCGCAGGTCCGCTCCAGCTCTCCCAGGAGGTGGGAGGTGACGAGCACGGAGATGCCGAAGTCGGTCCAGACACGGCGGATGAGGCCGAGCATCTCGTCCCGGCCGACCGGGTCGAGGCCGTTGGTCGGCTCGTCGAGGAGGACCAGCTTGGGATCGTGGACCAGGGCCTGGGCCAGCTTCACCCGCTGCTTCATGCCGGTCGAGTAGCCGCCGATGGGGCGGTAGCGCTCCTCGTACAGGCCGACGTGACGCAGGGTGTCGGCCGTCCGCTCGCGGGCGGCGGTCGGCGGCAGGCCGGACATCCGCGCCATGTGGACGACGAACTCGGTGGCGGAGACGTCCGGCGGGAGGCAGTCGTGCTCGGGCATGTACCCGACGCGCTCGCGGATCTCCGGGCCGTGCTTGGAGACGTCGAGACCCAGGACCTCGGCGCTGCCCTCCGTGGCGGGGGAGAGGCCGAGCAGGATCTTGATCATCGTGGACTTGCCGGCTCCGTTGGCACCCACCAGTCCGGTCACACCGGGCCCGATGTCCAGGGAGAGCCGGTCGAGAGCGGTCACCCGGGGGAACCGCTTGCTGAGGCTTTCGGTGGCGATCACAGTCACGGTTCGAAGGTAGTGGCGAATCCCACAGAGGTCGTCAGCCCTACGGATCGAATCCTCTCCGACTTCCGGCGTACGGACCCTGAGAGAAGGTCGCGACGAAAGTCGTTCGGCGCCCCGGCCGGTGGTTGCGGGCCGAGTTTTCCACAGGGGGTTATGCACACCCCTTGACGTAGCCCTCGGGCATTGTCACATTCATCGGTGTCAAGTTACGGACGCGTAGTGCGACCGGACGCTCACACCGGACGGGCGGGTGGCATGACCTCAGCAGTGGCAAGCGAACTGACCGCGGAACTGCGGGGGTTCAGGGAAGTACAGCGGCTCTCCTACGCCTGCGCGGAAGCGGTCTCGGCCCAGCTCAGGCCCGGCGTCACCGAGCGCGAGGCGGCGCGGATGCAGCGCGAGTGGCTGTACGAGCGCGGGGTGAAGGACTGGTTCCACCGGCCTTTCGCCTGGTTCGGCGACCGCACCGCCTTCACCGACTTCAGGATCCCGCTGCAGTTCTTCCCCACCGACCGGCGGCTCGAGGCGGGGATGCCCTTCATCCTCGACATGGCACCCGTGTACAAGGGATACACCGCGGACGTCGGCTACAGCGGCTGCCTCGGGCTCAACCCACTGCACGACAAGCTGCTCGCCGACCTGCGCGAGCACCGCGAGCTGATCCTGCGCGAGGTGCGCGAGCGGCGCAGCCTGCGTGAGATATACGAGGACGTGGACCGGCTCATGGTCCGCCAGGGGTACGCCAACCGGCACCGGGCCTATCCGTTCGGAGTGATCGCCCACAAGATCGACCGGGTGAAGGAGCGGCGGTTCGCACCGACCCTGTTCGGCTTCGGCACGCAGTCCCTCAAGGGCCTGCTGAGCGACGCCGTGCACGGCCACCGGGACGGCTGGTCGCCGCTCTGGTCCCCGTACAAGTTCTCCGACCACCCGCCCGCTCCCGGGCTCTGGGCGGTCGAGCCGCACCTCGGTTTCCGGGGGACGGGCGCGAAGTTCGAGGAGATCCTGGTCGTCACCGACTCCAGGGACCCCGAGCAGAGCGCGTTCTGGCTGGATGACGACCTGCCGCACGTGCGGCGGTGGAACGAAGGAGCGGTGTGATGGCGGGCGCGGGACTCGACGGGGCGCGGGAGCGCCGGGTCCGGACGGGCGGGATCGAGCTGTGCGTCGCCGAGCTCGGCGAAGCCGACCGGCCGACGGTACTGCTGGTGCACGGCTACCCGGACTCGAAGGAGGTCTGGTCCGAGGTCGCGGTGCGGCTCGCCGAGGAGTTCCACGTCGTGCTGTACGACGTGCGGGGCCACGGGCGTTCGACGGCGCCGGCGCCGCTGAGGGGCGGCTTCACCCTGGAGAAGCTGACCGACGACTTCCTGGCCGTCGCCGAGGCGGTCAGCCCCGACCGGCCGGTCCATCTGGTCGGGCACGACTGGGGCTCGGTGCAGTCCTGGGAGTTCGTGACCGTGAAGCGTACCGAGGGCCGGATCGCCTCCTTCACGTCGATCTCCGGGCCCTCGCTCGACCACTTCGGGCACTGGGTGAAGCGCCGGATGGCCCGCCCCACCCCGCGCCGGGTCGGGCAGCTCCTCGGGCAGGGCGCCAAGTCCTGGTACGTGTACGCCCTGCACACCCCGGCCCTGCCGGAGCTGGCCTGGCGCGGTCCGCTGGGCAAGCGCTGGCCGAAGCTCCTGGAGCGGGTGGAGAAGATCCCGGCGGGCGAGTACCCGACGCCGTCACTGCCCAGCGACGCGGCCAACGGCGCCTGGCTCTACCGGGACAACGTCCGGGCCCGCCTCTCCCGGCCGCGCGCCGACGCCTTCGCGCACGTGCCCGTGCAGCTGATCACGCCGACCGGGGACGCCTTCCTCTCCGAGCGCCTCTACGACGACCTGGGTGCCTGGGTGCCGGAGCTGACCCGGCGCAGCCTGCCGGCGAAGCACTGGGTGCCGCGCACCCGGCCCGACCGGCTGGCCGACTGGATCACGGACTTCGTCCGCACCCACGAGGAGCCGCAGACGCGTGCGCCGCGGCCGGTGGCGGAGGCGACGGCCAAGCGCGGGGTGCGACCGGAGTACGCGGAGCGGTTCGGCGGACAACTGGTGCTGGTCACCGGCGCCGCCAGCGGCATCGGGAGGGCCACCGCCTTCGCCTTCGCGGAGGCCGGGGCGCGGGTCGTCGCGGTGGACCGGGACGGCGAGGGAGCGGCCCGGACGGCGGAGATGGCACGGCTGATCGGCGCCCCCGGCGCCTGGGGCGAGACGGTGGACGTCTCCGACGAGCAGGCGATGGAGAAGCTGGCCGCCAAGGTGGCCGCCGACCACGGCGTCGTCGACGTCCTCGTCAACAACGCGGGGATCGGCCTTTCCGGCTCCTTCTTCGAGACCACCAGCGAGGAGTGGAAGCGGGTCCTGGACGTCAACCTGTGGGGCGTGATCCACGGTTGCCGGATATTCGGGGCGCAGATGGCCGCGCGCGGGCAGGGCGGCCACATCGTCAACACCGCCTCGGCGGCGGCCTTCCAGCCCTCGCGGGCGCTCCCGGCCTACAGCACCTCGAAGGCGGCGGTGCTGATGCTGAGCGAGTGCTTGCGGGCCGAACTGGCGGGCCGGTCCATCGGGGTGAGCGCGATCTGCCCCGGCATCGTGAACACCAACATCACGGCGACGGCCCGGTTCGCGGGGGTCACGGACGAGGCGGAGGAGAAGCGGCGGCAGCGGAAGGCCTCCCGGCTGTACGGGCTGCGCAACTACCCGCCGGAGAAGGTCGCGGACGCGATCCTGGGGGCTGTGCTGCACGACCGGGCGGTGGTACCGGTCACCCCGGAGGCCCGGGGCGTCCACGCCCTCTCCCGGCTGGCCCCGGGCGCCCTGCGCGCGCTGGCCCGCTGGCAGCCGCCGGCGTAGCGGGACGCCGGTCGACCGGCGGGGACGGGGTTCGGCCGTCTGTTTGGGGGGCGGTCCGGGCGGGCGGGGTAGGGGTTCCGGTCGTCCGTCCGGGGCCGGGGCGGGCGGGGTAGGGGTTCCGGTCGTCCGTCCGGGGCCGGGGCGGGCGGGGCGGTCGTACGATCCCTCGCAGGAGGGACCCCGCGCGGGGTGGAGCGATCGGCCGGTGGGAGCGGGTTTGTCCGAGCAGTCAGCAGTGCGACCGGAGTACCGGATCGAGGATCTCGCCCATCACAGCGGGGCCACGGTGCGGACCATCCGCGCCTACCAGGACCGCGGCCTGCTGCCCCGCCCGGAGCGGCGTGGCAGGTCGAACGTGTACGGGGACAGTCATCTGGCCCGGCTGCGCCAGATCGCGGACCTGCTGGACCGCGGGTACACGCTGGCCTCGATCAAGGAGCTGCTCGACGCCTGGGACACCGGCCGAGGTCTGGGCGGGGTGCTCGGGCTCGTCGCGGAGGTCCAGGGGCCCTGGACGGACGAGGAGGCCGCCCGGATCACCCGCGCCGAGCTCGACGCCCGCTTCGGCGGCACGCCGGACGAGGAGGCGGTCAGGGAAGCGGTCGAGCTGGGCGTGCTGGAACGGATCCCGGGCCGGGATGCCGAGGAGTATCTGGTCCCGAGTCCTCAAGAGCTGGCGGTGGCGGTGGAGTTGTACGCGGCCGGCGTCCCCCTTTCGGCAATCACCGGGCACCTGCGGGAACTTCGGGAGCAGGTCGAGCACATAGCGGGCCGTTTCCTGGAGTTCACCACCGAGCACGTCTTCGCCCGATACCTGGAGCACCGCCCTCCGACGGACTCCGACGCGGCCGAGGCGGCCACGATGGTCCGGCGCCTCCGCCCGCTCGCCCAGCAGACCGTGGACGCGGAACTGGCCAGAGCCATGCGCATTCTGGCGACCCGTCACCTCCAGATCCACCTCTCCCCCGAAGCGCCGCCCGCACGGGACGACGAGCCCCGACCGGTGCAGATCCCGGCCGACACGATCAGGGCCGTACAGAAGCTGGTTGGCACGGAGAACATCGCGACCTTCGTGACGGCTGCCACCGAACGCGAGCTCAACAAAAGGACATTGGACACATTGACGGTAAATGCCCTTAATTCTCCCACAGTTCACTAAACCATTTGATTCTTCAGAGCGGTTGTCCACAGAATCGTCAACTGGCCTGTGGATAAATCACTTTGGTTGTGGATCAAACCTGAACGGGGAAGAACGATGGACGAACGCCGCACGGTGAAGGTCTCGAAGTACCTGTCGAAGCACCTCCGCCACCAGCCCGAGCGGATCGGGCTGACGCTCGACGAGCACGGCTGGACGGAGATCGACACCCTGCTCGCCGCCGCGACCGGCCACGGCTTCCCGATCAGCCGCGCGGAGCTGGACCACGTCGTCGCCACCAACGACAAGAAGCGGTTCGCCGTCGAGGGCACCCGGATCCGGGCCAGCCAGGGCCACACGATCACCGTCGACCTGGACCTGCCGGCGGCCGAACCGCCGACGTACCTCTACCACGGTACGGTCGCCGACCGGCTTCCCGCGATCCGGACCGAGGGGCTGCGTCCCATGGCACGCCACGACGTGCACCTCTCCCCCGACCGCGAGACGGCCACCAGGGTCGGGGCGAGACGCGGCCGGCCTGTGGTGCTGAGTGTGGACTCCGGCGCGATGCACCGAGCGGGCCACGAGTTCCGGGTCAGCGCCAACGGGGTCTGGCTGACGGCGGCCGTACCGGCGGAGTACATCCGTTTCCCCGCCTGACGGGGAAGGCTCCACGCCCCACATGGCCCCCGCCACGGGGCCGCCCACGCCATGGCTCACGGGCGACGCCAGGCACCCGTGCGCGGCTGAGGCATGATCAAGCCATGTCGCACCCGCACCCGCACCTGCCCAGCACCCAGGCCGCCGTGACCGCCGTCCGTGCGGTCGCGGAGGAGTTCCACCTGGAGATCACGGTCACCGACGACATCGGCGCGGACCAGACCTCGCGCCGGACCTCGGCAGGAGCCTTCAACGCGCTCGACGAGGACGGCTCGTTGCCGCACGAGGCGTTCATCGAGCTCGGCGGCTCCCCTTACGTCTCGGTGCAGCTCTATCCCGAGGGCGACGCCCGGATCACGGTGGACGGCGTCGAGTTCGCCGACGTGCCGAGGGACGCCGTCCCCGGCTTCGTCCGGGCGATCCACACCGGCCTGGCCCATGTGAAGGGACGGTTCTTCCCGCCCGGGCAGTGGCTGATCGTCCCCGTCCCCGGCGGCAGCACCTACAAGGAGCTCGTCCCCTCGGTGACGCTCACCCCGTGGCTCAGCAGCCGGTTCCGCTGACGGAAGGGCCCCGCCTCGGCGAACTCAGCTGACCCGTCCCTCTCCCCACAGCAGCCGGGCGGTGGCGAGGAGGACGACCGGGTGGGGGCCGCCGTCCCCGGTGGGCAGGACGAGGACCAGTTCCGCGCCCTCGTAGGGAGCGCCGATCAGCACGGCGTCGCGGCGAACGCCGAACGCGAGCGGCTCGACGTCCACGTCGTCGCCCGGGTCGTACGCCCCGCCCTTCCCGCCCTCGCCGCCGCCTTCGCCGTCGTCACCGTCACCGTCGTCGTCGTCGAGGACGCTGTAGGAGGCCATGTCGACGGAGAACAGAGGGCTGCGCACTCCGGCCTCGCCGAGGCCGTGGACCCGCACCTTGCCCTCCCCGTCGACCGCCACCCGCACACGCAGAGCGGGCAGCCCGACCCGTCGCCGTACCGGGCAACGGTGGAGGGCGCGGAATCCGGCGGCCGACAGGAAGATGCCCGGCACCGCCGCGACCAGGGCGAGCAGCTGCCAGCCGAAGGCGTCGTACGGTTCGGCGACGAGGCGCCGCCACGAGCCGTCCTCCAGCACCGTGACGGTGGCGCCGAGGCGGTGATCCTCGGGGTAGATGGACTCGATGTCGAGCCGGCGCCCGTCGTGGGTGCGGAGCCGTACCGATACGTCCGTACGGCTCGTGACCTCGGCCTCGGTACGCGTCGCCCGGGCCGCCCGGTCCTCGTCGACGTGCACACCGCGCAGGCCCATGAGCGTGGCGGCGACGGCGACGGCGCACAGGGCCATCCCTCCGACCAGCCGGCCCTTCCCAGGCAGTGGCAGGCTGACGGGACCGAGAGTGCGGATGACCGCGCCGGAGGCCCGTTCGAAGACCCTGCGCTGCCGACGACGGGCGTTCAGGCGGTCGCACGCGGCCGCCCAGCAGAAGGCGAGAGCGGCGAGCACCGCCGCGTTCGCCACCCCGGAGGCCGTCCCGGGGGCGGGGAACTGCTCGGCCGCTATAAGGAAGGCGAGCGGCGGGGCGGCGACGAGGGTGAGTTCGGGGAGCCGGGCGTTCCAGCACAGCACGCCGATGGCCAGGGCCGTCTGCGCCGGGTCGATCCAGTCCGGGCCGCACGGGGCCGCGTCGCTGCACACCGGCATCGGCTCCGTGACGAACGCCGCGGCCACCGCCACCAGCAGCGCCAGCACGGACCAGAGCGGCCGCGCCCACCGACCGGGCCCCGCCGCCGACCAGGCCGCCGCGCCGATGCGCCGCCATTCGGGCACGCCGTCGACCAGAGGACCGGGCGGAAGGGACACCGGGCTCGGTACCGGACCCGGACCCGGACCGAGGCCAAAACCAGGGCTCGGGCTCGAACTCGAGTTCTGGCTCGGGTTCTGGCTCGGGGGTGCGGGCGAGGGCATGGCAGGAGTATGCGGGAGGCCCCGCCCCATACCGGCGGCGGGACCTCCGGGTCAGCCGAGGCGGCCGAGGGCCTCCGTGGCGATGGTCTCGAAGACGGCCTGATCGGCCGCGAAGTCCGAGTCCTGGATCGGCCAGTGGATGACGATCTCGGTGAAGCCGAGGTCGCGGTGGGTCCCGGCGAAGTCCACGAAGCGCTCCAGGGAGTCGAGCACCGTGTTCTTCTCGGGCGTGAAGCTGGTGAGCAGGATCTTGTCGAGCTCGGCCACGTCCCGGCCGATCTCCGCGCACGCCTTGCCGAGCCGCTCGACCTGGCCGCGCAGGGCCTCCACGGACTCGGCCGCCGTACCCGTCTCGTACAGCTTGGGGTCACCCGTCGTCACCCACGCCTGCCCGTGCCGCGCGGCGAGCCGCATCCCGCGCGGGCCGGTCGCCGCCACCGCGAACGGCAGCCTGGGGCGCTGCACGCAGCCGGGAATGTTGCGCGCCTCGTCGGCCGAATAGAACGTGCCGCTCTCTGTCACCGCGTCCTCGGTGAGCAGCCGGTCGAGCAGCGGGACGAACTCGGCGAAGCGGTCGGCCCGCTCCTTCGGCGTCCAGGACTCCTGTCCGAGCGCGGTGGCGTCGAAGCCGTTGCCGCCGGCACCGATGCCGAGGGTGACCCGGCCGCCGGAGACGTCGTCGAGCGAGATCAGCTCCTTGGCCAGGGTCACCGGGTGCCGGAAGTTGGGCGAGGTCACGAGGGTGCCGAGGCGCAGGCGCTCCGTGGCGGTCGCGGCGGCGGTGAGGGTCGGCAGGGCGCCGAACCACGGGCCGTCCCGGAAGCTGCGCCAGGACAGGTGGTCGTAGGTGTACGCGGCGTGGAAGCCGAGTTCCTCGGCGCGCTGCCACGTGGCGCGGCCGCCCTCGTGCCAGCGGTCGACAGGCAGGATCACGGTGCTCAGACGCAGGCTCATGCCCCGAGCGTACGTCGGGCGGCCCCGAGCGCTCCTCGGGCGCCCCGAGCCCCCGCTCACCCTGGCGGCACGTACGAGCCCCGGCCCGCCCCACGCGCCCCGGCCCGCCCCACGCTCCCCGAGCCGCCCCACGCACCGCGACCGCACCCGCACCCACATCCGCGCCCCCCCGTCTCACCCCACCCCCGCCCGCACCCGCACCCGCCCGCACCCACCCCGCCCCACTCAAATGTGCAGGGACCCGCACGCACGTGCGTCCGGTGCGGCACCATGGGGAGGTGACCTCTCCCCGGCCCTCCTCCCGACCCGCCGTCCGGCTCATCGCCACCGACCTCGACGGCACCCTCCTGCGCGACGACAAGTCCGTCTCCGAGCGCACCGTCGCCGCCCTGGCCGCGGCCGAGCGGGCGGGGATCGAGGTCTTCTTCGTCACCGGCCGCCCGGCCCGCTGGATGGACGTGGTCAGCGACCACGTCCACGGCCACGGCCTCGCCATCTGCGCCAACGGCGCGGCCGTCGTGGACCTGCACGCGGGCGGCACGTTCCTGGAGGTCCGGCCGCTGCCCCGGCCCGAGGCCCTCGACGTCGTACGGACCCTGCGGGCCGCGGCCCCCGGCACCAGCTTCGCCGTCGAACTGACCACCGGCATCCACTACGAGCCGCTGTACCCGCCCTTCTTCCTCGACCCCGGCGCCACCGTCGCCACCGCCGAGAAGCTCCTCTACGAGGAGACGCCGGGCGCCGCCGCTCCCGTGCTGAAACTGCTCGCCCAGCACCCCGACCTCGACCCCGACGTCTTCCTGGCGACGGCCCGGGAGGCCGCCGGGGACCTGGCCTCCTTCACCCGCTCCAGCCCCACCGCGCTCATCGAGATCAGTGCCCTCGGTGTGTCCAAGGCGTCGACGCTCGCCCTCTGCTGCGCGGAGCGCGGCATCACGGCGGACCAGGTGGCGGCCTTCGGCGACATGCCGAACGACATCGAGATGCTGAGCTGGGCGGGCCGCTCGTACGCGATGGGCAACGCCCACCCCGAGGTGATCGCCGCCGCCTCCGGCCGCACCGTCGGCAACAACGAGGACGGCGTCGCCGTCGTCATCGAGCAGCTCGTCGCCGAAGCCCTCGCGGCCCGGCCCACCCAGCCGACCGCGCCCACCCAGCCGACCGCTCCGACCCGGCCGGCACCCGCGGACCCCCTCTAGCACCCGCCCGCCCGCGGCGCCCTCTCTCGGCGGCGGCCCACCACTGCCCCGCCATGAGCGTCCGACGGGCCCTCCGCCCGGCCCCCGCTAAAGCGGCGCCTCCCACACCACCGATGTACCGCCGCCGTCCTCGGCCAGGCCCGGGCCGCACCAGCTCGCGCCGCCGAGGGACTCGGCGCGGCGGGCGAGGTTGCGCAGACCGCTGCGCCGACCGCCCTCCGGCAGGCCGACGCCGTCGTCCGCGACCATGAGCCGCACCCCGGGCGAACCGTCCGGCAGGGTCACCGTCGCGTCGACGACGACCTCGATCCGGCTCGCCCCGGCGTGCCGGAAGGCGTTCGAGAGCGCCTCGCGGAGAGCGGCGATCAGGTTCTTGCCGGTCAGCTCGCCGACGGTGGCGTCGATCGCGCCGAGGAACCGGTGCGCGGGCTTGAAGCCCAGCGGCACCGCCGCCATGTTGATCTCCCGCAGCACGCGCGTGCGCAGCCCCGACGGGGCCTCCGCCGGGCCCTGCTGGAGCGCGAAGATCGCCGTACGGATCTCCTGGATGGTCACGTCCAGCTCGTCCACGGCCTTGCCGACGCCCTCCTGGACGGCCGGCACGACCGCCTTCCGCTGGGCGCTCTCCAGCATCATCCCGGTGGCGAAGAGGCGCTGGATGACGAGGTCGTGCAGGTCGCGGGCGATCCGGTCGCGGTCCTCGAAGACCGCGAGCCGTTCCCGGTCGCGCTGTGCCTCGGCCATCATCAGCGCGAGCGCGGCCTGCGAGGCGAACTGGGTGGCGAGGGTCCGCTCCGCCTCCGAGAACGGGCGGGCGCCCCGGGCGCGGGGCATCGCGAGCGCGCCCAGGACCCGGCCCCCGCTCTGGAGCGGCAGCAGCATGCTGGGCCCGTACGGCGAGGTCAGCCGGCTGATCATGCGCGGATCGGTGGAGGCGTCCTGGACGAAGACCGCCTCGCCCTCCAGGAGCAGCTCCACGACCTGGCTCTCCGGCGGGATCACCACCCCGAGGGACTTCGTGCGCCGTGGCGAGGAGACGGCGACGATCTCCAGGCCCCCGTCCTCCGCCGGCAGCAGCACGATCCCGGCGTCCGCGTCGGCGAGCCGCCGCGCCTGTTCGGCGACGACGGCGAGGGCGTCGTCGGCGTCGCCACCGGAGAGCAGCGCGGTGGTGACGGCGACCGAACCGTCGATCCACCGCTCGCGCTGGCGCGCGGCCTCGTAGAGGCGGGCGTTGCCGATGGCGATGCCGGCCTCGGTGGCGAGGACCCGGACCATGTGCTCGTCGTAGTCGTTGAACTCCTCGCCGCTCCGCTTCTCCGCGAGGTACAGGTTGCCGAAGATCTCGCCCTGGACGCGGATGGGGACACCGAGGAAGGTCCGCATGACCGGATGGCCGGGCGGGAAGCCGGCCGACCTCGGGTCGGCGGAGAGGTCGGCCAGCCGGATGGTCCGCGGGTCGCGGATGAGCGCGCCGAGCAGCCCGGCGTGTCCGTCCGGGCGGCGGCCGATGCGCCGGGCCACGTCGTCGCCGACGCCGTACGTGACGAAGTCGGAGAGGCCCTTGCCCTCCTCGTCCACGACCCCGATGGCCGCGTAACGGGCGTCGGCCAGTTGGGCGGCGGTCTCGCAGATCCGGTCGAGGGTGGTGTGGAGTTCCAGCCCGGTGCCCACCGACCGCATCGCTTCGAGCAGCTGCGGCACGCGGGCGGTCAGCTCCGTGGACAGCCCCTGGAGACTGCGGGTGGCCTCGGTGGCGGCGACCAGGGGGTCCGGGGAATCGGGCGTGGCGGCGGCGGTCATGCCCTGAGCCTAGTTAGTCCTATTTGGAGAGAAAAGTCGGACGGTCGGCGGGGATCGCCGCGATGCCGTCGAGGAGGAGATCGGTCTCCCTCTCCTGCTCCAGCATCCGCCGCAGCGGCCCCTCCTCGGCGGCGAGCTCGGCGAACGGTCCGCGCTGCACGGTCCGGCCGCCGTCCAGGACCACCACCTCGTCGACCGCGTCGAGCCCGCGCAGCCGGTGGGTGATGAGGACGGTGGTACGCCCCTCGGTGGCGCGCAGCAGGTCGTCGGTGAGCGCGTCGGCGGTGGCCAGGTCCAGGTGCTCGGCCGGCTCGTCGAGGACGAGGACCGGGAAGTCGGCGAGGAGGGCGCGGGCCAGCGCGAGCCGCTGCCGCTGCCCGCCGGAGAGCTTCGAGCCGTGCTCGCCCACGAGAGTGTCGAGTCCCTCGGGCAGGCCGTCCACCCAGTCGAGGAGCCGGGCCCGGCGCAGCGCCTCCCACAACTCCTCGTCGCTCGCGTCCGTCCGGGCGAGCCGCAGGTTCTCGCGTACGGAGCTGTCGAAGAGGTGCGCGTCCTGCGCGCACAGTCCGACGAAGCGCCGGACGTCGTCGCCGTCGAGCGTCGTCGCGGCGACCCCGCCCAGCCGGTACGAGCCCCGCTCGGCGTCCAGGAACCGCAGCAGCACCTGGGCGAGCGTGGTCTTGCCGGAGCCCGAGGCTCCGACGACGGCGACCCGCCGCCCGGCGTCCAGGGTGAGCGCGAAGCCGTCGAGCGCGGGCCGGTCCTGCCCGGCGTACCGGGCGGAGAGCCCGGCCAGTTCGAGCGGGAACGGCCCGGCCGGGGGAGCGACGGCCACAGCCGGCTCGTGTACGGGGACGGGCGCGTCCAGCACCTCGAAGACCCGCTCGGCGCTGTGCTTGACCCGCTGCCGGTACTGCACGGCCAGCGGCAGCCCGGTCACGGCCTCGAAGGCGGCGAGCGGGGTGAGGACGACGACCGCGAGGGCGACCCCGTCGAGCCGCCCGTCGCGGACGGCCTGCACGCCGACGAAGGCGGCGGCCACCACCGTGAGACCGCACACCACCGCCGAGAGCCCGGCCCCCAGCGCCGCCGCGGCGGACTGGCGGGAGGCGATGCCGGTGAGCGTACGGTCGGCCGCCCGGGCCCGGCCGAGCCGGTCCCGCAGCGCCCCGGCCACGGTCAGCTCGGCGCAGCCGCGCAGCGGATCGGCCACGGCGGTCGCGAGCGCTCCGCGCGCCGGGGCGAGCCGCCGCTCGGCCCGGCGGGCCAGCGCGGCACCCAGGGGCGGCACGAGAACGCCCGCCACCAGGAGGCCCACCGCGAGCACGGCGCCCGCCTCGGGCAGCAGCCAGGCGGTGAAGCCGACCGAGCCGAGCCCGACGACGAGCGCGGCACCGGCCGGCAGCAGCCAGCGCAGCCAGTAGTCCTGGAGGGCGTCGACGTCGTGGACGAGCCGTGCGAGGAGGTCGCCGCGCCGGGCGCGGCGCAGTCCGGCGGGGGCGATCCGCTCCAGCCGGGCGTAGACGGAGACCCGGAGTTCGGCGAGCATCCGCAGCACGGCGTCGTGCGAGACGAGCCGCTCGGCGTACCGGAAGACGGCCCGCCCGATGCCGAAGGCCCGGGTGGCGGTGACCGCGACCATCAGGTGCAGCACGGGCGGCTGCTCCGAGGCCCGCGAGATGAGCCATCCGGAGACGCCCATGAGTCCGACGGCCGAGCCGAGCGCCAGGCTGCCGAGCAGCAGCGCGAGCCCCATCCGGCCCTTGAGCCCACCGGCCATGGCCCGCACCCGCGCGAGCACCCCCTGCCCGGCCGCGGGTACGGGCTCCGCGGCGGCGAGCACCGCGTCCGGCACGGGCACGGTCGCGCCGAGGGCCGAAGTGCGTTCGGCGGCCACCGTGTCGGCAGCCGTCTTTCCGGCAGCCGTCACAGCGACGGCCACCTCGCCGGCGGCCTCCGCGCGCTCGCCCGGCGCCCCGATCGTCACGACCCGGTCCGCCACCGCCAGCAGCGCCGGCCGGTGGACGACCAGCAGCACCGTCCGCCCCACGGCGAGCCGCCGCACGGCGTCGACGATCCCGGCTTCCGTCTCCCCGTCCAGCGCCGCTGTCGGCTCGTCGAGCAGCAGCAGCGGCCGGTCCGCGAGGAAGGCCCGCGCCAGCGCGAGCCGCTGCCGCTGGCCGGCCGACAGCCCGGCCCCGTCCTCTCCGAGCACGGTCCCGATCCCCTCGGGCAGCCCGGCCACGAACCCGTCCGCCCCGGCGTCCCGCAGCGCCTTCCGCACCTGTTCGTCACCGGCCTCCGGCCGTGCGAGCCGCACGTTCTCGGCGATGGTCCCGGCGAAGAGGTACGGCCGCTGCGGCACCCACGCGATCCGCGACCGCCAGGCGTCCAGGTCCAGCTCCGCCAGATCCACGCCCCCGACCCGTACGGCTCCGCCCGCTTCCGGCTCCGTGAAGCCGAGGACGACGTCGAGCAGCGTCGACTTCCCCGCGCCGCTCGGCCCGACGAGGGCCACCGTCTCCCCCGGCTCGACGGTGAGGGTCGCCGCGGCGAGCGAGGGCTCGGCGCGCCCCGGGTGGCGGACCGTCACCCGGTCCAGTTCGAGGCGGGCTCCGGACGGAACCATCCTGGTACCGCCCTCGCGGACCGGGGTCTCCAGGACGTCGAAGATCTCCTCGGCCGCGGCGAGCCCCTCCGCCGCCGCGTGGAACTGCGCGCCGACCTGGCGCAGCGGGAGATACGCCTCGGGGGCGAGGACCAGGATGACGAGCCCGGTGTAGAGGTCGAGGGTGCCGTGGACGAGCCGCATCCCGATGGTGACGGCGACGAGCGCCACCGAGAGCGTGGAGAGCAGTTCGAGGGCGAAGGAGGAGAGGAAGGCGATCCGCAGGGTGCGCATGGTCGCCTGCCGGTAGTCGGCGGTGATGGCTCGGATCGAGGTGGCCTGAGCCTTGGCACGGCCGAAGACCTTGAGCGTGGGCAGGCCGGCGACGACGTCGAGGAAGTGGCCGGAGAGCCGGGAGAGCAGCTTCCACTGCCGGTCCATCCGGGCCTGGGTGTACCAGCCGATCAGAATCATGAAGACGGGGATGAGCGGCAGGGTGACGACGATGATCGCGGCCGAGACCCAGTCCTCGGTGACGATCCGCGCGAGGACCGCGAGGGGGACGACGACCGCGAGGCCGAGCTGGGGCAGGTAGCGGGCGAAGTAGTCGTCGAGCGCGTCCACGCCCCGGGTGGCGAGCGCGATGAGCGAACCGGTGCGCTGTCCGCCGAGCCATCCGGGTCCGAGGGCGGTGGCGCGTTCGAGGAGCCGGCCGCGGAGTTCGGACTTGACCGCCGCGCTCGCCCGGTGGGCGGCGAGCTCGGTGAGCCAGGAGACCAGCCCGCGCGCCACGGCGACCCCGGCGAGCAGGAGCAGGGGAGTGGTGAGAGCGGAAACCGAGAGGCCCTTCTGGAAGGACCCCACGACGACCTCGGCGATGAGCATCGCCTGGGCGATCACCAACGCCGCCCCGACCAGGCCGAGGACGACGACCGCGACGAGGAAGACGCGGGTCGCGCGGGCGTACCGGAGCAGACGCGGGTCGATCGGTTTCACGTGAAACATGCCCCTCTGGAAGAAGCGCCCGGGGCATCTGTTTCACGTGAAACATGCCCCCTGGAGGAAAGCCGCCCGGGCCCTCGCGGGCCCGGGCGCCGCCGGCCCTGGCAGCGCCGGCGGGTGCCCTAGTGGGCGGCGTCGGCGATGTGCTGGGTGCCGATCCGCTTGCGGAACACCCAGTAGGTCCAGCCCTGGTAGAGCAGGACCAGCGGCGTGGCGATGGCCGCGCACCACGTCATGATCTTGAGCGTGTACGGGCTCGACGAGGCGTTGGTGACGGTCAGGCTCCACGCGGGGTCGAGCGACGACGGCATGACGTTCGGGAAGAGCGCCAGGAACAGCATCGCGACGGCGGCGGCGATCGTCACCCCCGAGAGCGCGAACGACCAGCCTTCGCGTCCCGCCTTGATCGCGCCGATCGCGCCGACCAGCGAGACGGCCGCGATCACCATCGCCGCGAAGCTCCAGCTGTCACCCGTGTCGACCTGGGTCCAGATCAGGAAGGCGAGCGCGAGCACCGCCGTGACCAGGCCCAGCTTCACCGCGAGGGCCCGGGCCCGGGTGCGGATGTCGCCGACCGTCTTCAGCGCCACGAAGACCGCGCCGTGGAAGGTGAAGAGGGTGAGCGTGACGAGTCCGCCGAGGATCGCGTACGGGTTGAGCAGGTCCCAGAAGGTGCCGACGTACTCCATGTTCCGGTCGATCTTCACGCCCCGGACGATGTTGCCGAAGGCCACGCCCCACAGGATCGCGGGGATCAGGGAGGTCCAGAAGATCGCCTGCTCCCAGTTGCGCTGCCAGTTCTCCTCGGGCCGCTTCGCCCGGTACTCGAAGGCGACACCCCGGACGATGAGGCAGACCAGGATGATCAGCAGCGGCAGGTAGAAGCCGGAGAAGAGGGTCGCGTACCACTCGGGGAAGGCGGCGAAGGTCGCGCCGCCGGCGGTCAGCAGCCACACCTCGTTGCCGTCCCAGACGGGTCCGATGGTGTTGATGAGCACCCGCTTCTCGGGCCGGTTCCGGGCGAGCAGCTTGGTGAGGATGCCGACTCCGAAGTCGAAGCCCTCCAGGAAGAAGTAGCCGGTCCAGAGGACGGCGATGAGTACGAACCAGACGTCGTGGAGTTCCATGCCTCGATCTCCTGAGCCTCAGTACGAGAAGGCCATGGGCCGGTCGGGGTCGCGGGTGTCCCCGCCGATCCTGGTGGGCGGGTTGAGGTCGTTCTCGGTGAGCTCGGGCGGGCCGGCCTTCACGTACTTCACGAGGAGCTTGACCTCGATGACGGCGAGGATCGCGTAGAGCGTGGTGAAGACGATCATCGAGGTGAGCACCTCGCCCTGGGAGACACCGGGGGAGACGGCAGAGCTGGTCTTCATCACGCCGTAGACCACCCAGGGCTGACGGCCCATCTCGGTGAAGATCCAGCCCCAGGAGTTGGCGATCAGCGGGAAGGCCATGGTCCAGAGGGCCACGATCCAGTACCACTTCCCGATCTTCGGGCTGAGCGCCTTGTTCTTGAAGAGGACGAGGTTCGGCACTTCGTCCTCACCGGTCCTCAGTCCGGGGGCGAGCAGGAACTTCTTGCGGGTCAGCCAGAGTCCGACGACGCCGATCGCGAGCGAGGCCATGCCGAAGCCGATCATCCAGCGGAAGCCCCAGTAGGCGACCGGGATGTTGGGCCGGTAGTCGCCGGGGCCGTACTTCTCCTGCTCGGCCTTGTTGATGTCGTTGATGCCGGGGACGTACGAGTCGAAGTCGCCGTTGGCGAGGTAGGACAGTATTCCGGGGATCTCGATGGCGACCTTGTTGTGCCCCTTCTCGACGTCGCCGTAGGCGAAGATCGAGAAGGGGGCTGGTGCCTCTCCGTCCCACAGCGCCTCGGCGGCGGCCATCTTCATCGGCTGCTGCTTGAACATGACCTTGCCGAGCACGTCACCGCTGATGGCGGTGCCGAGGCCGGCGATGATCAGCGTGATCAGGCCGACCCGGAGCGAGGTCCGCATCACCGCGACGTGCCGCTTGCGCGCCAGGTGGAAGGCGGAGATGCCGGCCATGAAGGCGCCGCCGACGAGGAACGCGGCCGTCATGGTGTGGAAGAACTGGGTGACCGCGGTGTTCTGGGTGAGCACCGCCCAGAAGTCGGTGAGCTCGGCGCGGGCTCCCTGGCCCCGGTCCTCGTTGATCCGGTAGCCGACCGGGTGCTGCATCCAGGAGTTGGCGGCCAGGATGAAGTACGCGGAGAGGATGGTGCCGATCGACACCATCCACATGCAGGCGAGGTGGATCTTCTTCGGCAGCTTGTCCCAGCCGAAGATCCACAGGCCGATGAAGGTGGACTCGAAGAAGAAGGCGATGAGCGCCTCGAACGCGAGCGGAGCGCCGAAGATGTCGCCGACGAAGCGGGAGTAGTCCGACCAGTTCATGCCGAACTGGAACTCCTGCACGATGCCGGTGACGACACCCATGGCGATGTTGATGAGGAAGAGCTTCCCCCAGAACTTCGTCGCCTTGAGGTACTTCTCCTTCCCCGACCTGACCCAGGCGGTCTGGAGACCGGCGGTGAGGGCGGCGAGGGAGATCGTCAGCGGTACGAAGAGAAAGTGGTAGACGGTGGTGATGCCGAACTGCCAGCGCGCCAGAGTCTCGGGCGCCAAAGCGAGGTCCACTGCGTCTTCTCCTTACATCGCCGTGGTTGCATCGGCAGTTTGCCCCTTTGATCCCCCCTATTACGGGATGAACAGGGACACGCTTGTGAACGCGTTCACATTCACAAGCATTATGACTCATACGAAATCCGTACTGGAGGGTGGGGGGCTGTACCGAAGGTCACACCTTCCCAAGGCCTTCAACATATTGTTGAATCCGGACCATGACCCTTCGGATACGCCTCAGTTGGCCGGCCGGGCACACCACGGCCACACTCGACGAAACCCCCACGAGCACGGCGCTCGTAGGGGCTCTGCCGATCGTCTCCACCGCCCGTACCTGGGGCGAGGAGGTCTACTTCGACACGCCGGTCTCCGTGCCCCGCGAGGACGGGGCGCGCCAGGTCGTCGATCCCGGCACGGTGGCCTTCTGGACCGACGGCGACGCCCTCGCCCTCCCCTACGGACCGACCCCGATCTCCCGGGGCGACGAATGCCGGCTCGCGAGCCCCTGCAACCTGCTGGGCTCACTCGACGACGACCCGCGGGTCCTGGCCACCGTCCGCGACGGCGACCCGATCCGCGTCGAGCTCGCCTGACCCGTCAGGGTCCGGCGAGCCACGCGCTCCCGGCCGTCAGGCCTCCCGGCGGAAACCCTCCGCCACCTTCAGGAACAGGTCGTTCGCCTCGGTCTCGCCGATCGTGACGCGCACGCCCTCCCCCGCGAACGGCCGCACCACCACACCGTGCCGCTCGCACTCCGCCGCGAAGTCCACGGTCCGCTCGCCGAGCCGCAGCCAGACGAAGTTCGCCTGGGCGTCCGGCACGGTCCAGCCCTGGGCCACGAGCCCTGCGTGGACCCGCTCGCGCTCCGCCACCAGCGAGCCGACCCGCCCGAGCAGCTCGTCCTCGGCGCGCAGCGAGGCCACCGCCGCGTCCTGCGCCAGCTGGCTCACGCCGAACGGCACCGCCGTCTTGCGCAGCGCGGCCGCCACCGGCTCGTGGGCGATGGCGAAGCCGACCCGCAGCCCCGCCAGGCCGTACGCCTTGGAGAAGGTGCGCAGCACCGCCACGTTCGGGCGGTCGCGGTAGAGCTCGATGCCGTCCGGGATGTCGGCGTCGCGGACGAACTCCTTGTACGCCTCGTCGATCACCACGAGGACATCGGAGGGCACCCGGTCCAGGAAGCGCTCCAGCTCGGCGCGGCGCACCGCGGTGCCCGTCGGGTTGTTGGGGTTGCAGACGAAGATCAGCCGGGTCCGGTCGGTGATCGCCGCGGCCATCGCGTCGAGGTCGTGCACCTCGCCGTCGGTCAGCGGCACCTGCACGGAGGTCGCACCGGCGATCTGCGTGATGATCGGGTACGCCTCGAAGGAGCGCCAGGCGTAGATGACCTCGTCCCCCGGGCCCGAGGTCGCCTGGAGCAGCGACTGGGCGACACCGACCGAGCCGGTGCCGGTGGCGATGTGGGAGACCGGGACGCCGAAGCGGTCGGCCAGCTCCGCCGAGAGCACCGTGCACGCGAGGTCCGGGTACCGGTTGAAGTTCGCGGCGGCGGCCAGGGTGCTCTCCATCACGCCCGGCAGCGGCGGGTAGGGGTTCTCGTTGGAGGAGAGCTTGAAGGCGAGCGCGCCGCCCGCCGCGGCCGGCTTGCCCGGCTTGTAGGAGGGGATGCCGTCCAGCTCGGCGCGCAGCTTCGGGGTGGACGTGCTCGTCCCGCTGGTCTCGCTCACAGTGTGGCCTCCTCGACCGTCCGTACCACCAATGCTTCTCACTTTATGAGGATTCCCGGCCGCTGCGAATGGGCTGTGGACAACAGCCCTGCAACGCTGTGGAAAACCCGCCCCGCGCCGGCCCCTGGATCCGCCCCGCGCCCGGACCCGCGCCCCGCCCGCGGCCACCCCTCGACCCATCGTCTCGGCCCGACCCGCGACTGCCCCTCGCCCCATCGGCTGGGCCGCCCCGCGACCGCCCACGGCCGCCCCTCGGCGCCGCCCCACGACCCCCTCCGCAGCCCCCTCCGCGACGCCCTCCGCGCCCCGCTCCGACCAAGGGGGCGCGCGACTGGGTGGCGCGCGCTGGTGGCGAGCGCCGTGGCGCGCGTCCCCCGTAGAGGTGAGTTGAGACCTCTTCGAGACCTCGACCCCACGCCAGGCCCATCCCGCCCGATGACATCGAGTCGCATGAGAAACACCTCAACTGCCTTGGATTTCCGCCCTCTTGACGCACTTCAGCCATGCAGAAACGTGCCTGTCAACGCTTGCATATGCGGCCGTCTCACCCACCCCTCATCGCCCTACTATCGGCTCGCCATGACAGCAGCAGGGAAGCACCAGGTGAGCCGGGCACAGACCCGGGGAAGCCGGCAGGGCCGGGCAGGCATCCGGGACGTGGCCGCCGCCGCCGGGGTCTCCATCACGACTGTCTCCGACGCGCTCAACGGCAAGGGCCGACTCCCGGACGCCACCCGCCGGCACGTCCGCGAGGTCGCCGACCGGCTGGGCTATCGGCCCTCCGCGGCGGCTCGCACGCTCCGCACCGGCAAGTCGGGACTCATCGGCCTGACCGTGACCACGTACGGGGATGAACCTTTCACCTTCACGGAGTTCGCCTACTTCGCGGAGATGGCCAGGGCCGCCACCTCGGCCGCGCTCGCCCGCGGCTACGCCCTCGTCATCCTTCCCGCGACCTCACGCCATGACGTCTGGTCGAACGTCGCCCTCGACGGCACCGTCGTCATCGACCCGTCCGACCACGACCCGGTCGTCACCGAGCTCGTCCGCCAGGGCCTCCCCGTCGTCTCCGACGGACGCCCCGCCGGCACGCTCCCGGTGACGGCCTGGGTCGACAACGACCACGAGGCCGCGGTCCTCGACCTCCTCGACCACCTCGCCGACGCCGGCGCCCGCCGCATCGGCCTCCTCACCGGCACCACCACCGACACCTACACCCGTCTCTCGACCACCGCGTACCTCAACTGGTGCGAGCGGGTCGGACAGGACCCCGTCTACGAGGCATATCCGGCGCACGATCCGTGCGCGGGCGCCGTCGCGGCCGACCGGCTGCTCGCCCGCCCGGACCGCCCCGACGCCGTCTACGGCCTGTTCGACCCCAACGGCACCGACCTCCTCGCCGCCGCCCGCCGCTACGGCCTGCGCGTCCCCGACGACCTGCTGATCGTGTGCTGCAGCGAGTCCACCGTCTACGCCACAACCGAACCGCCCATCACCACGCTCTCGCTCAAACCGCGCCGCATCGGCACCGCCGTCGTCCAGCTCCTCATCGACGCCATCGAGGGGATCGAGAGCGACGGTCCGGTCGAGCAGGTGATACCGACCGAACTCATCGTCCGCACCTCCTCGCAGCGCCGCTCGCCGCGGACGACCGTCAGCCCGCCGCGCTCGCCCTCGAAGGACTGACCCGCACGCGCGGGTGCGATCGCACCCGCCCGACCCCGGCCGCGCCGAAGGAGCGGCCGGACGCACGACAGCAGAACGACCGCGAGGAATGCCCCCGTCCCGCCCTCTGCCCGTGGGCGGAGACGGCGAAACCGGCCGCACGCCGGGCCCGACCCTGGACTGGACCTTCTCAATTCGGGCGAAACAACCGGTGAACCCGGAGCGAACCCGGATTCACCACCCCTGGTGCGTCACACAGGCGGACCCTCATTCCTATGATGGGCGCACGACACCGCGGACCCCCCGACCAGGCCGGTCCGCGATGTGCAGGGCATCGCGACGGTGGTGGAGGGGTCGATGACTCAGGGGGCCGGGCAGGATCCCGTGGAACGCACGGCGACATTGCGTGACTTCCGCGTACCGCCGTACGCCCGCGTGCCCGTACAGGGCCACACGGCCGAGCGGCCTCCCGCGCCCGCGGACCCCACGCTCCACCTGGGCACCCGCGCGGCCGCGTTCGCGGAGCCGGTCGGCTTCGGAGCCCCGGCACAGGCACCCGTACCCGCCCCGGCGGCCGTACCCGCCCCGGCGTCCGTACCCGCCCCGGCAGCCGTACAGGCCCCTACGTCTGTCCGAGCGTCTGTCCCTGAGCCCGTACCGGCCCCGGCGGCCGTACCGGTCCCGACGCCCGTACCGGCCGCGGCGCAGCGCCCGGAGCCCGCCGCGTACCCGGAGCCCACGCCGTACCCGGAACCGGCCCCGTACCCCGCGCGCAGCGGACCCGCACCGTCCGCCGCGCCCGTGCCCGCACCCGCCGCACCCGCCGCGCCCGCGCCCGCGCCCGTGCCTACGCCCGCGCCCACGCCCGCCGTGCCGCTCCCCCGCGTCACCCAGGTCCACTCCGGCGCCGGCTACCCCGCCGAGTTCCCGGACGGCTACACCCCCACCGAGCGCGACCTCCCCGTCATCCAGCGCGGCGACACCGTCCAGGTCCCCGTCGCCCCGGCCGCCGCACCGGCACCGGCACCCACCGGTGACGGCCCCGGCCCGCTCTTCGTCGTCGGCGACGTCCACGGCTACCTCGACGAGCTCGTCGAGGCCCTCCACGCCCAGGGCCTGATCGACGAGAACGGCGGCTGGGCCGCGGGCAACGCCCGGCTGTGGTTCCTCGGCGACTTCACCGACCGCGGACCCGACGGCATCGGCGTCATCGACCTGGTCATGCGGCTCTCCGCCGAGGCCGCCGCCGCCGGCGGCTACTGCAAGGCCCTCATGGGCAACCACGAGCTGCTCCTCATCGGCGCCAAGCGCTTCGGCGACACCCCCGTCAACTCCGGGGCCGGCACCGCCACCTTCCAGGCGGCCTGGCTGCTCAACGGCGGGCAGAAGCACGACATGGACCGCCTCCAGGACGTCCACCTCCAGTGGATGTCCCGGCTCGACGCCGTCGTCCACGAGGATGACCACCTGCTGCTGCACTCGGACACCACCGCGTACCTCGACTACGGCCAGACCATCGAGGACGTCAACGAGACCGTCCACGAGATCATCCGGCGCAACGACGCCGACGAGGTCTGGGACCTCTTCCGGAAGTTCACCAAGCGCTTCGCCTTCCGCGACGAGGGCGGACCGCAGGCCGTCCAGGAGCTGCTCGGCACCTACGGCGGCTCCCGGATCGTGCACGGCCACAGCCCGATCCCGTACCTCCTCGGCCAGGTCGGCACGGAGGACGGCGAGGAGGACTCCCGCCCGGCCGTCGAGGGCCCGCACGTCTACGCCGACGGGCTCGCGATCGCCATGGACGGCGGCGTCACCATGGCCGGAAAGCTGCTGGTCGTCCAACTCCCGCTGGGGGACTGACTCTCACCCAGCGCATCCGGTACAGGCGATTTCCGGAAACCCCCTGTCAGCACGCCCGCTCACGGCCCTACCATCGGTCTCCCTAGGTAGGCAGGCTCTCCTCCGCTTCCGCCCGGACCGCCGTTCTCCACGGCCGGTCCCGGCCCACCGAGCATCGGGGGATGCACATGAACGTGGCTCCGCACCTGCTGACCGAGGACCGCGCCGAGTACGAGCGCGTCCTCGACGAGGCACTGCGCACCGCGCCGGAACGGCCGGAACTCGCCCGAACCGGCACGCGGCTGACGGCCGCCCAGCTCCGGGTGATGGCGCTGAACGCGACAGCGCTCATCACCGCCGCGGCGGCGAGCGAGTACGAGCACTTCGTCAAGGTGCGCGAGCAGAACCGCGTCGCGTCCAACCGCCCGCGGACCCCCGCACCCGACGAGTCTCCGGGCGCCGTCGCGGTCCTCACCACCCTCGTCCCGGTCCTCGCGGGCACCGCCGCCGTGATCTTCCTCCTGGTCGGCACCGTGGTGCACCTGCTCGCCCCGGCCGCCGCCCTCGGCACCACGCTGCTCACCGCGGGCCTGGTGTTCGGCGCCCTCGCCGCCGCCGGCCTGCTCTGCGCGGGCGCCGGCCTGCTGCTCACCGCGCTCCGCAACAGCCCCGCCGAGACCCACGCCCCCGACGACGAGCTCACCCGGGCCCGCGCCGCCTGGCGCCACGCCCTCCTCGAACGCGGCGTCGTCCCCTTCCTCCAGGCCGCCCTCACCACCCCCGAACCGACACCCACCCCCGAACCCGCACCGGCACCCTCGATCACGACCGCCCCGGAACCCGCACCCTCCATCACGCCCACCCCCGACCCGCCGCCCGCGGCGCCGGCACCGCCGCCGGCCCCGGCACCGTGACGCGAACCGGCCCGCGGTCCCCCCGTGGACCGCGGGCCGGGGATCAGGGTGGCGCGAGCAGCCGCTCCGGCCAGGGGCGCGAGCCGCCGCCCGGCCGGAGCACCGGCCGCTACTCGGCCATGGGCAGGTAGACCCGGTTGCCGGCGGCGGCGAACTCGGCGGACTTCTCCGCCATGCCGGCCTCGATCTCCTCCTGGGTTCCGCCGTGCTCACGGCGGATGTCCTGCGAGATCTTCATCGAGCAGAACTTCGGGCCGCACATCGAGCAGAAGTGAGCCGTCTTCGCGGGCTCCGCCGGCAGCGTCTCGTCGTGGAACTCCCGCGCGGTGTCCGGGTCGAGGGCCAGGTTGAACTGGTCCTCCCAGCGGAACTCGAAGCGCGCGTCGGAGAGCGCGTCGTCCCACTCCTGGGCGCCCGGGTGGCCCTTGGCGAGGTCCGCCGCGTGGGCCGCGATCTTGTACGTGATGACGCCGGTCTTCACGTCGTCGCGGTTCGGCAGGCCCAGGTGCTCCTTGGGCGTGACGTAGCAGAGCATCGCCGTGCCCCACCAGGCGATCATCGCGGCGCCGATGCCGGAGGTGATGTGGTCGTACGCGGGCGCGACGTCCGTGGTCAGCGGGCCGAGCGTGTAGAACGGCGCCTCCTCGCAGATCTCCTGCTGGAGGTCGATGTTCTCCTTGATCTTGTGCATCGGGACGTGGCCCGGGCCCTCGATCATCGTCTGCACGTTGTGGCGCTTGGCGATCGTGTTGAGCTCGCCGAGCGTCTTCAGCTCCGCGAACTGCGCCGCGTCGTTGGCGTCCGCGATCGAGCCGGGACGCAGGCCGTCTCCGAGCGAGTAGGTGACGTCGTACGCCGCCAGGATCTCGCAGAGCTCCTCGAAGTTCGTGTAGAGGAAGTTCTCCTTGTGGTGCGCGAGACACCAGGCGGCCATGATCGAGCCGCCGCGCGAGACGATGCCGGTCTTGCGGCGCGCGGTGAGCGGCACGTACGGCAGGAGTACGCCGGCGTGCACGGTCATGTAGTCCACGCCCTGCTCGGCCTGCTCGATGACCGTGTCCTTGTAGATCTCCCAGGTCAGGTCCTCGGCCCTGCCGTCGACCTTCTCCAGGGCCTGGTAGAGCGGCACGGTGCCGATCGGCACGGGGGAGTTGCGCAGCACCCACTCGCGGGTGGTGTGGATGTTGCGGCCGGTGGACAGGTCCATGACCGTGTCGGCGCCCCAGCGGGTCGCCCAGGTCATCTTCTCCACCTCCTCCTCGATGGAGGAGGTGACCGCGGAGTTGCCGATGTTGGCGTTGACCTTCACCAGGAACCGCTTGCCGATGATCATCGGCTCGATCTCCGGGTGGTTGACGTTGGCCGGCAGCACCGCGCGCCCCGCCGCGATCTCCTCGCGGACGACCTCGGGGGAGACGTTCTCCCGGATCGCGACGTACTCCATCTCCGGGGTGATCTCGCCCCGGCGGGCGTACGCGAGCTGGGTCACGGCCTGCCCGGAGCGGCCCCGGCGGGGCAGCCGCGGACGGCCGGGGAACACCGCGTCGAGGTTCTTCAGCCCACCGCCGCGCGGCGAGGTGTGCTTGATGCCGTCGTCCTCGGGGCGGACCGGGCGGCCCGCGTACTCCTCGGTGTCGCCGCGCGCGATGATCCAGTTCTCGCGGAGCGGGAGGAGGCCCCGGCGCACGTCGGTGTCGACGGCGGGGTCGGTGTACGGACCGGACGTGTCGTACAGCGTCACGTCCTTGCCGTTGGTGAGGTGCACCTGGCGGACCGGTACCCGGATGTCGGGGCGGGAGCCCTCGACGTACCCCTTGTGCCAGCCCGGCGTGCGCTCGCCGTCGGCGTCGTTCTGGTCGGAGGCAGGCGTGCGTGCATCCTGAATGGTCATGAGACCGAATCTCCCTACGCCGGCATTACCCGGTAACAGGTTCGGCGGTCGGCGCAGCCTCCTCCCGTACGTGTCCGCGTACGGTGATCAGCGCCCTCTCAGCCCGGTGCTCCGAGCTCCCGCGTGTGCAAAGGTGCCACCACGCTAGCGCCCTCCCGGGCGTGCTGAACAGTGGGCCCCCTTCGTTCTTGCGATGATCGGTCGGTGACTTCCTCGCAGCAGACCCCCGATCCGCACGGCCACGACCACGGGAACGAGCACAGGAACGGCACCGGCCCGGGCGGTGGTCCGGGCGGTCCAGGCGGTGGTCCGGGCAGTGGTCCGGGCGGTCCAGGCGGTGGTCCGGGCGGTGGCGCAGGCGGTGGTCGCGGCTCCGGCCATGGGCCTGGAAATGGGCACGGGCCCGGGCACGGGGGACATGGCCCCGGGGGACACGGACCCGGCGGGCAGGGCCACGGCGGACATGGGCACAGCCACAGTCACGGGCCCGCGGCGCCCGTCTCCCGTCATCTGCGCAGGGTCATCGCGGCCGTCCTCATCCCCTTCGCCACCGCCGTGGTCGTCGGTCTCGCGGTGCTCTGGCCCGGCGGCACGCCGGCGCACGAGCGGACCGGCGTCGGCTTCGACCGGCAGACCGAGCAGGGCAAGGTCGTCGCGGTCGAGCAGGTGGACTGCAAGGACGTGAACGCGGCGCAGGTGCCCCCCACCGGCGACACGACCACCCCACAGGGCCGCGAGGCGATCAACGGGCAGCAGGGGCAGTGCGAGAAGGCGACGATCGAGGTCACCAGCGGTGCCGACAAGGGGCGCCGGTTCACCGAGATCGTGCAGCCGGACGCTCCGCGGCAGCTCGACGAGGGACAGGGCGTGGTGGTCGCCTACGCCCCCGACGCCCCGAAGGACCTTCAGTACTCGGTCACGGACGTGAACCGGAAGGTGCCGATGGCGGTCCTCGCCGGAATCTTCGCGCTCGCGGTCGTACTGGTCGGACGGCTGCGGGGCGTGATGGCCCTGATCGCTCTCGCGGTGAGCTTCCTGGTGCTCACGCTCTTCATCCTGCCCGCGATCCTCGAAGGGTCGAACCCGCTGATCGTGGCGGTGGTCGGATCGAGCGCGATCATGCTGATCGCGCTCTACATGTGCCACGGCCTGTCGGCCCGCACCTCGGTCGCCGTCCTCGGCACCCTGATCTCGCTGCTGCTGATCGGGCTGCTCGGGTCCTTCTTCATCGGCTGGGCCTCGCTCACCGGCAACACCGACGACTACACCGGACTCATCCACGGTCTCTACCCGGAGATCGACATGTCCGGCCTCCTGCTCGCCGGTGTGATCATCGGTTCACTCGGCGTCCTGGACGACGTGACCGTCACCCAGACCTCGGCGGTCTGGGAACTCCACCAGGCCGACCCCCGGATGGGTCCGCGCGCGCTCTACCGGGCCGGCATCCGGATCGGGCGCGACCACATCGCCTCGGTGGTCAACACCCTGGTCCTGGCCTACGCCGGTGCCGCACTCCCGCTGCTTCTGCTCTTCACCATCGCGCAGAGCAGCATGGGGACGGTGGCCAACAGCGAGCTGGTGGCGGAGGAGATCGTCCGGACCCTGGTCGGATCGATCGGTCTGGTCGCCTCGGTGCCGGTCACGACGGCGCTCGCGGCGCTGGTGGTGTCGGCCGACCGCCCGGCGGAGGAGGTCGGCGGCCGGACTCCGGGCCGCGGCGGACGGCGACGCCGCGCCAAGTGACGCGCGCGCCACGACCGTACGGAACCCTTCCGCGCCGGCAGCGGCCTTGTGGGTCGGGCATGCCGGTGCCAGCCGTCCGGATCGGGCGCCGGCACCCATATCGGGAGTGCGGATCGGGAGTACGGATCGGCGGCTCCGACAGCGGGAGTACGGCTCGGGGCGCCGCTTTCAGCCATACGGAACGGGTGCCGGCGTCAGGCGCACGGAGGGCGCCGGTCAGGCCGGGCCCGCGCTCTCCTCGGCGAGGATCCGGCCGAGCGCGGCCTCCAGGCTGTCCTCGAAGTCTCCGAGCGTCTGTTCCTGACCGAGCGGGACGAGCTTGTCCGTACGGTCGAGGAAGGCGACGAGCGGCGGGGCGCTGGCGCGGAAGAGGGCGCGGTCTCCACCCACCTGGAGCCGGATGGAGACGTCCGACAGTCCCTCGGGCTCGGTCGGGGCGATGTGCACGTCGCCGTCGCCGCTCGGGCGGTTGATCCCGTCGAGCAGCAGCTCCCTGCCGAACGCCCACGTCACGGGCGCGTCCCCGGGAAGATGGAAGGTCATCCGCACCGCGTAGGGATCCCGGGTCTCGTATCGCAGTTCGACCGGGATCTTGAAGGAGAGCTCCTCCGAGACGAGGAAGCTCATCAGGACCTCGGCCTGAACCGACTCTCGCATCATGTACCCCGCACGTAGATGGAGCAGTTGTGTAAACACAGCTGCTGAAAGCTGTGACCGAAACGGCCAGGAATGATCCCCCGTGGCCCTCTTGACGCAATCGTGCTGTACGCGCTAGCAGATCACAAGGAGTGATTTTTCAGATACTGATAGAGAAGGCGAGCGAGCTGAAGAGCTTTCCGATCTCCGTACGTAGTCGCTCGACTGCTGGGAGCAACCGTTCTTCCTGGTGAAGAGGGAGGGAAATGGCCAGAGTGGCCGCTGTGGAGCCCACAGTGAGGGGGATTGCGGCGCAGACCGTGCCCAATGCATATTCCTGACGCTCTACCAGGGGCTCCATTCGCCCCAAACCGCCCAAACGCTCCAAAAGCATCCGTTGATTACGCACCGTGTACGGAGTGATCGCTTCCACCGGGTGTCGATCGAGGTGCTCTTGACGAGTTCTCAGATCGAGTTGACTGAGCAGACATTGCCCGATGGCGTGCGCGTGACCGGTCTCCCGGAAGTCGGCCCATTCCTCGACCGCGGGGGAGTTGGGAGTGTCCGCGACGGCGACGAGCTCGATCTCTCCCTCGCGGTAGACGGCGAAGTAGATCGGCACACCGATCTCGTCCCGCCAGTGGGCAAGGGAGTCCTCGATCTTGGTGCGACGATTCTGCACAGCCCCGCCGCCGGCCAGACGGGCGGCTGCCTCGCCCAGATAGAACGCGCCTTTTTCGCGGAGCAGATAGCCCTCGTGCGTCAGGGTGCGGAGAAGGTGGTACGTCGTGGGCAGCGGGAGACCCGTCTCCCGGGCGAGCTGCTTGGCGGGGGCACCGTCCGCGTGGGAGGCCACGGCCTCCAGAAGTCTCAGCGCCCGTTGTACCGAGCCGATCAGGGTCGGCGCAGCTGTCTGCGTAGCCATGGCCAAAGGTCACCCCCAGGCGTGACAACGGATGCGTCGCACCCGCTCGCGGGGGCCGCCCCCGCGCACCCGCCGGGCCTGGGACACCGATGGGGTCCGATGGACCGGACCCCTCAGGGACGAGCGGGAAACCGCTGGTCTGCCGGAGATCTACGCCCGTAGTCCCCTACTCGGCGGAGATCTGCCACTCTAGTGGCTCGTCCTCGCCCCCACCTGTTTCCACCAGCGCGTTCCCCCTGCCGGGCTAACGCCCGGCAGGCACTGAATACCGATGAGTAGCTTGTGCTACCAGTCGCGGTCCGACTTCGACGAGGAGCCGAACTTCCGCACGGCGTAGATGAGTCCGGCCACGAGCGCGACGAACAGCAGGACCTTGAACAGCAGACCGATCACGAAGGTGAGGACGCTGGTGATGAATCCGCCGAAGACAAGCAGGACCAGGGCGGGTATCGCGATCCACTTCACCCACCACGGCAGTCCCGCGAGAATCTCCTGTACGGCCATGGTTCTCTCCCTCGCTCTCGATTCCCCCGACCGGAACCCTCCGTCCCGGACACCTCCAGGCTAGGCGGACACCCCGCGCCGCAGGGGCTCCCCGGGCCCCGGCTCTCCCCTGATCCGCCCCCTAGGGGGACCCGGGGGACCGGCCCCGAGAACGCCTGGAACCGTGCGCACCGGACCGCACCTTTACGCCCCCGTGCCCTCGTGCCCCAGCGCGGCCTCACGCCTCACGCGGTCACAGGCCTCCGGCGGTCTCAGGCCTCCGGCGGAGAGAACACCACCAGCACGCGCAGATCCTCGCTGATGTGGTGGAAGCGGTGCGGCACCCCGGCCGGCACGTAGACCACGCTGCCCCGCGCCACCTGCGTCGTCTCGTCCCCGACCGTGATCGCCGCCCGCCCGGACACCACGAAGTACACCTCGTCCTGACCGTGCGGCGACTGCGGGTCCAGCTCGCCCGCGTCGAGCGCGTACAGCCCGACCGACATGTTCCGCTCGCGCAGGAACTGCAGGTACGCCCCCTGGTTTGCGGCGCGCTCCGCCTCCAGTTCGTCCAGCCGGAATGCCTTCACTGCCGTTCGCCCCTGCCCTTGGTCCGATCGTGTCTGCCACGATCAGACACATGAAGAATTTCGTAGTCAAGACGCTCGCCAACGCGGGCGCCCTGGCCGTCGCCATCTGGCTTCTCCAGGACATCACCCTGACCGGTGAGAGCACGGGCAAGAAGATCGTCACCCTGCTGCTCGTCGCCCTCGTCTTCGGCCTCGTCAACTTCCTGGTCAAGCCGATCGTGAAGCTGCTGACGCTGCCCCTCTTCATTCTGACCCTCGGCCTGATCACCCTGGTGGTCAACGCCCTGATGCTGCTCCTCACCTCGTGGCTGGCCGACCAGTTCGACCTCAGCTTCCACGTGGAGGGCTTCTGGACCGCCGTCCTCGGCGGCCTGATCATCTCCGTCGTCTCGTGGGCGCTCAACGTGGTGCTCCCCGACGGGGACTGAGTGGCCGCCATGACCTACCGCGTCTGCTTCGTCTGCACCGGCAACATCTGCCGCTCGCCGATGGCCGAGCACGTGTTCCGCGCGCGCGTGGAGGAGGCCGGCCTCGGTGATGCGGTCGAGGTGGACAGTGCGGGCACCGGCGGCTGGCACGAAGGCGACGGTGCGGATCCGCGTACCGTCGCCGTTCTGGAGGAGAACGGCTACACCTCCGCCCACACCGCGCGGCAGTTCCGTGCCTCCTGGTTCCCGGCCCTCGATCTGGTGATCGCGCTCGACGAGGGTCACCTCCGGGAGCTCCGCCGCCTCGCCCGCACTCCCGGCGAGGCAGCGAAAGTCCGGCTGCTCCGCTCGTACGACCCCGCCGCCGGGAACGCGCTCGACGTCCCCGACCCCTACTACGGCGGGCGGCAGGGCTTCGAGGAGTGCCTGGAGATGGCCGAGGCCGCGAGCGCGGGACTCCTCGCCGCGATCCGGGCCGGACTCGGGGAGACCGTCCGGAACGCCGACCTGGACCCTGCCCCCCGGAACGCCGACCCGGGCGCTGCCCGCCCCTGATCCACCGGACGGACTCAGGGGGCAACCCCCGGGAGACTCCGGGGGGAGCCGAGGGGGAGACTTCGGGGGACGAGATCGAGGAAAGGACCCGGTGAACCCGTGAGCCCCCAGGAACAGCACCACAACGGCGAGGGCCCCGGTGACGGGACCCTCGCCGTACGGGCCGGACTGCCCGAGCCCGTCAAGCACGAGCCGACCCTGCCGGGACCGGTCTTCGCCGCCCACTTCCACCTCCCGGGCGAGCCCACCGGCCCCTACACCTACGGGCGTGACGAGAACCCGACCTGGACCCATCTGGAACAGGCCATCAGCACCCTGGAGTCGCCCGGCGAGTCCGGGATCGAGACCGTGGTCTTCGCCTCGGGCATGGCCGCCATCTCCGCCGTACTGCTCTCGCAGCTCTCCGCCGGCGACGCCGTCGTCCTGCCGACCGACGGGTACCAGGCCCTGCCGCTCCTCCACGAGCAGCTGCGCGCGTACGGGATCGAGGTGCGCACCGCCCCGACCGGCGGCGACGCTCAGCTCGACGTCCTCGACGGCGCCAAGCTGCTGTGGATCGAGACCCCGTCCAACCCGGGGCTCGACGTCTGCGACATCCGCCGTCTGGTGGCCGCTGCGCACGCCGGCGGCGTGCTCGTCGCCGTCGACAACACCCTCGCCACCCCGCTCGGCCAGCGCCCCCTCGAACTCGGCGCCGACTTCTCCGTCGCCAGCGACACCAAGGGCATGACGGGCCACGGCGACATCCTGCTCGGCCACGTCAGCTGCCGCGACCCGCTGCGGGCCGCGGAGGTACGGCGCTGGCGGAAGGTCGTCGGCGCCATCCCCGGGCCCATGGAGGCATGGCTCGCCCACCGCTCCCTGGCCACCCTCCAGCTGCGGATCGACCGCCAGTGCGCCACGGCCCTGGAGCTCGCCCGGGTCCTCGCCGAGCACCCCGACGTGACCGGGCTGCGCCACCCCGGGCTCCCGGACGACCCCTCGCACGCGGTCGCCGCCCGGCAGATGCGCCGCTTCGGCTCGGTGATCTCCTTCGAGCTCGCGGGCCGCGGCCGGGCCGAGCGCTTCCTGGACGAACTGCGCCTGGTCGACGACGCCACCAGCTTCGGCGGGGTGCGCTCGTCGGCGGAGCGCCGCGGACGCTGGGGCGGGGACGCCGTCGCCGAGGGCTTCATCCGCTTCTCGGTCGGCGCCGAGGACCCGGAGGACCTGATCGCCGACGTACTGAGGGCGCTCGACGCGGCGCGCAAGGCGGGGTAACGGCTGACGGCTGACGGCTGACGGCTGACGGCTGACGGCTCAGTGAGCTGGGTTCACGGGAGCTGGACAGCCGCGCAGACGGGCCCGGCAGGCTCGGGGAGCAGGGCCGGAGGGCATGGCCGGAGGGCTCGGACCGGGGCGCTCCGAGCCTCCCCCCTCGTGGCTCGGAACGCCCCCGGCCCTCAGCGGAACCCGCCCGGACAAGGCTAGTTGACTGTGCGTCAGTGTCCAATCACGTGAGCGACAGCGGCCTATCGACATATTTATAGTGGGACGATCCTGCGATGACGGACGGCCGGCCGGGGAGGGGCGCACATGGATCTGGCCCTGCTGCGCACGTTCGTCGCGGTGCACCGGGCCGGTTCCTTCACCCGCGCCGCCGCGCTCCTCGGCCTCTCCCAACCCGCCGTCACCAGCCAGATCCGCACCCTGGAGCGGCAGCTCGGCCGGCCCCTCTTCCTGCGGCAGGCACGCGGCGTGACCCCGACCACCATCGGCGACGAACTGGCCCACCGCGCCGCGCCGCACCTGGACGCGCTCGTCGAGATCGCCGAGACCGGGCTCGACGCCGAGCGCGGGGTCCGTACCCTCCACGTCGCCGGGCCCCCGGAGTTCACGTCCCTGCGCGCCCTGCCCGCGCTCGCCCCGCTCGTCGCCCAGGGCCTCGCCCTCCGGGCCTCCTTCGTCGTCAACGCGGAGGAGCTGCTCGACGGACTCGCCGCCGGCCACCACGACCTGGCCCTCACCACCGCACGGCCGCGCGGCGGACCGCTCACCGCCACCCCGCTCTGCGACGAGGAACTCGTCCTGGTCGCCGCCCCTCGCTGGGCCGCCCGGCTCTCCCCCGAGGTGCTGCTCACCACCGGAGCGGTCGTCCTGGAACAGCTCCCGGTGGTCGAGGTGCACGAGTCGCTGCCCTTCGCCGCCCGCTACTGGTCCACCGTCTTCGAGACCACGCCGGCCGCGGCGGCCACCGTCATCGCCCCCGACCTGCGGGCCGTCCGGGAGGCCGCGGCCGCCGGGGCCGGGCTGGCCGTACTGCCCCGCTACCTCTGCGAGGAGGCGCTGGAGCGGGGACGGCTGGTGACGCTGCTCGATCCGCCGGTGCCGCCGCTGCGGACCTACTTCCTGGTGGCCCGGACCGGCACCCTCGCGCTGGCCCACATCGCGCGGGCGCACGAGGAACTGGTGCGGGCTGCGGGGGAGTGGTGAGTTTCAGCCCGGCGGGAACGGGCCATTTTCTTCCCATGATTGAACGGCCCGTGGTCAAGCGCACCGCACGCGCCATCCTGCTCGACGGAAACGACCTCATCCTCATCAAGCGTACGAAACCGGGCGTGGATCCGTACTGGGTCACGCCCGGTGGCGGCGTCGAACCCTCCGACTCCACCGTCGTCGAGGCCCTGCACCGCGAGGTGCACGAGGAACTCGGCGCCAAGATCGTCGATGTGGTCCCCTGTTTCGTCGACACCGTCGAGCACATCGTCGATGGCGGGGTCTCCGGCGTGAAGGTCCAGCACTTCTTCGTCTGCCGGCTGGAGTCGATGGACCTCGGCCTGCGGCACGGCCCCGAGGTCGACGAACCCGTCGGCGAGTACGAGATCGTCCGGGTGCCCTTCAGCAGGGTCGGGATCGCCGCCGTCCATCTGGTGCCGCTCTCACTGCGCCACTACCTCGACGGGAACATCGAGGGCGTGCGCGCCATGCACGCCCCCGACCTCGGCTGATCCGGCCCCCACCGCGGCGAGCTCCGCCATGAAGTCGTGGCGGATCCGCTCGGAGGGGACCCCCGAGCCGCGCAGTACGTCGATGCCCTGGCGGACCATGCCGAGCGGACCCGACAAGTACGCGTCCCGCTCGTTCCAGGGGCCCGTCTCCCGGACCGCCTCCGGCAGCGGGCACTGCGCCTCGGTGACGGGATGGACGGCGAGCCAGGGAAAGGTCTTCTGGAGCCGCAGCAGGGTGTCCATGTCGTAGAGGTCGTGCCCCCTGCGAGCCCCGTAGAACACGTCGACCGGCCGCCGGTCGCCGTGCTCGGCGACGTCCTCCACCAGCGCCCTGATCGGCGCGATGCCGGTGCCGCCGCCGAGGCAGAGCAGTCCGGTGTCGGTGGCGTGGTCGACCGTCATCGAGCCGGCCGGCGGACCCAGCCGGAGCACGTCCCCGGGCCGGGCCCGGTGGACCAGCGCCTGGGATACCCAGCCGGCCGGGACGGACTTGACGTGCAGGGTGAGCAGTCCGTCCGGGCGGGGCGCGGAGGCGAAGGAGTAGTGCCGCCAGACGCGCGGCCACCAGGGCGTCTCCAGCGTCGTGTACTGCCCGGCGAGAAAGGGGTAGGGCGCGTCCGGCCGCAGGGTGATGACGGCGATGTCGGGGGTCCGCAGATCGTGGGAGACCACCTCGGCCTGCCACCAGGCGGGGGCCTGCACCTCGTCCTCGGAGGCGGCGTCGATCATGATCTGCGAGATCGCCGTGTACGCCCGGACCCAGGCCGCCTCGGTCTCCGCGTCCCAGCTCCGCTCCGCGTACCGGACGAGCGCGCCGATCAGGGCTTCCCCGACCGCCGGATAGTGGGCCGCTTCGACCCCGTACTTACGGTGCCCCCGGCCGAGATGGCCCAGGTACTCGCCGAGGAAGGCGCTGTCGTCCATCCTCTCGGCGACCGTGAGCAGGGCCTTGAGCAGGCGGTCCCTCTGGGTGTCCATCGCCGCCGGGAAGAGGTCGCGCAGGGCGGGGTTCCGGACGAAGAGCAGCGCGTAGAAGTACGACGTCACCTTGTCGGCGACCGGGGCGATCTCCTCCAGGGTGCGGCGGACGAGCACCGCATCGGGCGAGGGTTCCGCTATTCGGGCCCCCGTCCCGTCGGTCGTGCTGGTCGGACCATCCATCATGTGCCTCGCCTCACGCAGCCGGCTTCCGTGCTCGCAGCATGCGGCAGCCGGAAGGGCTTCGGGCGGAAAGCGGCGTTCTCGGGCCAAAGGACCGGGTTGCGGACTAGGCTCCACTCTTTCGGCGCGCGCCGTGGCAGCAGAGCGTTTCACGTGAAACAGCCCAGGTCGCGGAGCGTTTCACGTGAAACATCCCCTGAAAACCTCTGGACGGAAGATCACCCCGTCGGACAGCCTGGCCGTCATGCCACTCTCCCCCACAGACCTCGCGCAGCTCCCCGTCCGGCGTCTCGGCCCCACCGACCTCCTGGCCTGCGCCGACCTCTCCGAGAACCGCGGATGGCTCCGCGAGGAACACAAGTGGGGCCTGCTGCTCACCGCGGGCACCGGGTACGGCATCGACGACCCCGCCGGCGACGGACTGCTCGCCTGCTGCGTGGTCACCTCCTACGGCCCCGAGCTCGCGGCCATCGGCATGGTCCTCGTCGCCGAGCGCTACGCCCGCCGGGGCGTCGGGCGCCGGCTGATGCGCCACGTCCTGGCGGAGTCCGGCGAGACCCCCCTGACGCTCCACGCCACCGCGAACGGGCAGCCGCTCTACGAAGGACTCGGCTTCACCGAGATCGGGCGGGCGGAGATGCTGAAGGGCCGCTTCTCGGCCGCCGGGCCCGTCCCGCGCATCCCGGTCCGCCCGGCCACCGCCGACGACCTTCAGGAGATCCTCCGCCTCGACACGGAGATCTTCGGCCTCGACCGCACGCCGCTCATCACCCGGCTCCCGGCCTTCGCCGACCACCTGCGGGTCGCCGTCGAGGACGGCACGATCACCGGCTTCGCCGCGGCCTGGCCCAACATGGACACCCATGTCGTCGGCCCGCTGATCGCCCGTGACACCGCCACCGCCCAGGCGCTGGTGGCCTCGCTGGCCGCCGCCACCGAGCGCCCGCTGCGCACGGACGTCGACCTCCGGCACGGCGAGCTCCTGACCTGGCTCAAGGAGAACGGACTGGCCCCGGTCATCAGCAACGCGGTGATGATCCGTTCCGCACCCGACCTCCCCGGCGACGCCACCCGCCGCTTCGCCCCTCTCACCGTCGCGGCGGGCTGACGCAAATACTTGCAGACGCGCACTATTGCGGGTCATCGACTACCCTGGACCGCGAGCGACTCCACCGGCGAGAAGAGGGACGAGGAGAGAACATGACCGCGACGGACCCCGCCCTCACCGGGCTCGCCCAGCGCTGGTGCGCCCTTTCTCTGCTGCACGGGCGCATCGAGTCCCACGTCGAACGCGCCCTGGAGTCGGGTCACGGCCTCAGCGCCCGCGAGTACTCGCTCCTCGACGTGCTCAGCCGCCAGCACGACGGGCCCGGCGGACACCTTCAGATGAAGCAGGTCGCCGACGCCGTCGTACTCAGCCAGAGCGCCACCACCCGGCTGGTCACACGCCTGGAGGACCGGGGCCTGCTCACCCGCTACCTCTGCGCGACCGACCGGCGCGGCATCTACACCGACGTCACCGAGGCAGGCCGGCAGCTCCTCACCGAGGCCCGCCCCACCAACGACCGGGCCCTGCGTGAGGCTCTGGACGAGGCCGCGAAGAACCCGGAACTGGCCCCGCTGGTCCGCGTCCTCGAAGGCGAACCCGCCACGGTCTGAGCCGCCGGCGCCCGTGATCCCGTCCACGGACCGTACGCTGCGGGCATGAGCGATCTTGAGATCCGTCCCGCAACCGCCGAGGACGTGCCCGCGATCGTCGCGATGCTCGCCGACGACCCCCTCGGCGCCCAGCGGGAGTCCCCGGACGACCCGGCGCCGTACCTCGCCGCCTTCGCCCGGCTCGCGGACGACCCGAACCAACACCTCGTCGTCGCCGCGCGCGCGGGGATGGTCGTGGGCACCCTCCAGCTGACGGTCGTCCCCGGCCTCTCCCGGCGCGGCGCCACCCGGTCGATCATCGAAGGAGTGCGCATCCACTCCGGGGAACGCGGCAGCGGTCTGGGGACGCTGCTCATCGAATGGGCGGTCGAGGAGTCCCGGCGCCTGGAGTGCGTGCTGGTGCAGCTGACCTCCGACGCCACCCGCACCGACGCCCACCGCTTCTACGAACGGCTCGGCTTCGAGGCGAGCCACGTGGGCTTCAAGCGAGCCCTCTGACTCCTCCTTGCCCGAGAACGCATGTTGTCGCGGACGCCCATGTTTCACGTGAAACATGGGCGTTCGTCATCCGGAATCGATCACGGCTCGGTCAGAGCCCGCGCCAGCCCTTCTCGTCCACCCCGCCCGGAACCGCGCCCCCGGGCTCGTACGGCTCCCGCGTGAAGACGAAGGAGGCGAGGTCGAGATGGCTGACGCCGCCGTCAGGGCGGCGCACCACCCGCAGGGTCTCCCCCGCGTAGTACCCGTCCAGACCGATCCAGCCGCCGTCGGGCAGCGCCCGGAACCTGGCGCTGCGACCGGCGCCCCTCAGCGGTTCCAGCACCACCCCTCGCTCCGCGCCGAGTCGCAGGCAGAAGGAGTACGTCCCCCAGTACCAGGGCCCGGTCAGCGCCAGAAGCTCGTGGTCGACCTCGGACGCGGGCAGCGGGCGCCACGGCTCGGGGAGTCGCGGTTCGGCCTCCGCCACGATCCGTACGAGCTCGGCGGCGACGACCCCGGGCTGGGGGCCGCTCGTCGCGTTGGCGAGGGCCACGCCGACCAGGCCCTCCGAGACGTCCACCCAGAGACCGGCGACGAAGCCGGGCAGCGAGCCGCCGTGCCCGATGAGCGTGCCGCTCTCCCCGTGGGCGAGCTGGAGCCCGAGGCCGTACCCCATCTGCGCGTCGCCGGCGGCCGACGGGGAGGCGGGAACCCTCATTTCGGCGACGGTGGCGGCGCTCAGCACCCGCTCGTGCCCCTCCGCGAGGAAGGCCCCGAAGCGGCACAGGTCTTCGGCCGTCGACCACAGCTGCCCGGCCGGAGCCATCACGCCCAGGTCCTCGGAGGGCTCGGGCAGCATCACATCCGCCCAGGGATGCACCGCCCAGCCCCCGGCGTGCGGAGCTACCGGATCCCCCGTCGTCCGGTCCATCCCCAGCGGCTCCAGGATCTCGGTGCGCAGCGCCTCCTCCCAGGACACCCCGCGCACCGCCTCGACCAGCGAGCCGAGCAGGGTGTAGCCGGGGTTGGAGTAGTGGAAGCTCCGGCCGGTCGGACGGAGCGAGGGCGTCTCCCCCAGCACGTCGGAGAGCTCGGGCCGGGTCGTCCCCGGTGTCCGCTCCCACCAGGGCGCGGGGGTCTCCGCGGCGAGCCCCGCGGTGTGGCCGAGAAGCTGCGCGATGGTCACCTCGCCCACCCCCGTACCGGGCAGGTGCTTCTCCAGCGGGTCGTCGAGGCCGATCAAGCCCTCGTCACGCAGCCGCAGGACGAGGACGGCGGTGAACACCTTGGTGATCGATCCGATCCGGTACTGCGTGTCGGCGTCCGGGACGTGCCCGTCGACACAGGTACGGGAACCGCTCCAGACCATCGCTCCCCCGCGCGCGACGGCGCCCACGAAGGAAGGCGCGCGACCCTCGTTCTGGGCGCGCGCCACACGGTGCAGCAGAGAACGCTCGGTAGTAGGGAGCAGGGCTTCGAAGGTTGAGGTCATGCGACCGATCATGCCCCGCCGCCCCACCCCGGCACGATCAGGTTTGTGCCATGTCCACGAAGCGCGAGTAGTGGCCCTGGAAGGCGACGGTGATGGTGGCCGTCGGACCGTTACGGTGCTTGCCGACGATGATGTCGGCCTCGCCGGCGCGCGGGGACTCCTTCTCGTACGCGTCCTCGCGGTGGAGCAGGATGACCATGTCGGCGTCCTGCTCGATGGAGCCGGACTCACGGAGGTCGGAGACCATCGGCTTCTTGTCGGTGCGCTGCTCGGGGCCACGGTTCAGCTGGGAGAGCGCGATCACCGGGAGCTCCAGCTCCTTGGCGAGGAGCTTGAGGTTTCGCGACATGTCGGAGACCTCCTGCTGACGGCTCTCCTGCCGCTTGGAACCGCCGGACTGCATCAGCTGGAGGTAGTCGATGATCACGAGCTTGAGGCCGTTGCGCTGCTTGAGCCGACGGCACTTGGCGCGGATCTCCATCATCGACAGGTTCGGGGAGTCGTCGATGTAGAGCGGCGCCTGGGAGACGTCCGGCATACGGCGGGCGAGCCGGGTCCAGTCCTCGTCGGTCATGGTGCCGGAGCGCATGTGGTGCAGGGCGACCCGGGCCTCGGCCGACAGCAGACGCATCGCGATCTCGTTGCGGCCCATTTCGAGGGAGAAGATGACGCTGGGCAGATTGTGCTTGATCGACGCGGCGCGGGCGAAGTCAAGGGCGAGGGTCGACTTACCCATGGCGGGACGGGCCGCGATGATGATCATCTGGCCGGGGTGGAGTCCGTTGGTGAGCGAGTCGAGGTCGCTGAAGCCGGTGGGTACACCGGTCATCTCGCCGCTTCGGGAGCCGATCGCCTCGATCTCGTCGAGCGCGCCCTCCATGATGTCGCCGAGCGGGAGGTAGTCCTCCGTGGTCCGCTGCTCGGTGACCTTGTAGATCTCCGCCTGGGCGGAGTTCACGATCTCGTCGACGTCGCCGTCGGCCGCGTATCCCATCTGCGTGATCTTGGTGCCTGCCTCGACGAGCCGGCGCAGCACGGCCCGCTCGTGGACGATCTCCGCGTAGTACGAGGCGTTCGCCGCCGTCGGCACCGACTGGACGAGGGTGTGCAGGTAGGAGGCGCCGCCGACGCGGTTGATCTCACCGCGCTTGGTGAGCTCGGCGCCGACCGTGATGGGGTCGGCGGGCTCGCCCTTCGCGTAAAGGTCCAGGATCGCGCCGAAAACGGTCTCGTGAGCGGGCTTGTAGAAGTCGTGGCCCTTGATGATCTCCACGACGTCGGCGATGGCGTCCTTGGACAGCAGCATGCCGCCGAGCACGGACTGCTCGGCGTCGAGGTCCTGCGGGGGAACCCTCTCGAAACCGGAGAGTCCACCGTCCCAGGGCCCGTCGCTGCCGCGCTCGTGCTGCTCGTCGCGGCCCCGGCCACGTCCGCGGCCCTCGCCGCGACCTTCACCGCGACCTTCGCCACGCCCCTCACCACGGGTGCGGACGGGCAGCCGGTCGCTCGGTCCGCCGTCGCCCCAGGGGTCGTCCATGGGCTCGGGAACGCTCACCCGCCACCTCTTCCCGTCCGCTCCGCGGACCTCGCCGTGCCACTCCTTCTTACGCCACGGCCTTGATCAAAGAGTGGCTTTGCGTCCGCTTCTGGCGCGTCGGGCGCCGGTCCACGGTAGGCCCGCGAGGGGCATCAGCCAATCTGGTTATCCACAGGCTCTGTGGGTGAAGGCCGAGATGCTGTGGATAAGCCACCAGATCCTGTGCACGGACCGGGGGACAGCCATGTGGACAAACTCATAACCCCCACCCCACTACCGCCCTGACCTGCTGCTTTTCCATCCACGGGCTGTGGGGGAGAAAAACTTTTCCCCCTGGGCCACGATCAGAACAAACAGCCCACACCCGAAGCCCCGATCCCCTCAAAAGTAAGGATCACAGATGCATTGCATCACTTACCTGTGGACGATTACATTGACCCCATGACCCAGGCCCCCACGAGCACCAAGGCCGCACTGCGCCGGCACGACCGCGAGATCCTCTCGCTCGCCCTGCCGGCCTTCGGCGCACTCGTCGCCGAACCGCTCTTCCTGATGGTGGACAGCGCCATCGTGGGACACCTCGGCACCCCCCAGCTCGCGGGCCTCGCCATCGCGGGCGCTCTGCTCTCCACCGCCGTCAGCATCTTCGTCTTTCTCGCCTACGCCACCACGGCGGCTGTCGCCCGACGCGTCGGCGCCGGCGACCTGCCCGCCGCCCTCCGGCAGGGCATCGACGGCATCTGGCTGGCGCTCCTGCTCGGCCTCGCCGTCGTCGCGGTCACCCTCCCCACGGCTCCGTGGCTCGTCGAGGTCTTCGGTGCCTCCGACACCGCCGCCCCGTACGCCACCACGTACCTCCGTGTCTCGATCCTGGGCATCCCCGCCATGCTGATCGTCCTGGCGGCAACCGGCGTCCTGCGCGGCCTGCAGGACACCCGGACCCCGCTCTACGTGGCGATCGGCGGCTTCGCGGTCAACGGCGTCCTCAACATCGGCCTGGTCTACGGCGCCGGACTCGGCATCGCGGGCTCCGCCTGGGGCACGGTCATCGCCCAGTGCGGCATGGCCGCCGCGTACCTCGTCGTGGTCGTCCGGGGCGCACGGCGCCACGGCGCCTCGCTCCGGCCCGACGTCACCGGCATCCGCGCCTCCGCCCAGGCAGGCGTCCCCCTGCTGGTCCGTACACTCTCGCTGCGCGCCGTCCTGATGATCGCCACGGCTGTGGCCGCCCGCCTGGGCGACACCGAGGTCGCGGCCCACCAGATCATCCTCTCCCTGTGGAGCCTGATGGCGTTCGCCCTGGACGCCATCGCCATCGCCGGCCAGGCGATCATCGGGCGCTACCTCGGCGCCGACGACGCCGACGGAGCCCGCCAGGTCTGCCGCCGCATGGTCCAGTGGGGCGTGGTCTCGGGAGTCGTCCTCGGCCTGCTGCTCGTCCTGGCCCGCCCGCTCTTCATCCCGCTCTTCACCGGCGACCCCGCCGTGCAGTCCACGCTGCTTCCGGCCCTGCTCGTCGTGGCCCTCTCGCAGCCGATCTCCGGGGTCGTCTTCGTCCTCGACGGGGTCCTCATGGGCGCGGGTGACGGCCCCTACCTCGCCCGGGCCATGCTGCTCACGCTGGCGGTCTTCGCCCCGGTCGCCCTGCTGGTGCCGGTGTTCGGCGGCGGGCTGACCGCCCTCTGGTGGGCGATGACGCTGATGATGGCCGTCCGGATGGGCACGCTGTGGTTCCGGATGCGTTCCGGCCGCTGGATCGTCACTGGCGCCACCCGCTGACCGAGGCACTGTTTCACGTGAAACAGCCGCAATCACAGCAATGTGCCTCAAGCGCGTGTTTCACGTGAAACATGGCGGAAGGGCCGCCCTCCGTCAGGAGTGCGGCCCTTCCTTCTGCGTCGGAGCGCAGAACTGCTGAGCGCAGCGTTACGCGGCAACGACCTCGATGCCGAGCTTCGCGGCGACCTCGGGGTGCAGACGCACGAGCACCTGGTGCGAGCCCAGGGTCTTGATCGGCGAACCGAGCTCGACGCGACGCTTGTCGACCTCGGGGCCACCGGCGGACTTGATCGCCGAGGCGACGTCGGCCGGGGTCACGGAGCCGAAGAGACGGCCGGCGTCGCCGGAGCGAACGGCCAGGCGCACCTTCGTGCCCTCGAGCTTGGCCTTGACCTCGTTGGCCTGCTCGATGGTCGCGATCTCGTGGATCTTGCGGGCGCGGCGGATCTGCGCCACGTCCTTCTCGCCACCCTTGGTCCAGCGGATCGCGAAACCGCGCGGGACCAGGTAGTTGCGAGCGTAGCCGTCCTTGACCTCGACGACGTCGCCGGCCGCACCGAGGCCGGAGACTTCCTGGGTGAGGATGATCTTCATTTTTCGGTCACCCTTCCCTTATCGCGCGGTGGACGTGTAGGGCAGCAGCGCCATCTCACGGCTGTTCTTGACGGCCGTGGCGACGTCACGCTGGTGCTGCGTGCAGTTGCCGGTCACGCGGCGGGCACGGATCTTGCCGCGGTCGGAAATGAACTTCCGCAGCATGTTCGTGTCCTTGTAGTCCACGTACGCGGTCTTGTCCTTGCAGAACGCGCAGACCTTCTTCTTAGGCTTGCGCACAGGCGGCTTCGCCATGGTGTTTCTCCTGTGTGATCAAGAAGTGTGGGGTACGAGCTGCCCCCAGGGCCTCTTCCGGACGGACCGGAAGGGGGTCCCTAGAAGGGGGGCTCGTCCGAGTAGCCGCCGCCGGAGTTGCCACCCCAGCCACCGCCGCCGCCGGCCTGCTGGCCGCCGCCGCCGGAGGAGGAGCCACCGGTGGCCCACGGGTCGTCGGCGGGAGCACCGCCGCCGCCCTGCTGGCCGCCGCCGCCGGAGTTGCCACCCCAGCCGCCGCCGCCCTGCTGGCCACCGCCGCCGCCGAAGCCGCCGCCACCACCCTGGCCACCGCGGCCGGTGGTCTTGGTGACCTTGGCCGTGGCGTTACGCAGGCTGGGACCGACTTCCTCGACGTCCAGCTCGAAGACCGTGCGCTTGACGCCCTGGTTGTCCTCGTAGGACCGCTGCTTCAGCCGGCCCTGCACGACGACGCGCATGCCGCGCTGAAGGGACTCGGCGACGTTCTCCGCCGCCTGACGCCAGACCGAGCAGGTCAGGAACAGGCTCTCGCCGTCCTTCCACTCATTGGTCTGACGGTCGAAGGTACGGGGAGTGGACGCGACGCGGAACTTCGCGACCGCCGCACCGGACGGGGTGAAGCGCAGCTCGGGGTCGTCGACGAGATTGCCGACGACCGTGATGACGGTCTCGCCTGCCATGGGTGAACCTCTCGGCGGGATTGCTTCTGGCTGCTTGCTGCTACTCGGACCCGATTACCTCTGAGCGGAAGCTCAGTGGGTCTCGGGGCGGAGGACCTTGGTCCGGAGGACCGACTCGTTCAGGTTCATCTGGCGGTCGAGCTCCTTGACGACCGCAGGCTCGGCCTGCAGGTCGATGACCGAGTAGATGCCCTCGGGCTTCTTCTTGATCTCGTAGGCGAGACGACGACGGCCCCAGGTGTCGACCTTCTCGACCTTTCCGTTGCCCTCACGGACGACGGAGAGGAAGTTCTCGATCAGCGGGGAGACAGCGCGCTCCTCGAGATCGGGGTCGAGGATGACCATCACCTCGTAGTGACGCATGTGGAACCCACCTCCTTTGGACTCAGCGGCCACGGTCGTTCCGTGGCAGGAGGGTCGTGATGCGTGATGCGACGGCGTCCCAGCTGGGAGTACCAGGGCAGACACCGGCGCAGACCGTACAGAGTACCTGCACATCGCCTTGCGGTTGAAATCCGGCGGGGAGGGGACGCAATCTGTACACATCGGACGTCGGCGGCGCTAGGATGCGCCGCCCTCCGCACGGCACGCCAGGAGGTGCCCCATGGCACAGGCAATGCGACCCGACCCCGGCCACTCCCTCTTCGCGACGGACGGCAAGCCGCACCCGCTCGTGGACACGCTGCTCGCCGTCACGCTGGCGCTGGGCATCCTGTCCTTCGTCACGGCGCAGTTCCACAACCTGCACCTGCTCAGCTCGTGGTCGGGCCTGATCGGCATCCTGACCGGGGCCTACGGGCAGTTCATCTCCGTCACCACCCGCGAACGCTTCTTCCTGATCATCGGCCTCGGCGCCTCGGCGGTGGGCTTCTTCCTCGGCATGGCCCACGGAGGGCTGTTCGGAGGCGTGATCAGCTGACCGGTCGGACGACGCAGAGCACGTCAGGGCCCACGCGGCCCTTCGGGGCGCTCCCCGGTCACAGTAGGCTTCGGCGCGAGAGCCGGAGCCCCTGACCGATGGGGACACACCTGCCGAGGAGCGCCCCGCATGAGCCTGACCCTGAGGACCATCAGCCGAGAGCAGCATCTGGCGTACATCCAGACCCTGCCCGGCGCGAGCCACTGCCAGGTCCCGGCGTGGGCGGACGTGAAGACCGAGTGGCGCTCGGAGAACCTCGGCTGGTTCGACAAGAACGGCGAGCTCGTCGGCGTCGGCCTGGTCCTCTACCGCCAGCTCCCCAAGCTCAAGCGCTACCTGGCCTACCTCCCCGAGGGCCCGGTCATCAACTGGCACGCCCCCAACCTCGACGAGTGGCTCCAGCCGATGCTGGCCCACCTCAAGCAGCAGGGCGCCTTCTCGGTGAAGATGGGCCCGCCGGTCGTCATCCGCCGCTGGGACGCGGCCGCGATCAAGTCCGGCATCCAGGACCCGGACGTCAAGCGCCTCAAGGACGTCCAGGCCACCGAGGTCGTGCCGCAGGCCTTCGAGGTAGCCGACCGGCTGCGCCGGATGGGCTGGCAGCAGGCCGAGGACGGCGGCGCCGGCTTCGGCGACGTGCAGCCCCGCTACGTCTTCCAGGTCCCGCTGGCCAACCGCTCCCTGGACGACGTCCTCAAGGGCTTCAACCAGCTGTGGCGCCGCAACATCAAGAAGGCCGAGAAGGCCGGCGTCGAGGTCGTCCAGGGCGGTTACGAGGACCTCGCCGAGTGGCAGCGCCTGTACGAGATCACCGCGGTCCGCGACAAGTTCCGGCCGCGCCCGCTCTCGTACTTCCAGCGCATGTGGAACGTCCTCAACAGCGAGGACCCCAACCGGATGCGCCTCTACTTCGCCCGGCACAACGGCGTGAACCTCTCCGCGGCGACCATGCTCGTCGTCGGCGGCCACGTCTGGTACTCGTACGGCGCCTCCGACAACATCGGCCGCGAGGTCCGCCCGTCCAACGCCATGCAGTGGCGGATGCTCCGCGACGCGTACGCGATGGGCGCGACCGTCTACGACCTGCGCGGCATCTCCGACTCGCTCGACGAGACCGACCACCTCTTCGGCCTGATCCAGTTCAAGGTCGGCACCGGCGGCGAGGCCGTGGAGTACGTCGGCGAATGGGACTTCCCGCTGAACAAGCTCCTGCACAAGGCGCTGGACATCTACATGTCGCGCCGCTGACGCTCCCCGCGGAGCTTGCGTACCCTCATAGTTCCGCGGGTTTCGTACACATCTCCGACACCCCACCGCAGCCATCAGAAAGGTTCCGGGCCGGCCATGGCGCTCTCCCTCTACGTCGACACCGCTCGCTGGCGGGCGCACCAGAAGACCGTGATCGACCAGTTCCCCGGTCTGATCCCGGTCTGCAAGGGCAACGGCTACGGCTTCGGCCACGAGCGCCTCGCCGAGGAGGCGGCCCGGTTCGGCGCCGACATGCTCGCGGTGGGGACCACGTACGAAGCGGCCAAGATCAAGGACTGGTTCGGCGGTGACCTGCTGGTCCTCACGCCGTTCCGGCGCGGCGAGGAGCCGGTGCCGCTGCCCGACCGGGTGATCCGCTCCGTCTCCTCCGTGGACGGCGTGCACGCCCTGGTCGGCGCCCGCGTCGTCATCGAGGTCATGAGCTCGATGAAGCGGCACGGCGTCCGTCAGGAGGAGCTCGCGCTGCTCGCCTCCGCGATCGAGGACGTGCGCCTGGAGGGCTTCGCCCTGCACCTGCCGCTCGACCGCCCGGACGGCACGGACGCCGTCGAGGAGGTCATCTCCTGGATGGACCGGCTGCGCGCCGCCCGGCTGCCGCTGCACACCATGTTCGTGAGCCACCTGCGGGCCGAGGAGCAGGCCCGGCTCCAGCAGCAGTTCCCGCAGACCCGCTTCCGCGCCCGGATCGGCACCCGGCTCTGGCTGGGCGACCACGAGGCCACCGAGTACCGCGGTTCGGTCCTGGACGTCACCCGCGTCGCCAAGGGCGACCGCTTCGGCTACCGCCAGCAGAAGGCCGCCTCGGACGGCTGGCTGGTCGTCGTCGCCGGCGGCACCTCGCACGGCGTGGGCCTGGAGGCCCCGAAGGCGATGCACGGCGTGATGCCGCGCGCCAAGGGCGTGGCGCGGGCCGGTCTGGCCACGGTCAACCGGAACCTGTCGCCGTTCGTCTGGGCGGGCAAGCAGCGCTGGTTCGCCGAGCCGCCGCACATGCAGGTGTCGATCCTCTTCGTGCCGGCCGACGCGCAGGAGCCCCAGGTCGGCGACGAGCTCACCGCGCACCTGCGTCACACTACGACGCAGTACGACCGGCTCGTCGAGCGCTGAGGCGACGGGCCGGCCGTACGGTCACGCCGTACGGCCGCGCCCTGCGGTCACCCCCGGGAGCCCTCGGCCCCGGGGGTTCCCCATGTCACCAGCAACTCCTGTCCGCCGGTCTCGGGCGCCGGGGCCGCGTGCCGGGCCGGATGGGCCGCCCTGCCCACGGCGTAGGTGTCCGGGGTCCCGTCCAGGACACCGCCCGAGGGGTCGTCCGAGCCGTCGCGCCGGACCGGGTCCTTCTCGGGCGCGAGGACGTCCCGTACGACCATGACGCAGAGGTACAGCGTGCCCAGCAGGTGCAGCACGACCGCGAAGTGGTAGCCGTCGAGCGGCAGTCCCTGCTTGCTGCCGCTCCCGGTGAACGTCAGGTACATCCAGATCCCGAGGAAATACAGCACCTCGCAGGACTGCCAGATCAGGAAGTCGCGCCAGCGCGGCCGGGCGAGCGCGGCGAGCGGCACCAGCCACAGCACGTACTGCGGCGAGTAGACCTTGTTGGTGAGGACGAACGCGGCGACCATCAGGAACGCCAGCTGGGCGAGCCGGGGCCGGCGCGGGGCGGCGAAGGCCAGCCAGGCGAGGCCGCCGGCGGCGAGCACCAGGAGCAGCAGCGCGTACAGGTTGGCACGCTCGGGCGGGATGGGCGTGCCGCTGCGCTGGCCGACGAGCAGCCAGATGGAGCCGAAGTCCACGTTCCGGTCGCGGCTGAAGAGGTAGAACTGCTTCCACCCGTCGGACGCGAGGAGCATCACCGGCAGGTTCACCACGAGCCAGGAGCCCACCGCGCCGAGCAGCGCGGTGCCGAAGGCCCGCAGCCGCCCGCCGCGTACACAGAGCAGCAGCAGGGGCCACAGGAGCAGGAGCGGGTAGAACTTGGCGGCGACGGCGAGGCCGAGCAGGATGCCGGCGGCCAGCGGCCGGGAGCGGGACCACATGAGGATCGAGGCGGCGGTGAGCGCCACGGCCAGCAGGTCCCAGTTGATGGTGGCGGTGAGGGCCACGGAGGGCGCCAGGGCGACCAGCAGGCCGTCCCAGGGGCGGTGGCGGTGCGTCCGGGCCACACAGACGGCGAGGACGGCCGCGCAGACCATCAGCAGGCCGGCGTTGACGAGCCAGTACGCCTGTTCCTGGCCCTGGAGCTCGCCGCCGGGCGTCAGCCAAGCCGCGACCTGCATGAAGAGGCCCGTCAGGACGGGGTACTCCAGGAACGGTATGTCGCCGGGGAGCCGGTCGAAGTACGGCACCAGGCCCTCGGCGAAGCCGCGACCGGCGAACAGGTGCGGGATGTCCGAGTAGCAGGCGTGGGTGTACTGGGAGGTGGTGCCGCGGAACCAGGCCCAGTTGTAGCAGGGCAGCTTCTGCACCATGCCGAGGGCGAACATGCCGATGGCCACCAGGGCGATCACCCGCACCGGAGTGAACTGCCCGCCTGCGGGACCGCTGCCCGGCAGGGCGCGGCGCCCGTAGCGGCCACCGATGAGTTCGCTGCCCGCGGCGGCCACCTCGTCGCGCCGGGTGGGGGCGACGGTCGGGGGCTTCTCCCCGCGCGCTCCGTCCGGCTCCGCGGGCCCGTCCAGGGGACCGCTCGTCTTCTTCAGGCTCGGCATGGGTGACATCCTGCCGTACGCCCCTGGGAATCCGGCCCTGCGACCGGGTCGGGAATCGTGTGCCCGGGGCGGGAACCGGCAGCGGCACCCGTGTTTCACGTGAAACACGGGTGCCGCTGTGGCCGGGCCGCATGTTTCACGTGAAACGCGGAGGGCCGCCGCGACCACTCCGTACGTGCTGTCCGGAGTGGTCGCGGCGGCCCTCGCCGCGCCGGGGTCCCGTCCTTCGGGTCGGAGCCCCGGCGACCTCAGTCGAAGATGCTGCCGCCTCCGGTGGCTCCTTCGGAGGGCTCTCCGCCGGTGTCACCGCCGCTGTCGCCGCCGGCGCCACCGTTGTTGCCGCCGCCGTTGTTGCCGCCGCTCCCGTTGCCCCCGCTGTCGGAGCCTCCCGGTGCGGTGGTCGACTCCGTCGGCGTCGACGTCCCCGTGTCCGTGGGCGTCGGAGCGGTCGTGCCGCCGGTGCCGCCGTTGTTGTTGCCGCCGCCGTTGTCGTTGCAGTCCCAGCCGTCCCAGATACCGCAGGTGGTCTTGCCGGGCGTCGGCTTGGTGGTGGTCGGACGGCCCGTGTCGGTGGGCGTCGGCGGGGGAGTCGTCGTCGGAGCGGTGGTGGCCGTCTCGGTCGGCGTCGCCGTCTCGGTCGGCGTCGGGGTGGGCGTCGGCTTGGGCGTGGCGCCACCGCCGTAGACCGCCTGGGCGTCCGGCAGCTTCTCCGGCTCCGGGAACTCCTCGACGGGCAGGTCCGCCACGGCGTCCGTCATGTAGTCGTTCCAGATCTGCGACGGGAAGGACGAACCGTGGATCGAGTCCTGGCCACCCGTGCCGTACATCTCCAGGAACTCTCGGCCCTTCTTCGTCTCGTCGTCGTCGAAGCGGTACATGTCGATCGCCGTCGAGAGCTGCGGGGTGTAGCCGACGAACCAGGCCGACTTGTTCTTGTCGGTGGTACCGGTCTTGCCGGCCACCTGGCGACCCGGAATAGCGGCGTTCTTGCCCGTGCCGCCCTTGTCCTCGACGACGCTGCGGAGCACGTCGGTGATGTTGGAGGCGATGGCAGTGGAGAACGCCTGCATCGGCGCCGCATCGTGCTGGTAGATGACCTGGCCCTGCTTGAGCACCTTGGTCACGGAGTACGGCTCGTTGCGCTCGCCCTGGTTGGCGAAGGTGGCGTAGGAGCCGGCCATGCGGATCGCGCTGGGGCTGGAGATACCGAGCGAGAAGGACGGAACCTCGCCCTTCACCAGGGAGTCGGGACGCAGACCGGCGGCGATGGCCATGTCACGCACCTTGTCGATGCCGACGTCCATGCCGAGCTGCACGAAGGGGGAGTTGGCGGAGACGACCATGGCCTTGCGAAGGGTGATGTTGCCGTAGCTCGTGTCACCCTCGTTGTTCTGCTTCCACTCCGCTCCTTCCTCGTTGTGCCAGATCTCGCCGCGGTAGTCGCGGACCTTGAGGTCGTCCTTGCCGTTGTAGCGGCTCTTGTCGGGGTCGACCAGGGTCCGCGTGGAGGGGCCCTGCACCGGGTCGCCCTCCGGGTCGCGCACGCCGTCCTTCATCGCGGCGGCGAGCACGAAGGGCTTGAACGTCGAACCGACCTGGGCACCGGTGGTGTCGGCGTTGTTGGTGTAGTGCTTGGTCGCGTCCTGGCCACCGTAGAGCGCCACGATCTTGCCGCTCTTGACGTCCACGGACGCTCCGCCGAACTCGACGTGGGTGTCGTCGTCCGGACGCTTCTTCTCGTCGATGTACTCGTCGTAGATCTTCTTGACCGAGTCCTCCATCGCCTTCACCTTCTTCTTGTCGAAGGTGGTGTGGATCTCGTATCCGCCCAGATCCAGAGCCTCGGCGCTGATGTCGTACTTGCTGCGGAAGTTGGCCTTCGCGGTGGCGACCAGGTAGCCGATCTGGCCGCTCAGCTGCGCGTCCTGCTTCGGCTTCTGGATCTTCGGCAGTGTCGTGTACTTCGCCCGCTCGTCCGCCCCGATCTTCTGGTCCTTGACCATCTCGTCGAGGATCCAGGTCCAGCGCTCGGTGAGGCGGGCCAGGTTGTTCGCCGGGCTGGCTTCGGGGTCGACCTCGGGGTAGCCGGCCGGGTCGAAGTACGTGGCGCCCTTGAGCACGGAGGCGAGCACCGCCGACTCGGAGGCGTTGAGGTGCTTGGCGTCCTTGTTGAAGTACGCGCGGGAGGCGGCCTGGATGCCGTAGGCGCCGCGGCCGTAGTAGGCGGTGTTGAGGTAGCCGGCCAGGATGTCGGGCTTCTCGAGTTCGTTGCCGACCTTGATGGAGATGAAGAGTTCCTTCACCTTCCGGGAGAGGGTCTGCGACTGGTCGGCGAGCAGGCCGTTCTTCACGTACTGCTGGGTGATGGTCGAGCCACCCTGGGTCTCGCCGCCCTTCGCCATGTTCCACACGGCGCGGCCGATGCCCATCGGGTCGACGCCCCAGTCGTCCCGGAAGGTCTTGTTCTCGGCCGAGATCACGGCCTCCTGCATGACCTTCGGGATCTGGTCGATTCCGACGATCTGGCGGTTCTGGCCCGCGCCGGTGGCGACCATGCGGGTGCCGTCGGCCCAGTAGTAGATGTTGTTCTGCGAGGTCGCGGTGGCGTCCACCTTGGGGATGACGACCTGCGAGTACGCGATGACCGCGCCGCCCATGAGGAGCGCGCAGAAGAACAGGAACGTACCCGTCACGAGCTTCCAGGACGGCATCCAGCGACGCCAGCCGTCCTTGTCGTGGCGCGGGTAGTCGATCATCCGCTTCTTGCCCGGCGGACGACCGCCCGGGCCGCCACCACGGCCGCCACCGCCGCCGCCTCCACCGCGACGGCCACCGCCGCCACCGGGCCCGTTCGGTCCACCCGGACCGGCCGCGGGCGCGCGTCGGCGACCGCCCCGCTGGGCGGCGCGCCGGGCCTCCGCGCGGCCGCCGTACGGACGCGCCTCCTCCCCGTGGGAGGACGACTCGGCCCCCCCGTACGCGCCGGAAGCCCCGTAGGGGGCCGGCGATCCGTACGGGGGCGTCCCCGTACCGGTGTCATGGGCCGGGGCCGACCTGCGGCCGGCCGGCTGCTGGGCGGCGCGTCGTGCCGCCGCGCGGCCGCCCGTCGGCGGCTCCTGCGACGGCATTCTGCGACGGTGCTCGCTCATCGAACGACTACTCCTCGGGCAGGCGTGTACGCCTGGAAGCGGCAGTTGAGTTCCGGTCCCCCCGAAATGCGCACGACCGGAGCCCATGGAAGGCCCCTTTCGTATCGCAGCCGGTCACCCGCTGCACTGACGCCCCAGCGCGGCTCCTGGTTCCCGGTGGTGTGCATGCCGCACAGACTACGCACGGCCAAAACCCCTCTTGCGCCGGAGTTCACCCCAAATCAGGCAAGTCGCACACGGTGAATTGACGATGTGACGCCGGTCACGGCACTCCTACTTGTCGGACCTCTCGGGCCGTTCTATCGTCATGATGTATCGAGTCGATACATCAGCACGGCATAAAGACTTCCCAGGGCGGACCGCAGGACGGAGGAGGCGACGGATGAGCAGACGCTCCGGCATCCTCGAGTTCGCCGTTCTCGGCCTGCTGCGCGAGGCCCCCATGCACGGCTACGAGCTGCGCAAGCGCCTCAACACCTCGCTCGGCATCTTCCGGGCGTTCAGCTACGGGACGCTGTACCCCTGCCTCAAGACGCTGGTCGCCAACGGCTGGTTGATCGAGGAACCGGGCAGCGCCCCCGAGGAGGCCCTCGCCTCGTCACTCGCAGGACGCCGGGCCAAGATCGTCTACCGGTTGACGCCGGAAGGTAAGGAGCACTTCGAGGAGCTCCTCTCCCACACCGGCCCCGACGCCTGGGAGGACGAGCACTTCGCCGCCCGCTTCGCGTTCTTCGGCCAGACCGAGCGCGAGGTGCGGATGCGGGTCCTCGAAGGCCGCCGCAGCCGGCTGGAGGAGCGCCTGGAGAAGATGCGCGCCTCGCTGGCCCGGACGCGCGAGCGCCTCGACGACTACACGCTTGAGCTCCAGCGCCACGGAATGGAGTCCGTGGAGCGCGAAGTGCGCTGGCTGAACGAGCTCATCGAGAGCGAACGGGCGGGGCGCGACCAGCGCCCCGGCCCCGACGTTCCGCACGACAACGATTCTGGAGAGACGGGCGGCCTGCCCCGGCACGGGGGCAGTACCCGGCCGGATCCGTCCGATGACACCACCAAGTGAAACCCTGCGACAGCAGGGCTTCCACGATCACACAGGGAGCAACCGGAATGGGTTCGGTTCGCGTAGCCATCGTCGGCGTGGGCAACTGCGCCGCGTCGCTGGTGCAGGGCGTCGAGTACTACAAGGACGCCGACCCGGCGACCAAGGTGCCCGGCCTGATGCACGTCCAGTTCGGCGAGTACCACGTCGGTGACGTCGACTTCGTCGCCGCCTTCGACGTCGACGCGAAGAAGGTCGGCCTCGACCTCTCGGACGCCATCGGCGCCAGCGAGAACAACACCATCAAGATCTGCGACGTCCCGAGCAAGGGCGTCACGGTCCAGCGCGGCCACACGTTCGACGGTCTCGGCAAGTACTACCGCCAGACCATCGAGGAGTCCGCCGAGGAGCCGGTCGACGTCGTCCAGATCCTCAAGGACCGCCAGGTCGACGTCCTCGTCTGCTACCTGCCCGTCGGTTCCGAGGACGCGGCGAAGTTCTACGCCCAGTGCGCCATCGACGCCAAGGTCGCCTTCGTCAACGCCCTCCCGGTCTTCATCGCCGGCACCAAGGAGTGGGCGGACAAGTTCACCGAGGCCGGTGTCCCGATCGTCGGCGACGACATCAAGTCGCAGGTCGGCGCGACCATCACGCACCGCGTGATGGCCAAGCTGTTCGAGGACCGCGGTGTCCGCCTTGAGCGCACGATGCAGCTCAACGTCGGCGGCAACATGGACTTCAAGAACATGCTGGAGCGGGACCGCCTGGAGTCCAAGAAGATCTCCAAGACGCAGGCCGTCACCTCGCAGATCCCGGACCGCGAGCTGGGCGAGAAGAACGTCCACATCGGCCCGTCGGACTACGTGGCCTGGCTGGACGACCGCAAGTGGGCGTACGTCCGCCTCGAGGGCCGCGCCTTCGGCGACGTCCCGCTGAACCTGGAGTACAAGCTCGAGGTCTGGGACTCCCCGAACTCGGCCGGCGTCATCATCGACGCCCTGCGCGCCGCGAAGATCGCCAAGGACCGCGGCATCGGCGGCCCGATCCTCTCCGCGTCCTCGTACTTCATGAAGTCCCCGCCGGTGCAGTACTTCGACGACGAGGCCCTGGCCAACGTCGAGAAGTTCATCAAGGGCGAGGTCGAGCGCTGACCCTCCGAGGTCCGATGCGTTTCACCTGACGAGGGTCCCCGCGGCACTGCCCGGGGACCCTCGCCGTATGTGAGTCTTGCTGCCATGTCCGTCGTACGTGATCTGCGCGTACTGCTGCGCCTGCGCGACTTCCGTCGCCTGCTCGCCGTCCGGCTGCTCTCGCAGTGCGCCGACGGCGTCTACCAGGTGGCCCTGGCCACGTACGTCGTCTTCTCCCCCGAGAAACAGGCATCCGCGACCGCCATCGCCTCCGCCATGGCCGTGCTCCTGCTCCCGTACTCCCTCGTCGGCCCCTTCGCGGGAGTCCTCCTCGACCGCTGGCCGCGCCGCCAGGTCTTCCTGTACGGGAACCTCCTCCGCGCCCTGCTCGCCGGCGGGACCGCCGTGCTGATCCTCGCCTCCGTCCCGGACTGGCTCTTCTACGCCTCCGCCCTCTCCGTCACCGCCGTCAACCGCTTCGTCCTCGCGGGGCTCTCCGCCGCGCTGCCCCGGGTCGTCGACGAAGAACGGCTCGTCGTGGCCAACTCGCTCTCGCCCACCGCCGGCACCCTCGCCGCCACCGTCGGCGGCGGCCTCGCCTTCGGCGTCCGGCTGCTGGCCGACGACTCCGACGCGGCCGTGGTCGCCTTCGGCGCCGTCCTCTACCTCTGCGCCGCGCTCGCCTCGCTGCGGATCCCCCGGGCGCTGCTCGGACCCGACCCGGACCAGGTCTCCCCCCGGATCTCCACGGCCGTCGTCACCACCGCCAGGGGCCTCGCCGCCGGGCTGCGCCATCTCTCGGAACGGCGCCCGGCCGCCCGGGCGCTCACCGCCGTGGGGCTGATGCGCTTCTGCTACGGCGCCCTGCTCGTGACCGTGCTCATGCTCTGCCGGTACGCCTGGAGCACCACCGAGTCCGAGGGGCTGGGGCTGCTGGGAATCGCCGTCGCCGCCTCCGGCGCCGGCTTCTTCGCCGCCGCGGTGCTCTCGCCCTGGGCGGTGGGGCGGTTCGGGCCCTTCGGCTGGATGACCCTGTGCGCGGGCGCGGCAGCCGTCCTCGTACCGGTGCTGGCGCTGCCCTTCGCGCCCACGCCCTTCCTCGTCGCCGCGTTCGTCCTGGGGCTCATCACCCAGGGGGCGAAGATCGCGACCGACACCGTGGTGCAGACGAACGTGGACGACGCCTTCCGAGGGCGGGTCTTCTCCCTGTACGACGTGCTCTTCAACGTCGCCTTCGTGGCGGCGGCCGGGGTCGCCGCCCTGATGCTGCCGCCCGACGGCCGGTCTCCGCTGCTGATCGCTCTGGTGGCGGCCGGGTACGCGGCCATCGCGCTGCTGCTGCGCGGAGAACGCGCCCGGGGGTGATGTTTCACGTGAAACACCGGCTGTGAAGCACCGGCGGGGCCGCGGTGGCGCCCCCCGTCCGGTGTTTCACGTGAAACATGGCGCGTCAGTCGCGCGCGGCCCACCATTCCTTGAGCGCGGCCACGGCCTGCTCGTACTCCATCGGCCCGTTCTCCAGCCGCAGCTCCAGCAGGAACTTGTACGCCTGCCCGACGGCCGGCCCCGGCTTGATCTCCAGGATCTGCTGGATCTGGTTGCCGTCGAGGTCCGGACGGATCGAGTCCAGCTCCTCCTGCTCCTGGAGCTGGGCGATGCGGTCCTCCAGGCCGTCGTAGGCGCGGGAGAGCGCGGTCGCCTTGCGCTTGTTGCGCGTGGTGCAGTCCGAGCGGGTCAGCTTGTGCAGGCGGGAGAGGAGCGGGCCGCCGTCGCGGACGTAGCGGCGTACGGCCGAGTCGGTCCACTCGCCCGTCCCGTACCCGTGGAAGCGCAGATGCAGCTCCACGAGCCGCGAGACGTCCTTGACCAGCTCATTGGAGTACTTCAGCGCGGTCATGCGCTTCTTGGTCATCTTGGCGCCCACCACCTCGTGGTGGTGGAAGGAGACCCGGCCGTCCTTCTCGAAGCGGCGGGTGCGCGGCTTGCCGATGTCGTGGAGGAGCGCGGCGAGGCGCAGCACCAGGTCCGGGCCGTCCTCCTCCAGGTCGATCGCCTGGTCGAGGACGGTCAGGGAGTGCTCGTACACGTCCTTGTGCCGGTGGTGCTCGTCGCTCTCCAGCCGCAGCGCGGGCAGCTCGGGGAGGACGTGCGCGGCGAGACCGGTGTCGACGAGCAGGCCGAGGCCCTTGCGCGGGTGCGCGGCGAGCAGCAGCTTGTTCAGCTCGTCCCGCACGCGCTCGGCCGAGACGATCTCGATCCGGTCCGCCATCTCCGTCATCGCCGTGACGACCTCGGGAGCGACCTCGAAGTCGAGCTGGGCGGCGAAGCGGGCCGCCCTCATCATGCGCAGGGGGTCGTCGGAGAAGGACTCCTCCGGGGTGCCCGGGGTCCGCAGCACACGGGCCGCGAGGTCCTCCAGGCCGCCGTACGGGTCGATGAACTCCTTCTCGGGGAGCGCCACGGCCATCGCGTTGACGGTGAAGTCACGCCGGACGAGGTCCTGGTCGATGGAGTCGCCGTAGGAGACCTCGGGCTTGCGGGAGGTGCGGTCGTACGCCTCGGAGCGGTACGTCGTGACCTCGATCTGGTAGCCGTCCTTCTGCGAGCCGACCGTCCCGAAGGCGATCCCCACCTCCCAGACGGCGTCGGCCCAGGGGCGGACGATCTTCAGGACGTCTTCGGGGCGGGCGTCCGTGGTGAAGTCCAGATCGTTGCCGAGCCTGCCGAGGAGGGCGTCCCGTACCGAGCCTCCGACCAGGGCGAGGCGGAATCCGGCCTCCTGGAAGCGGCGGGCGAGGTCGTCGGCTACAGGGGACACGCGCAGCAGTTCGCTGACGGCGCGGCGCTGCACCTGGCTCAGTTCGGTCGAGGTGTCTTCGTTGGCGTTCGGCACAACAGAAAAGGGTACGGGCACCGCTCCGTCCCGACGCCCCCGTTTTCCCGGCGGCCCCGTCCGGTCCGGGCCCGGGGCGCCTGTGGGGTTCCTGTGAAAACAGTCCTCTCGGGGGTCATCGGCTGGAGGAGTCCCCGGCACTCGGCCCCGCCGTGCCTCGTTACCATGCCTGGACACGGCAACCGGGCACCACTGGCATCACCGGCACCACCGACAACGACGAGGACGGGCGAACGCGTGGCTGAGGCGGCAGCTTTCCAGGGAACCGGTCGCTCCCCTGCCCGCCGATGGCTGCGGCGCACCCTCACCGTCGCCGTCGGAGCACCGCTCCTCGCCGGCCTCCTCCAGAACCCCTCGGCGTCGGCTCAGGCAGCCGAGGAAGGCCCGGTCTCCCGCACCGTCGATGTGTCCATCGACACGCTCGCGCCGAGCGCCCCGGTCGAGGGGGACACCGTCACCGTCACCGGGACGCTGACCAACCGAGGCAAGCGGGCCATCACGGACGCCACGGTCAACCTTCGGGTCGGCCCGAGGATGGAGAGCCGCAGCGAGATCGACCAGGTCGCCCGGCGGAAGGGTTTCCGCTCCGACAGCGACCCGCGGCCGCTGGACGCCGTCCCCGAGATCGACATCCCCCGGCTGGACGTCGGGGTCAGCCGCGACTTCCGGATCTCCGTGCCGGTCTCGAAGCTCGACCTCGACGACGAGGGCGGTGTCTACCAGCTGGGCGTCTCCCTCACCGGGCAGACCTCGGACCAGCAGTACGACCGCGTCCTCGGCATCGAACGGACCTTCCTGCCGTACCAGCCCGAGCCGACCGACAAGCGCACCCAGGTCACGTACCTCTGGCCGCTGATGTCCTCGGCCCACATCTCGGCCGACACCGCCTCGGACGACCAGCAGACCCCCGTCTTCCAGGACGACGACCTGGCCGAGGAGCTCCGCCCCGGCGGCCGGCTGGACGAGCTGGTCACGCTGGGCCAGGGCCTCCCGGTCACCTGGGTGATCGACCCGGACCTGCTGGCCTCCGTCGACGCCATGGCCAACGGCTACCGCGTCAAGGACGGCACCGGGCACACGGCCGGCACAGAGGCGAACAGAAAGCTGGCGGAGCGCTGGCTCGGCATGCTGGAGAAGGCGGTGCAGGGCCGCAAGGTCGTCGCGCTGCCCTTCGCCGATCCCGACCTCGCCTCCCTCGCCCACCGCGGCAAGACCGTCCCCGGCTCGTTGCAGCACCTCCAGTCGGCGACGCAGCTGGCCGGACCGACCGTGGAGACGATCCTCCACGTCCAGCCCGCCACCGACTTCGCCTGGCCCGTCGAAGGCGCCGTCGACCCGTCGATCATGGCGGTCGCGACCTCGGCCGGCGCCCGCAAGGTGATCGCCCGCAGCGACAGCATCCAGGACGACGGCCTCCCGTACACGCCGACCGCGGCCCGCCCCCTCGGCGGCGGGACCACGGCGGTGGTGAGCGACGCGGAGCTGTCGACGGCCTTCCAGGGCGACATGGTCCGGGCCGAGACCTCGACGCTGGCCGTCCAGGAGTTCCTGGCCCAGACCCTCGCCATCACCCTGGAGCAGCCGCAGGACCAGCGCAGCGTCGTCGTCGCCCCGCAGCGCCGGCCGAGCGTGGCCCAGGCCCAGGCGATGGCCTCCGCCGTACGCGGTCTCGGCGCCAAGCGCTGGACCCAGCCGCTCGACCTGGTCGCCGCGGCCGCCGCCAAGCCCGACCCGGACGCCTCCACGACGGTGCCGCGCGCCTCGCAGTACCCGAAGAAGCTCCGCGACAGCGAGCTGCCGGTGCAGGCGTTCCGGGACATGAAGACCACCCGCGACGAACTGGACGACTTCAAGGTCATCCTCACCGACGCGACGAGGGTCGTCCCGCCGGTCGGCAACGCCATCAACCGCGAGATGTCCGCCTCCTGGCGCGGGCGCGCGCGCGAGGCGGCGATCTACCGGGTCGAGGTCGAGGACGTCCTCCAGCGGCTCACCAAGGGCGTCCTGCTCGTCGACAAGTCCGACCTCACCCTCTCCGGCCGCAGCGCCACCATCCCCGTCACGGTGCAGAACAAGCTGCTCCAGGACGTGGAGGGGCTGGTCCTGCGCCTGACGTCCAGCAACGGCACCCGTCTGAAGGTCGACGGCGAGACCTCGGCCGAGCTGCCCATCACGGTCCGCGCCGGGCACAGCCAGTCGGTGAAGTTCCCCGCCTCGGCCAACGCCAACGGCCAGGTCTCGATGACCGCCCAGCTCTACACCGTGGACGGCACCCCCTACGGTTCGCCGATGACCTTCTCCGTGAAGGTCTCCGAGATGACCCCGACGGTGATGCTGGTCATCGCCGGCGGTGTGCTGCTCCTCGTCCTCGCCGGCGTCCGCATGTACAGCCAGCGCAAGCGCCTGGCCGCCCGCGCCGCGGAGACCGAGGCGGAGGCCGACCCCGAAGCCGGCCTGGAAGCCGACCCCGAAGCCGGGGGCGGGACGGAGCCGGTCAAGGTCCCGGTGCCGGCGTCCGAGGCGGATGCGCGGCAGGAGTCCCCGGCCGGGGAGGCGCTCGCCGCGCCCGGTCCCGCGAACGACCGGTCCGGCGCCGACACGGCGGGCGGAACCGAGCACCCGAGTGACCCGGACACGGACACCGGCCCCGAAAGCGGCGACCCGTCGGGCCCGAGTGAGAAAGTGGACCGTTGAGCGATGTCGTGGCCGGTCGGCCGGGGACGATGAGGTGGGGTATCCATGAACGCGCCGTACGACGCTGACCGCGGCCAGGGTGCGGGCGGCGCCGCGCCGTCCGGCGGTACGCCCCCGGCACCCCCCGCGCGCGACGGGCAGCCCGTACCGCCGCCCCCGCCGCACGGGCAGGAGCAGCACCCCGGGTACCCGCAGCAGGACCCGTACGGGCAGGCTCCCCAGCACCCTCAGGGCAGGGCCGCTCAGGGGCAGAGCCCGCACGAGCAGACCCCGTACGGGCAGGCTCCCTACGGACAGAACCCTCAGGGGCAGACTCCCTACGCACAGGCCCCCTACGGGCAGAACCCGTACCCCGCCCCGGCGCAGCCCCCGGCCACCGCGCCCTCCGAGAACCCTTACGCCGAGAACCCGTACCCCCAGGACCCCTACGTCCAGGACGCCTACGCCCACGACCCCTACCGGGCGCAGGACCTGTCCGCGCAGGACCCGGTGACCGAGGCGCTCTACGACCGCGCCGCCCACCCGCCGCCACCGCCGGGCACGTACCCGGAACCGCAGCCGCTCTACCAGCAGCCGACCGCGCCCCACCACGCCCCCGACCCCCGGGTCTGGGCCCACACCCCGGCGCCCGAGCCCGACGGCCCGTCCCGCCACCTCCCGTACGGCGACGACGCCCGCACGGTCCAGTTCACCGGCGTCGACGACCTGGTGACCCGGGCGAGCGAGGAGGAGCGGCCCGAACAGGACGCCTTCGCCCACCTCTACCGGGACCAGCAGGGCCAGGGCCAGGTGCCCGCCCCCGCCGCGGAGCCCGACCCGCTGCCCGCTCCCGCGCCGAAGAAGACCGGCCGCGCCTCCGGGCTGCTGAAGTCGAGCGCCGTGATGGCCGCCGGCACGCTGGTCTCCCGGCTCACCGGCTTCGTCCGCTCCCTGGTCATCACCGGCGCCCTCGGTGCCGCGCTGCTCGGCGACACCTTCACCATCGCGTACACCCTGCCGACGATGATCTACATCCTGACGGTCGGCGGCGGTCTCAACTCGGTCTTCGTGCCGCAGCTCGTCCGCTCGATGAAGGACGACGAGGACGGCGGAGAGGCGTACGCCAACCGCCTGCTCACCCTCGTCATGGTGGCGCTCGGCCTGATCGTCGTCGCCGCCGTCTTCGCGGCGCCGGTGCTGATCCGGCTGATGTCGAACACCATCGCCGACGACGCCGCCGCCAACAGCGTCGCGGTGACCTTCGCCCGCTACTGCCTGCCCACGATCTTCTTCATGGGCGTGCACGTGGTGATGGGCCAGATCCTCAACGCCCGCGGCAAGTTCGGCGCGATGATGTGGACCCCGGTCCTCAACAACATCGTCATGATCATCACCTTCGGCCTGTTCATCTGGGTGTACGGCACCTCCGCCGAGTCCCACATGGGTGTGCAGACCATCCCCGACGAGGGCATCCGCCTCCTCGGCATCGGCACCCTGCTCGGCCTCGTCGTCCAGGCGCTCGCGATGATCCCGTACCTGCGCGAGGCGGGCTTCCGCTTCCGGCCCCGTTTCGACTGGAAGGGCCACGGCCTCGGCAAGACCGTCAAGCTCGCGAAGTGGACGGTCCTCTTCGTCCTCGCCAACCAGGCGGGCGTCCTGGTCGTCACCCAGCTCGCCACCGCGGCCGGCGAGGAGTCGGGCAGGAACGGCGCCGGCTTCCTCGCGTACTCCAACGCGCAGCTGATCTGGGGCATGCCGCAGGCCATCATCACGGTCTCCGTCATGGCCGCCCTGCTGCCCCGGATCTCCCGCGCCGCCAGCGACGACGACCCGGGCGCCGTCCGCGACGACATCTCCCAGGGCCTGCGCAATTCCGCCGTCGCCATCGTCCCGGTCTCCTTCGCCTTCCTGGCCCTCGGCGTGCCGATGTGCACCCTGCTGTACGCCTCCAGCGGCGTCGAGGCGGCCCAGGGCATGGGCTTCATCCTGATGGCGTTCGGCCTCGGCCTGATCCCGTACTCCGTGCAGTACGTCGTCCTCCGCGGTTTCTACGCCTACGAGGACACCCGGACGCCCTTCTACAACACGGTCATCGTCGCCGCCGTCAACGCGGCGGCCTCCGCGCTCTGCTACGTCGTGCTGCCCGCCCAGTGGGCCGTGGTCGGCATGGCCGCCTCCTACGGCCTCGCGTACGCGGTCGGCGTCGGCATCGCCTGGCGCCGGCTCAGCAAGCGCCTCGGCGGCGACCTGGACGGCTCCCACGTCCTGCGCACCTACGCCCGGCTCTGCATGGCCTCGTTGCCCGCCGCAGTGGTGGCCGGCGCCGTCGGCTTCGGCCTGCTGAAGCTGCTCGGCGAGGGCGCCCTCGGTTCGCTGGTCGCGCTCGTCGTCGGCGGCGCGGTGCTCCTCGGGGTCTTCTTCGTCGCCGCTCGACGCATGCGGATCACCGAGCTGAACACCCTCGTCGGTATGGTGCGGGGCCGTCTGGGACGCTGATCCCGTCCTCCAGGACAACCATCGGGGGGCACCGTGTGTCGTGCATAGCGTCCGACTGTGGGCACAATTGGCTTGGCTGTTGGATGTGGCGCAACGGATGGGGAGGCAGGAACGACGGTGGCGGAACGTAGCACGGCTGCCGTCGACGTGGCCGACAACAGCGGTGACGACCCGCTGACCGCGCAGGCGGACACGGCCGCGACCGACGGGGTGGCGGAAGAGCGCAAGACGGCGGAGGGCCCCACCGGGGCCCCCGAGCAGAAGGCGGACGAACGGAAGAACGGCGAACAGCCCTCCATCACAGCGCCCGAGCTGCACAGCGGCCACAAACTGGCCCGGCGCTACCGGCTGGAGGAGTGCGTCACCCGTCTGGACGGCTTCAGCAGCTGGCGTGCCGTCGACGAGAAGCTGCGGCGGGCCGTCGGCGTGCACCTGCTGCCGGCCGACCATCCGCGTGCCCGCTCGGTCCTGGCCGCCGCCCGTTCGGCGGCCCTCCTCGGTGACCCCCGGTTCGTCCAGGTCCTCGACGCCGTCGAGGAGAACGACCTGGTGTACGTCGTCCACGAGTGGCTCCCCGACACCACGGAGCTGACCGCGCTCCTGGCGGACGGCCCGCTCCAGGCCCACGACGCCTACCAGCTCGTCACCCAGGTCTCCCAGGCCATGGCCGCCGCGCACCGCGAGGGCCTGGCGCACCTGCGGCTCACCCCGAGCGCCATCCTGCGCAGTTCCACGGGCCAGTACCGCATCCGCGGCCTCGCCGTGAACGCCGCCCTGCGCGGCATCACCGCCGAGCGCCCGCAGCGCGCCGACACCGAAGCGGTCGGCGCCCTCCTGTACGCGGCACTCACCCAGCGCTGGCCGTACGAGAACGACGCCTACGGCCTCTCCGGGCTGCCCAAGGGCGTCGGCCTGATCCCGCCGGACCAGGTGCGCGCCGGCGTCCACCGGGGCCTCTCCGAGATCGCCATGCGCGCCCTCGCCAACGACGGGGCCACCGCCTCCCGGCAGGAGCCGCCGTGCACCACGCCGGACGAGCTCGCCAAGGCCGTCGCGGCGATGCCGCGCGTCAAGCCGCCGGAGCCGGAGTTCCAGGCCCCCGCCGAGTACCAGCGCACCACGTACCAGCAGGGGACGTACGGACGCCCTCAGCCGCGCCCGATGCCCACCCAGCCGATCCCGGTCCCGCCGGCGCCGCTGGAGAGCCGCACCGGCAAGGCGCTGAAGTGGGCCGTGGGCGCCCTGCTGATCGCCGCCCTGGGCCTCGGCAGCTGGCAGATCGCGGACCGGCTCCTGCCGCGCGACAACCCGACCACCAACAACCCGGCACCGGCGCCGCAGGCCGAGGAGAAGCCCGAACCGCCGAAGCCGCTCACCATCGCGTCGGCGGACGACTTCGACCCGCCCCCAGGAGGAAACGGCGAGGAGTACCCCGAGGCCGTGGGGAACGCCTACGACGGCGACCCGAGCACGTTCTGGCACACCAAGAACTACTTCGGCGCGGGCTTCGCCAATCTCAAGTCCGGCGTCGGAATCGTCCTGGACCTGGGGTCGGAGCAGAACGTCAGCTCGGTCGATCTCTCCTTCGTGGGGCACACCTCGGTGGAGATCCGCACGGCGCCCACCGGCGCGTCCGCCGCGCCGTCCACGGCGGAGGGCTTCACCACCCAGGCCTCCAAGTCCGGCACCGACGTGAAGGTCGAGCTGCCCAAACCGGTCACGACCCGCTACGTTCTGGTCTGGCTGACGGAGCTCCCCCTCGTCGAGGGCCAGTACCGGGGCCAGCTGAGCGAAGTCAAGGTCATGGGCTGACGACGACAGGGGAGGGGGCTCACCGTTGGACCGTCCAATAGACGCCGCAGACGACCGGGAACTCCTGGCCCGTCATGTCGCCGGGGACCCGGACGCCTTCGGTGAGCTCGTACGGCGCCACCGCGACCGACTGTGGGCGGTGGCGCTCCGCACCCTGGGGGACCGCGAGGAGGCCGCGGACGCCGTCCAGGACGCCCTCCTCTCGGCCTTCCGGGCCGCCCACACCTTCCGGGGACAGTCGGCCGTCACGACCTGGCTCCACCGCATCACCGTGAACGCCTGCCTGGACCGCGTCCGGAAGAGCGCCAGCCGCCGAACCTCCCCCGTGGACGACACCGAGCGCTTCGAGCAGCTCCTCGAACCGCACGAGTCCGCGGAGGCGCCCGCGGAGCGCGAGGACCTCCACCAACAGCTGCTCGCCGCGCTCGCCACCCTCGCCCCCGACCAGCGCGCCGCGCTCGTCCTCGTCGACATGCAGGGATACCCGGTCGCCGAGGCGGCCGACATCCTCGGTGTGCCCACCGGCACCGTGAAGAGTCGTTGCGCTCGCGGCCGGGCGCGGCTGCTGCCGATGCTCACTCATCTGCGCGCCGACACCGTGGGTAACGAGGGTCCTGAAGGGGGAAGGAACCGGACGCCGGGGGCGTCCGTCCCACCGGTGTCGGAGCCGAGGGAAACCGGACCGACTGATCCAGCTGCTGTGAAGGGCGGAGGTGGGCGCGCGTGACCACGACCGACAAGGCCGACGCAGCACAGCACCCGGACGTCTCGGAGATCTCCGACCTCACGGAAGGGCTGCTCCCTCCGAGCCGCTCCGCGACGATCCGCAAGCACCTCGACGGCTGCGTCCTCTGTGCCGACGTCCGGAGTTCCCTGGAGGAGATCCGCGGACTCCTGGGGACACTCCCCGGCCCGCCGCGCATGCCGGCCGAGATCGCCGGGCGGATCGACGCCGCCCTCGCGGCGGAGGCGCTGCTCGACGCCACCGCCCCGGACCCGGCCCGGCCTGTTTCACGTGAAACCACGGCAGTCTCGGAGAACGGTGCCTCATCGGCAAGCGATGTTTCACGTGAAACATCGCCGTCGGCCGCCACCACCCGGCCCGGCGACGGCCGTACCCCCGCCTCTGCTCGCCCCCACGGGCACCCTCGGGCGACCACCGGACCCGGGCGGGGCCGTACCCGCCACCGCGGGCGCATCGCCGCTCTCGGCGGCCTCGCCGGCACCCTGGTTGCCGCGGTCTGCGCGTACAGCCTCTACGCGCTCACGCAGAACGGCTCCCCGGAGCCGCACGCGGCCAAGGCCGACCCCGCCGCGAGCGCGCCGCTGAGCCCCTTCTCCGGAGAGCCGGTGGAGGAGCGGGTCCAGAGTCTGCTCGCGGACGGCGGCACCGACCGGACCCCCAAGGGCGGTCAGCCCGAGTCGCTCTCGGCCGAGGAGTCGGAGACGGGGAGCCTCGGCACGGCCCAGCGGAACAGTGACGCCGCCCTTCCCGACTGCGTCGTCGCGGGGACCGGCCGTCAGGACGCGGTACTCGCCTCCGATCGTGGCGAGTACGAGGGCGCACCCGCGTACCTCCTCGTCCTCCCGGACCAGGCCGACGGCGACCGCGTGCAGGCGTACGTCGTCTCTTCCACCTGCACCGGCTCCACCCCGGCGCAGCTGCTCCAGACCGCCTCCTACCCGAAGCCCTGAGCGCTCCCCCGCCACCGGACGCCTCGCCGCCCGTCTCATACTCCGTCTCACGCACGCGCCGCGCGGCGCTCTCGGGAATGCTCGCCCCTTAGGATCCGTTGGGTGGGGTGAGAGTGACCGAGACACCGCCCCGTAGGCAGTAGGCAGTCTGCAGAGACGAGGAAGAAACCCGTGAGCGACGTCCGTAACGTGATCATCATCGGCTCCGGGCCCGCGGGTTACACCGCTGCGCTCTACACGGCCCGAGCGTCGCTGAACCCGCTGGTCTTCGAGGGTGCGGTGACCGCCGGTGGCGCCCTGATGAACACCACCGAGGTCGAGAACTTCCCCGGTTTCCGTGACGGCATCATGGGCCCGGACCTGATGGACAACATGCGGGCGCAGGCCGAGCGCTTCGGCGCCGAGCTCGTGCCGGACGACGTCGTCGCCGTGGACCTCACCGGTGACATCAAGACCGTGACCGACACCGCCGGCACCGTGCACCGCGCCAAGGCCGTCATCGTCACCACGGGCTCGCAGCACCGCAAGCTGGGTCTGCCGAACGAGGACACTCTCTCCGGCCGCGGTGTCTCCTGGTGCGCCACGTGCGACGGCTTCTTCTTCAAGGACCAGGACATCGCCGTCGTCGGCGGCGGCGACACCGCGATCGAGGAGGCGACCTTCCTCTCGCGCTTCGCCAAGTCGGTGACGATCGTCCACCGCCGTGACACCCTGCGCGCCTCCAAGGCCATGCAGGAGCGCGCCTTCGCCGACCCGAAGATCAAGTTCGCCTGGGACAACGAGGTGACCGAGATCCACGGCGAGCAGAAGCTCTCCGGTCTCACCCTGCGCAACACCAAGACGGGCGAGACCAGCGCGCTTCCGGTGACCGGTCTCTTCATCGCCGTGGGCCACGACCCGCGGACCGAGCTCTTCAAGGGCCAGCTGGACCTCGACGAGGAGGGCTACCTCAAGGTCGCCGCTCCGTCGACGCGCACCAACCTCACCGGTGTCTTCGGCGCCGGCGACGTCGTCGACCACACCTACCGCCAGGCCATCACGGCCGCCGGCACCGGCTGCTCCGCCGCGCTCGACGCCGAGCGCTTCCTGGCCGCCCTCGCCGACAGCGAGAAGCTGGCCGAGACCCCCGCGGTCTGACCCGAACTCACCCCACCTCACATCCCGCGAAGTTAAGGAGGCCGCCGTGGCCGGCGCCCTGAAGAACGTGACCGACGCTTCCTTCGAAGAGGACGTCCTCAAGAACGACAAGCCCGTCCTGGTGGACTTCTGGGCTGCCTGGTGCGGCCCGTGCCGTCAGATCGCCCCGTCGCTGGAGGCCATCGCCGCCGAGCACGGCGAGATCGAGATCGTGAAGCTCAACATCGACGAGAACCCGGCCACTGCCGCCAAGTACGGCGTCATGTCCATCCCGACGCTCAACGTGTACCAGGGCGGCGAGGTCGTGAAGACCATCGTCGGCGCCAAGCCGAAGGCGGCCATCCTCCGCGACCTGGAGCCCTTCGTCGCGGCGAAGTGACCCCGCGTTGTTTCACGTGAAACGGCCCGTCCCCGCGCTGCGGGGACGGGCCGTTTCCGTCGGAGTCACAGGGGACGCAGAGCCGGTTCCTTCTGCACCGCGCCGAGGAGCCGGTCCAGGGCCATCTCGACGTCCTCCTTCCAGGAGAGCGTCGTCCGCAGTTCCAGGCGGAGACGGGGGAAGGCGTGGTGCGGCCGAACGGTCTTGAAGCCGACCGCGAGCAGGTGATCGGCCGGCAGCACACAAGCCGGTTCCTTCCAGCGCGCGTCGCCGAACGCCTCGATCGCCTTGAAGCCTCGCCGCAGCACGTCCTTGGCCACCGTCTGCACCATCACGCGGCCGAGCCCCTGACCCTGGTACTCCGGCATGATCCAGGCCGTCATCAGCTGCACGGCGTCCGCCGCCACGGGGCTCGTGGGGAAGGCCGTCGACCGCGGCACATAGGCCGGGGGAGCGTAGAGCACGTAGCCGACCGGCACCTCGTCCACGTAGACGACCCGGCCGCAGGAGCCCCACTCCAGCAGGACGGCGGAGATCCACGCCTCCTTCTCCGTCTCCGCGCGGCCGGCCTTCACGGCCGCGTCCCCGCTCACCGGATCGAGCTCCCAGAACACGCAGGAGCGGCAGCGCTTCGGCAGGTGCGGAAGATTGTCCAGCGTGAGCGGTACGAGCCGACGCCCCACGGCTGCCCCTCGCTTCCCTGGCCCTCGGACGGCCACCGAGCACGGATACGCCTCTCGGAATCGTATCCATCGGGGTGTGAGGGCGACACCGCGCACAGACGAAGGGCGGGGAGCGTCCCGGCGATGTCCGGAACACTCCCCGCCCTGTGTCGTCCGCGGGTCGTCTCCGCAGATCTTCGGTGAGAGGAGGGGACTACTCCCCGTCCTCCTCCCACTCCTTCTCGGCCTTCAGCATCCGCTGGACCTTGTCCTCGCCGGGCGCGAGCGTCGTAAGGATCCGGTCGAGGTCCTCCACCGAGGCGAACTCGACGACGATCTTGCCCTTCTGCTGTCCCAGGTCGACCTTCACCCGGGTCTCGAAACGGTCCGAGAGGCGGGAGGCAAGGTCGGAGAAGACCGGCGAGACCCGGGCTCCGGCCCGGGGCTTCTTCGACTTGACGGCGGCCGGCTCGTCGAAGCCCATGAGCCGCACGATCTCCTCGACCGTGCGGACCGACAGACCCTCGGAGACGATCCGCTGCGCCAGCTGGTCCTGGGCCTCCGGGTCCTCCACACCGAGCAGGGCGCGGGCGTGGCCGGCGGAGAGCACTCCGGCGGCCACCCGGCGCTGGACCGCGGGGGAGAGCCGCAGGAGGCGGAGAGTGTTGGAGACCTGCGAGCGGGAGCGCCCGATCCGGTCCGCGAGCTGGTCGTGGGTGCAGCTGAAGTCGGAGAGCAGCTGCTCGTAGGCCGCGGCCTCCTCCAGCGGGTTCAGTTGGGCCCGGTGAAGGTTCTCCAGGAGCGCGTCCAGGAGCATCTTCTCGTCGTCGGTGGCGCGGACGATCGCGGGGATGGTCTGCAGACCGGCTTCGTCGGAAGCCCGCCAGCGCCGCTCGCCCATGATGAGCTCGTAGCGCCCGTCGGCGGTCTCGCGGACGACCACGGGCTGGAGGAGGCCGACCTCCTGGATCGAAGTGACCAGTTCGGCGAGGGCGTCCTCGTCGAAGACCTTCCGCGGCTGCTGCTGGTTGGGCGTGATGTCACCGATCGGGATCTCGGTGAAGTACGCGCCGGCGACCAGGGCCGGCGGGGAGTCCGCCGGCGCCGCCGGGGCGGTCGCGGTCTCGGACTGCGGGGCTCCCTGGGGGAACAGGCGTGCCGCGCCGCTCCCGGGGAGCGTGGAGACGGCGCCGGTCTCCGGCGCCTGCTGGTCCTGGGGGGCACCGGCGAACAGCGCGCCGAGCCCCCGCGGCCCCAGTCCCCTACGTCGGTCGCTCACTGAAGTTCCTCCGCCATGCTGTGCTGGTTGTTCTGGTGCCCCACGCGGCCGTGCTGGTGGGGCTCGTAGTGGACGGCGGCGCCCCGGAAGGCGATCTCGCGCGCCGCTTCGATGTACGACAGGGCTCCGCTGGAGCCGGGGTCGTACGTGATCACGGTCTGGCCGTAGCTGGGCGCCTCGGAGATGCGGACGGACCGCGGGATGCTGGTCCGGAGCACCTCCTTCCCGAAGTGGCTGCGGACCTCCTCGGCGACCTGCGAGGCGAGCCGGGTCCGGCCGTCGTACATGGTCAGCAGAATCGTCGACACGTGAAGCGTCGGGTTGAGGTGTCCGCGGACCAGGTCGACGTTCTTCAGGAGCTGTCCCAGTCCCTCCAGCGCGTAGTACTCGCACTGGATCGGGATCAGCACCTCGGCGCCCGCCACCAGGGCGTTCACCGAGAGCAGGCCCAGGGACGGCGGGCAGTCGATCAGGACGTAGTCCAGAGGCTGCTCGTACGCCTGGATCGCCCGCTGGAGCCGGCTCTCCCGCGCCACCATCGACACCAGCTCGATCTCCGCTCCGGCGAGGTCGATCGTGGCCGGGGCACAGAAGAGACCCTCGACGTCCAGGACCGGCTGGACCACCTCGGAGAGGGGCCTGCTGTCGACGAGGACGTCGTAGATCGAGGGGACGTCGGCGTGGTGGTCGATGCCCAGCGCCGTGGAGGCGTTGCCCTGCGGATCCAGGTCGACGACGAGGACACGGGCGCCGTGCAGCGCCAGGGAGGCGGCCAGGTTGACGGTCGTGGTCGTCTTCCCCACGCCGCCCTTCTGGTTGGCCACCACCATGATGCGGGTCTGCTCGGGACGGGGCAGGCCCTCCCCGGCACGACCCAGGGCCTCTACGGCCAGCTGGGCGGCACGGCCGATCGGGGTGTCGTCCATCGGGGGCGGTGTTTCACGTGAAACATCCTCCCCCGCCGATTCGGTTCGGGGACCGGGGACCGGATCGGTCATCGGTCCCGCGATGTTGGCGTCGGACCGCAAGGATTCACTCTCCTCGGCATCAAGCTCGCGATGGGAAGAGCCTGCCATGCCTGCGGGGTCCTGAACCAGCGAGGTCGGTGGATCTGTGGGTGAATCCACCTCTGTGGAAAACTCCGTAACCCTCGCGGGTGGCTTCACACGGGGTCTGCGGTCCCGGGGGGTGGCAGCCGCGCGCCCGCGGCTGATGATCCCCTGGAGCAGTGAGCGACGTTTCACGTGAAACACGATGCCCCTGCGGCCTTGCCGGGACCGTCCGACACTCCGTAAATACGGACGAATACGACGCTCAGCGGCGTCGACGGGTCTTGCTCGTCCGGGCGGCCTTGGCTCGCTTGGCCGCGAAGCGCACTCCGCCGGGGCTCTCCCCCACCTCGACCCGCACCACGGTGGACATCGGATCGACGATTCCCTCACCGACGTGGTGCACCGAGGTCTCCACGACGCCCAGCTTCGAGAGCGCGGCACGTGCCCCGTCGAGTTCCTCCTCCGCGGTGTCGCCCTTCAGCAGCAGCATCTCGCCGTAGGGACGGAGCAGGGGCACGCCCCAGCCGGCCAGCCGGTCGAGAGGCGCCACCGCACGTGCCGTCACGACGTGGACCGGCGGGACCTTGCCGAGCATCTCCTCGGCGCGGCCCCGTACGACGGTCACGTGGTCGAGGCCGAGCAGCTCCACGACCTCCTGGAGGAAGTTGATCCGGCGCAGCAGCGGCTCCAGGAGCGTGATCTTCAGATCGGGCCGCACCAGGGCCAGCGGAATGCCGGGCAGGCCCGCGCCGGAGCCGACGTCGCAGACCGTCACGCCCTCGGGGACGACCTCGGAGAGCACGGCGCAGTTCAGCAGGTGGCGCTCCCACAGTCGCGGGACCTCACGGGGGCCGATGAGCCCACGCTTCACACCGGCGTCCGCGAGCAGCTCGGCGTACCGCACGGCCTCGGGGAAGTACTCGCCGAAGACCTTCCGTGCCTGCTCGGGCGCCTCGGGGAGCTCCGCTGCCTCCGTCACGGGGACCGTCCTTCCGTACCGCACGCGTACCGTGCGAGCGCGCTGTGGTGGCTGAGTGGCTGAACTATCAGGCTGACAAAGATCGGCCCCGCCTGCGAACAGACGGGGCCGACGCGATGAGGGGGGTCAGGCAGGGAGGACGACGACGAAGCGCTGCGGCTCCTCGCCCTCGGACTCGCTGCGCAGACCGGCGGCGGCGACCGCGTCGTGCACGACCTTGCGCTCGAACGGGGTCATCGGGTCCAGCTTGACCGGCTGGCCGGTGGACTTGACCTCGTCCGCGGCCTTGGCGCCGAGCTGGGCCAGCTCGGTGCGCTTCTGCGCACGGAACCCGGCGATGTCGAGCATCAGTCGGCTGCGGTCACCGGTCTCCCGGTGCACGGCGAGGCGGGTCAGCTCCTGGAGCGCCTCCAGCACCTCGCCGTCGCGGCCCACGAGCTTCTGCAGGTCGCGGCTGCCGGAGTCGCTGATGATCGAGACCGCGGCCCGGTCCGCCTCGACGTCCATGTCGATGTCGCCGTCGAGGTCGGCGATGTCGAGCAGGCCCTCAAGGTAGTCGGCCGCGATCTCACCCTCCTGCTCCAGGCGGGTCAGGGTGTCGCCACCCTCGGCGGCGGAGGTGGTGCCTTCCGTCACGGATGGACTCCTTCTAGCTACGTGGACGCTTCTACTTCTTGGAGGACGGGTGCTTGGGCCGCTGCTGGCCCTTGCGCTGGCGGGAGCCGCCGGAGTTGGCGCGGCTGCGGCCGCCACCCTGCGACCCGCCCTTGGCGGGCGTCTCGGGCTTCTTCTCCAGCGAGGTCTTCGGCTGGGTGTCCTGGGCGTCCTCGCCCGCGGACTCCTCCGCCGTCTCCTCGACGGTCTCGTCGCCCTTGGCCTGCTGGGCGCCGGCCTGGCGCTGGGCCTTGGTCTGGCGCTTGGGCTGCTGCCGCTTGGGGGCGGCGGTGCCCTCGGCCTCGGCGATGGCGGCGTCGCTCTTCACCACGGTGCCGTCGGCCTGGGCGGCGAGGCCGGCCTTGGCGAGGGCACCGATGAAGCGGCGCTCGTTCTCGTTGCGGTCGGAGCCCTTGGCGACGATCGCCTTGACGACGGCCTTGTGGCGGCGGCTGCGGATCTCACCGTGGGCCGTGGCGCTCTTCAGCAGGCGCTGGAGGTAGGAGTCCTGCGCCTTGCTGCCCGGGGTCGGGTTCTGGTTGATCACGTACATCTGCTGGCCCATGGTCCACACGTTGGTGGTCAGCCAGTAGACGAGGACACCGACGGGGAAGTTGATGCCCATGACGGCGAAGATCACCGGGAAGATGTACATGAGCATCTTCTGCTGCTGCATGTACGGGGTCTTCACCGAGAGGTCGACGTTCTTCATCATCAGCTGGCGCTGAGTGAAGAACTGCGAGGCCGACATCAGGACGATCATCACCGCGGTGACGACGCGGACGTCGAGCAGCGTGGCGCCGAGGGCCTCGACCTTCTCCGGGCTGTCCATGAACTTCGCGGCGATCGGCGCACCGAAGATCTTCGCTTCACGGGCGCTGTCGACCAGCGTCTGGTTCATCGCGCCGATCGGCTTGCCCGACGCGATGTTGGACAGCACGTGGTACAGGGCGAAGAAGAACGGCGACTGGGCGAGGATGGGAAGGCACGAGGAGAGCGGGTTGGTGCCCGTCTCCTTGTACAGCTTCATCATCTCTTCGGACTGACGCTGCTTGTCGCTCTTGTAGCGCTCCTGGATGGCCTTCATCTTCGGCTGGAGCGCCTGCATGTTCCGCGTGGCCTTGATCTGCTTCACGAAGAGCGGGATCAGGCAGATGCGGATCAGCACCACCAGGGACACGATCGACAGACCCCAGGCCCAGCCCGTGTCAGGGCCGAAGATCGCCCCGAAGACCTTGTGGAACTGGACGATGATCCATGAGACGGGTGTGGTGATGAAGGCGAACAGACTGGCAATCGTGTCCACTAATCAGGCTCCTTGAGCATTGGGCGAGGTCTCTGCGGCCGGGCTCGTATCGGCGGAGATCCCGCCCTTGTCGCCGCGCAGCGCGTTCCTGAGCATCTCGTGCCAGCGCGGACGCTTCCGCGGGGGGACATGGTCCACTCCGCCGGGCGACCACGGATTGCACCGCAGGATGCGCCAGGCGGTCAGGGCAGTGCCCTTGATCGCGCCATGCCGGTCTATGGCCGTGAATCCGTAGTGGGAACACGACGGGTAGTACCGGCAGACGTCGCCCAGAAGCGGGCTGATCGTCCACTGGTACAGCTTGATGAGGGCGAGGAGCGGGTACTTCATCGCTTGCCCCCTCCCAGCAGCCGCTCCAGCGCGGCGTCCAGGTCTCGGGCCAGGTGGGCGTGGTCGGCGTCACCGGCTCCGGGCAACGCCCGTACGACCACCAGGCTACCGGGGGGCAGCGCGGACAGCCGGTCGCGGACGAGGTGGCGCAGACGACGCTTCACCTGGTTGCGGACGACCGCACCGCCTACGGCCTTGCTCACGACGAAACCCGCACGCGTCGGGGGAGCGCTCTCCCCAGGCGCGTGCGGGTCCGTTGCACCGCTACGTAGGTGGACGACGAGGAGTGGGCGACCGGCCCGGCGTCCTCGACGTACCGCGGTTGCGAAGTCCTCGCGCCGCCTCAGCCGATTCTCGGTAGGCAGCACGTCATGACCTGTTTAGGTGGATCAGGCGGACAGGCTCGCGCGACCCTTGGCGCGGCGGTTCGCCAGGATGGCGCGGCCGGCACGGGTACGCATGCGCAGGCGGAAGCCGTGGGTCTTCGCGCGACGACGGTTGTTCGGCTGGAAGGTGCGCTTGCTCACTCGGGGGCTCCAGAAATGATTCGGGTGGTGGCGGGACATCGCCTGGCTGTCACCGTGCGCCCACGAGTAGCTCGCATACGCTCGAGTGCACCGCTACGCGATCACGGAAAGTGATCTTTGCCCATCGGAGGCAGGCGGCAGCAGCCATCGACAACTCGACCTGGTTACGGTACGCGCGGTTACGCCATCCGGTCAAACCGACCCGTCGCTGGCCCCCATTGTGCACAGGCTGTGGACAACAACTTGAACCACGTCAGCCGCCACGACTACCGTGGCTGGACTCGACTATCTCTTCCGTTCTGTTCTTACTGTCCTTGTCGTCCCGAGAACCACACATTGGTGGGACCTGCGAGAAAGCGTGCCCTGTGGCTGACGTACCTGCTGATCTTGCCGCAGTGTGGCCACGCGTGCTCGACCAGCTGCTCGGAGAAGGACAGCAGGGCATCGAGCCCAAGGACAAGCAGTGGATCGAGCGGTGCCAGCCGCTCGCCCTCGTCGCGGACACGGCACTGCTCGCCGTCCCCAACGAATGGGGCAAGCGGGTCCTGGAGGGCCGGCTGGCCCCGCTGATCAGCGAGACCCTCAGCCGCGAGTGCGGCCGCCCGATCCGGATCGCGATCACCGTCGACGACTCCGTGGGCGAGCCCCCGGTGCCCTCCCCCGGCCGGCCGCCGCAGCCGCGCTACGACGAGCGCCCGCAGCCGGAGCCGTACGAGAAGTACGAGGGGTACGGCCACCGCCCGCTTCCCGACGACGGGCTGCCCACCGCGCGCCCGGCCTACCCGGACTACCAGCAGCCGCCGCGCCCCGAGCCGGGCGCCTGGCCGCGGTCCCAGGAGGACCTCTCCTGGCAGCAGCCGCGCCTCGGCGGTTTCCCCGAGCGCGCCCCCTACACCGGCCCGGCCGCCCCGGACCAGTCCGGGCGCCCGCGGTACGACGAGCCCTCGCGCGGCTACGAGCAGCCGCAGCGGCCCGAGCGCGCCGACCTGCCCGAGCCCTCGGGGGCCGGTCCGCGGCCCGGTCCCGGGCACGGACACGGCGGTCCGGGACACGGTGGTCCCGGACACGGTCAGGGCGTGGGCGGTCAGGGCGTGGGGCCCGGCATCGGCCAGGGCTCCCTCGGCGGTACCGGCGCGGGCGGCGGCTCCGGTGCCGGATCCGGCGAGCAGCACGCGCGGCTGAACCCGCGGTACCTCTTCGACACCTTCGTGATCGGTTCCTCGAACCGCTTCGCGCACGCCGCCGCGGTCGCGGTGGCCGAGGCGCCCGCGAAGGCATACAACCCCCTCTTCATCTACGGGGAGTCGGGGCTCGGCAAGACGCACCTGCTGCACGCCATCGGGCACTACGCGCGGAGCCTCTACCCCGGCACGCGCGTGCGGTACGTGAGCTCGGAGGAGTTCACCAACGAGTTCATCAACTCGATCCGCGACGGCAAGGGCGACGCCTTCCGCAAGCGCTACCGCGACGTGGACATCCTGCTCGTCGACGACATCCAGTTCCTCGCGAGCAAGGAGTCGACGCAGGAGGAGTTCTTCCACACCTTCAACACGCTCCACAACGCGAACAAGCAGATCGTGCTCTCCTCCGACCGGCCGCCCCGGCAGCTGGTGACCCTGGAGGACCGGCTGCGGAACCGCTTCGAGTGGGGACTCACCACCGACGTGCAGCCGCCCGAGCTGGAGACGCGCATCGCGATCCTCCGCAAGAAGGCGGTGCAGGAGCAGCTGAACGCCCCGCCGGAGGTGCTGGAGTTCATCGCCTCCCGGATCTCGCGGAACATCCGTGAGCTGGAGGGCGCGCTGATCCGGGTGACGGCCTTCGCGAGCCTCAACCGGCAGCCGGTGGACCTGGGACTGACCGAGATCGTCCTCAAGGACTTGATCCCGGGCGGCGAGGACTCGTCCCCCGAGATCACGGCGCCGGCCATCATGGCGGCCACGGCCGACTACTTCGGGCTGACGGTGGAGGATCTCTGCGGTTCCTCGCGCAGCCGGGTGCTGGTGACGGCACGCCAGATCGCCATGTACCTGTGCCGCGAGCTCACGGACCTGTCGCTGCCGAAGATCGGCGCGCAGTTCGGCGGCCGGGACCACACGACGGTGATGCACGCGGACCGGAAGATCCGGGCCCTGATGGCGGAGCGGCGCTCCATCTACAACCAGGTCACCGAGCTGACCAACCGCATCAAGAACGGCTGACCCGCCTCCGTACGGCCTTCCTACGGCCTCCGTACGGCCTTCCAGGGCGCTTCGGGACACCTTCCCGGGGCGCCCTTCGGCGTTCCTGGAGCCGGTCGGGGCCGGCGGAGGGGCTGACGGACGGGTCCTCGGGACCGTCTTGGGACGCCCTCGGGACCGCCTCAGAACCACCTCGGGACCGCCTCTGGGGCGGTGCCGGGCCGCCATCGGGCGGCGTGCGGGCGCCATGACCCGGACGGCCGTGTTCGATTACTCCGTTCCGGTGGCGGGTTCTCCACAGATTGGGGGATGATCTCCCGTCCACAGGGTGGGGACTGTCGAGTTATCCGGATTGTGTCCACAGGCTGGGCTGGTGACAGGCCATCACCCCAGTTCAGAGGGGTGTGGATTTGTTGGCAAACGATCTCCACAGGCTGTGGATGAATCCTTCATCCACAGGGGGCCCGGAAGGTTGTCCACCGGCTGCCCACAGGGGTGGGCCGGTTGCCCACAGCTTCTCCACACCGCTGTCCACTGTTCGGCAACACAACACCCCCACTCACCGGCTGGAGTGAAAGGCGTCACACCAAGGGAGACGTTTGGGCTGTGGGGAACCTGGGGAAAGCTGGGGACAGCACTGGGGAGAACTACGCCTCGCCTGTGTATCGGGTGTGCAGAACTTTCGGGTGTCCACAGAGAACCGTGGTTTTCCACGGGTTCCACCCACAGGGGCAGTGGACAAAAAACCGGGTCTGACCTGCGTGGACGGCGTTATCCACGGTTTCCACAGGCCCTACTACTACTGCCACTCATAGTTAGCTCGGAATCCGCTTTGAAGCGGGGCCTGTGCACAACTCGGCGCCGGAGCCCCGACCCGCTCTCGTCGCGACTTGACCCCGAGCCGCACCGAGTGTCGGCGGCGTACGTCAGACTGGATCCCGCAGTCGACGTAGAGCCAGCAACAAGCAGGAGGCGGTTCCGGTGAAGATCCGGGTGGAGCGCGACGTACTTGCCGAGGCGGTGGCCTGGGTGGCCCGCAGCCTCCCGGCCCGTCCGCCGGCGCCCGTGCTCGCGGGCCTGCTGCTGAAGGCCGAGGACGGCGCGCTCAGCTTCTCCAGCTTCGACTACGAGGTCTCCGCCCGCGTCTCCGTCGAGGCGGAGGTCGAGGAGGACGGCACCGTCCTCGTCTCCGGCCGCCTCCTCGCCGACATCTGCCGCGCCCTCCCCAACCGTCCGGTGGAGATCTCCACAGACGGTGTACGGGCCACCGTCGTCTGCGGCTCGTCGCGCTTCACCCTCCACACCCTTCCTGTGGAGGAGTACCCGGCGCTGCCGGAGATGCCCACCGCGACCGGCACCGTCCCCGGCGAGGTCTTCGCCGCCGCGGCGGCCCAGGTGGCCATCGCCGCCGGCCGCGACGACACCCTGCCCGTCCTCACCGGTGTGCGCATCGAGATCGAGGGCGACACGGTCACCCTGGCCTCCACCGACCGCTACCGCTTCGCCGTCCGCGAGTTCCTGTGGAAGCCGGAGTCCCCGGACGCCTCCGCGGTCGCCCTGGTGCCCGCGAAGACCCTCCTGGACACCGCCAAGGCGCTCACCAGCGGCGACACGGTCACCCTCGCGCTCTCCGGCTCCGGCAAGGGCGAGGGCCTCATCGGCTTCGAGGGCGCGGGCCGCCGCACCACCACCCGCCTGCTCGAGGGCGACCTGCCGAAGTACCGCACGCTCTTCCCCACCGAGTTCAACTCGGTCGCGGTGATCGAGACCGCCCCCTTCGTGGAGGCCGTCAAGCGCGTGGCCCTGGTCGCCGAGCGCAACACGCCGGTCCGCCTCAGCTTCGAGCAGGGCGTGCTCATCCTGGAGGCCGGTTCCAGCGACGACGCACAGGCTGTGGAGCGGGTCGACGCCCAGCTGGACGGCGACGACATCTCGATCGCCTTCAACCCGACCTTCCTGCTGGACGGCCTGAGCGCGATCGACTCCCCGGTCGCACAGCTCTCCTTCACGACCTCCACCAAGCCGGCCCTGCTGAGCGGCCGCCCGGCCGTGGACGCGGAGGCGGACGACGCCTACAAGTACCTGATCATGCCGGTGCGGCTGAGCGGCTGACGCCCTCCGCTCGGGGAGCCGAGGACCGCTCCCCGAGCGGCGCGGTACGCGGTTGCGGCCGAGCGGCTGACCTGCGCGCGTGGGCGTCGACTGAGCGGCTGACCCCACAGGTGTGCGGCCGGGTCCGGGCGTAGGCTCGGACCCGGGTAGGAACCGCACACGACGCTTAAGGAACACTCTGATGGAGCTCGGTCTCGTCGGTCTCGGCAAGATGGGCGGCAACATGCGCGAGCGCATCCGCCGCGCAGGCCACACCGTCATCGGATACGACCGCAACCCGGACCTCGCCGATGTCCACAGCCTCGAAGAGCTTGTGGGCAAGCTCAAGGGTCCGCGCGTCGTGTGGGTCATGGTCCCCGCCGGTGCGGCGACCCAGTCCACCGTCGACGAGCTGGCGGAGCTGCTCTCCCCCGGCGACATCGTGGTGGACGGCGGGAACTCCCGCTGGACCGACGACGAGAAGCACGCCGAGGAGCTCGCCGCCAAGGGCATCGGCTTCGTCGACTGCGGCGTCTCCGGCGGCGTCTGGGGCCTGGAGAACGGCTACGCGCTGATGTACGGCGGCTCCGCCGAGGACGTCGCGAAGGTCCAGCCGATCTTCGACGCGCTCAAGCCCGAGGGCCCCTACGGTGCCGTCCACGCCGGCAAGGTCGGCGCGGGCCACTTCGCGAAGATGGTCCACAACGGCATCGAGTACGCCATGATGCAGGCCTACGCCGAGGGCTGGGAGCTGCTGGAGAAGGTCGACTCCGTGGAGAACGTCCGCGAGATCTTCCGCTCCTGGCAGGAGGGCACGGTCATCCGTTCCTGGCTGCTCGACCTCGCGGTCAACGCCCTCGACGAGGACGAGCACCTGGACCAGCTGCGCGGCTACGCGTCGGACTCCGGCGAGGGCCGGTGGACCGTCGAGGCCGCCATCGACAACGCCGTACCGCTCCCGGCGATCACCGCGTCGCTGTTCGCGCGGTTCGCGTCCCGTCAGGACGACTCGCCGCAGATGAAGATGATCGCCGCGCTGCGCAACCAGTTCGGCGGCCACGCGGTCGAGAAGAAGTAGCAATCCACAGGCTGTGCACCACCCGGTGCACAGCGACCGGGGGAAGGCCGGCGCCCACCATGCACGTCACGCATCTCTCGCTGGCCGACTTCCGCTCGTACGCCCGGGCCGAGGTACCCCTCGACCCGGGCGTCACCGCGTTCGTGGGGGCCAACGGCCAGGGCAAGACCAATCTCGTCGAGGCCGTCGGCTACCTCGCGACCCTCGGCAGCCACCGCGTCGCGTCCGACGCGCCGCTGGTCCGGATGGGGGCCGAGCGCGCCGTCATCCGGGCGGCCGTCACCCAGGGCGAGCGCTCCCAGCTGGTCGAGCTGGAGCTCAACCCGGGCCGCGCCAACCGCGCCCGCATCAACAGGTCCTCGCAGGTCAGACCCCGTGACGTGCTCGGCATCGTGCGGACCGTGCTGTTCGCGCCCGAGGACCTGTCGCTGATCAAGGGCGACCCCGGCGAGCGCCGGCGCTTCCTCGACGAACTGATCACGGCGCGCGCGCCGCGCATGGCCGGCGTGCGCTCCGACTACGAGCGGGTGCTGAAGCAGCGGAACACCCTGCTGAAGTCCGCCGCCATGGCCCGCCGCCACGGCGGCCGGGGCATGGACCTGTCCACGCTCGACGTCTGGGACCAGCACCTGGCCCGGGCCGGCGCCGAGCTGCTCGCCCAGCGGCTCGACCTCGTCCACACCCTCCAGCCGCTCGCGGACAAGGCGTACGAACAGCTCGCGCCCGGAGGCGGACCGATTCTGCTGGAGTACCGGTCCTCCGCCCCCGGCACCGGACAGAGCCGCGAGGAGCTGTACGAGCAGCTGATCGCCGCCCTCGCCGAGGTCCGCAAGCAGGAGATCGAGCGCGGGGTCACCCTCGTCGGCCCGCACCGCGACGAGCTGCTGCTGCGCCTCGGCGACCTGCCGGCCAAGGGGTACGCGAGCCACGGCGAGTCCTGGTCGTACGCGCTGGCGCTCCGCCTCGCCTCGTACGACCTGCTGCGTTCCGAGGGCAACGAGCCGGTCCTCGTCCTCGACGACGTCTTCGCCGAGCTGGACGCGCGCCGGCGCGAGCGGCTGGCGGAGCTGGTGGCCCACGGCGAGCAGGTCCTGGTGACCGCGGCGGTGGACGACGACGTCCCGGGCGTCCTGGCCGGGACGCGGTACAGCGTGACCGGAGGGACGGTGGAGCGCGTATGAGCGGCGACGGCGAAACTTCCCCACAGCCTGTGGACAAGCCCGCGGCCCCCGAGCCCTCGGGCGTGGACCTCGCCCGGGTCGCGCTGCGCGCCGCCAAGGAGCAGGCACGCGCGCGTGGCGCGGCCGCGCAGCAGCAGAAGCAGGCCCGGCGCGGCGGCCTGCGCTCCGGCGCGCGCGCCGACGGGCGCGACCCGATGGCGCTCGGCTCCGCGATCAACCGGCTGCTTGCCGAGCGCGGCTGGGAGACGCCGGCGGCCGTCGGCGGGGTGATGGGCCGCTGGCCGCAGATCGTCGGCGAGGACCTGGCCAAGCACTGCGTACCGGTGAAGTACGAGGAGGAGCCGGACGCGCGCGTGCTGACCGTGCAGTGCGACTCGACGGCGTGGGCGACGCAGCTGCGGCTGCTGGCGCCGACGCTGGTCGCGCGGCTCAACGAGGACCTGGGGCACGGGACGGTACGGCTGATCAAGGTCCTCGGGCCCGGGGCGGGGGCGCGGCGGTACGGGCCGCTGCGCGCGCCGGGGTCCGTCGGACCCGGGGACACGTACGGCTGAGCCGGTACGGGCACGGCCGCCGGGAGCGCGGGTCCGAGCGGTCGAGCGCTGTCACGCGGGTACGAGCAGGCGGACGCCGTCGCGCGGGTCCGAGCGGGCGGGTGCCGTCGCAGGTACGAGCAGGTGGGCGCTGTCACGCGGGGGTTGTGGCCCCGAGTTCGGCCCGGGTGGACACCCGCCCGCGGCCGGGCGGCACTACCCGTCACCGCCCGAAGCGCTAGGTGGCCGTCAGAGGCCCCTGGAGACCCTGTCCGGATATGGGGAGTCGTCTCGGGGGCGCCGAGGGCGGCACATGCGCATTCAGGTACCCGCAAACCCCCATGACTGTCGGCGGTACCGGTAGACTGGAAGACAATCCCGCCACACTGCGGAACTGTCGAACGACGCAGCCGGCTCCCCTATGCCCGGAGCACGGCCTGTGCTGTGCCAGAAAGGGCGCTTCGTGGCCGATTCCGGCAACCCCAACGAGAACAACCAGTACACCGCCAGCAACATCCAGGTCCTCGAGGGCCTGGATGCGGTGCGCAAGCGCCCCGGTATGTACATCGGCTCGACCGGTGAGCGCGGCCTGCACCACATGGTGCAGGAGGTCGTCGACAACTCTGTCGACGAGGCCCTGGCCGGCCACGCGGACACCATCGACGTGACGATCCTGGCCGACGGCGGAGTCCGCGTCGTCGACAACGGCCGCGGCATCCCCGTCGGCATCGTCGAGTCCGAGGGCAAGCCGGCCGTCGAGGTCGTGCTGACGGTCCTCCACGCGGGCGGCAAGTTCGGCGGCGGCGGCTACGCGGTCTCCGGCGGTCTGCACGGCGTCGGCGTCTCCGTCGTCAACGCCCTCTCCACCAAGGTCTCGGTGGAGATCAAGACCGACGGCCACCGCTGGACCCAGGACTACAAGATGGGCGCCCCGACCGCGCCCCTGGCGCAGCACGAGGCGACCGACGAGACCGGCACCACGGTCACGTTCTGGTCCGACCCCGACATCTTCGAGACGGTCGAGTACTCCTTCGAGACGCTCTCCCGCCGCTTCCAGGAGATGGCCTTCCTCAACAAGGGCCTGACGATCACGCTCACCGACGAGCGCGAGTCCGCCAAGGCCACGGTCGGCGCCGACGACCCTGACGCCGAGGCCTCCGACGAGCAGGTCGCCCGCACGGTGAAGTACCACTACGAGGGCGGCATCGTCGACTTCGTGAAGTACCTCAACTCGCGCAAGGGCGAGCTGGTCAACCCGACCGTCATCGACATCGAGGCCGAGGACAAGGAGCGCCTGCTCTCCGCCGAGATCGCGATGCAGTGGAACTCGTCGTACAGCGAGGGTGTGTACTCCTTCGCCAACACGATCCACACCCACGAGGGCGGTACCCACGAGGAGGGCTTCCGCGCCGCGCTGACGACGCTCGTCAACAAGTACGCGCGCGAGAAGAAGCTGCTCCGCGAGAAGGACGACAACCTCACCGGCGACGACATCCGCGAGGGTCTGACCGCGATCATCTCGGTCAAGATCGGCGAGCCGCAGTTCGAGGGCCAGACCAAGACCAAGCTGGGCAACACCGAGGCGAAGACCTTCGTCCAGAAGGTCGTCCACGAGCACCTGACGGACTGGTTCGACCGGAACCCGAACGAGGCCGCGGACATCATCCGCAAGGGCATCCAGGCCGCCACCGCGCGCGTGGCCGCCCGCAAGGCCCGCGACCTCACCCGCCGCAAGGGCCTCCTGGAGTCGGCCTCCCTCCCGGGCAAGCTCTCCGACTGCCAGTCGAACGACCCCACCAAGTGCGAGATCTTCATCGTCGAGGGTGACTCCGCCGGCGGCTCCGCCAAGTCCGGCCGGAACCCGATGTACCAGGCCATCCTGCCGATCCGCGGCAAGATCCTGAACGTCGAGAAGGCCCGGATCGACAAGATCCTCCAGAACACCGAGGTCCAGGCGCTGATCTCGGCCTTCGGCACCGGGGTCCACGAGGACTTCGACATCGAGAAGCTCCGCTATCACAAGATCATCCTGATGGCGGACGCCGACGTCGACGGCCAGCACATCAACACCCTGCTGCTGACCTTCCTCTTCCGCTTCATGCGGCCGCTGATCGAGCACGGGCACGTGTACCTCTCCCGCCCGCCGCTCTACAAGATCAAGTGGGGTCGGGACGACTTCGAGTACGCCTACTCGGACCGCGAGCGCGACGCGCTGGTCGAGCTGGGCAAGCAGAACGGCAAGCGGATCAAGGAAGACTCGATCCAGCGCTTCAAGGGTCTCGGCGAGATGAACGCCGAGGAGCTGCGCGTCACCACCATGGACGTCGAGCACCGCGTGCTCGGCCAGGTCACCCTGGACGACGCCGCCCAGGCCGACGACCTGTTCTCGGTGCTGATGGGCGAGGACGTCGAGGCACGGCGCTCCTTCATCCAGCGCAACGCCAAGGACGTTCGCTTCCTCGACATCTGAGTCGGTCTCAGCTGACCGTACGAAAGGACTGACGACCAGCAATGGCCGACGAGAACCCCCCCGTGACCACCGAAGAAGAAGAGCCGGTGCTGCGCATCGAGCCCGTCGGGCTCGAGACCGAGATGCAGCGCTCGTACCTCGACTACGCGATGTCCGTCATCGTGTCCCGCGCGCTGCCCGACGTGCGCGACGGCCTCAAGCCCGTCCACCGGCGCGTGCTGTACGCGATGTACGACGGCGGCTACCGGCCCGAGAAGGGCTTCTACAAGTGCGCCCGCGTCGTCGGCGACGTCATGGGTACGTACCACCCGCACGGCGACTCCTCCATCTACGACGCGCTGGTCCGCCTGGCCCAGCCGTGGTCGATGCGGATGCCGCTCGTCGACTCCAACGGCAACTTCGGCTCCCCGGGCAACGACCCCGCCGCCGCCATGCGCTACACCGAGTGCAAGTTGGCGCCGCTGTCGATGGAGATGGTCCGCGACATCGACGAGGAGACCGTCGACTTCACGGACAACTACGACGGCCGCAACCAGGAGCCGACGGTCCTCCCGGCCCGTTTCCCGAACCTCCTGGTCAACGGTTCCGCCGGCATCGCGGTCGGCATGGCGACCAACATCCCGCCGCACAACCTCCGCGAGGTCGCCGAGGGCGCCCAGTGGTACCTGGCCCACCCCGAGGCCGGCCACGAGGAGCTGCTCGACGCGCTCATCGAGCGCATCAAGGGCCCCGACTTCCCGACCGGCGCGCTCGTCGTCGGCCGCAAGGGCATCGAGGAGGCGTACCGCACCGGCCGCGGCTCCATCACGATGCGCGCGGTCGTCGAGGTCGAGGAGATCCAGAACCGCCAGTGCCTGGTGGTCACGGAGCTCCCGTACCAGACCAACCCGGACAACCTCGCGCAGAAGATCGCCGACCTGGTGAAGGACGGCAAGATCGGCGGCATCGCCGACGTCCGCGACGAGACCTCGTCCCGGACCGGACAGCGCCTGGTCATCGTGCTCAAGCGGGACGCCGTCGCCAAGGTCGTCCTGAACAACCTGTACAAGCACACCGACCTTCAGACGAACTTCGGCGCCAACATGCTGGCGCTCGTCGACGGCGTGCCGCGCACCCTCTCCCTGGACGCGTTCATCCGGCACTGGGTGACGCACCAGATCGAGGTCATCGTCCGCCGGACGAAGTTCCGGCTGCGCAAGGCCGAGGAGCGCGCCCACATCCTGCGCGGCCTCCTCAAGGCCCTCGACGCCATCGACGAGGTCATCGCCCTCATCCGCCGCAGCGACACGGTCGAGGTGGCCCGCGAGGGCCTCATGGGGCTCCTCCAGATCGACGAGATCCAGGCCAACGCGATCCTGGAGATGCAGCTCCGCCGGCTCGCCGCCCTGGAGCGCCAGAAGATCCTCGCCGAGCACGACGAGCTCCAGGCGAAGATCAACGAGTACAACGCGATCCTCGCCTCGCCGGAGAAGCAGCGGACCATCGTCAGCGAGGAACTGGCCGCGCTCGTCGACAAGTTCGGCGACGACCGCCGCTCCAAGCTGGTGCCCTTCGACGGTGACATGTCCATCGAGGACCTCATCGCCGAGGAGGACATCGTCGTCACCATCACGCGTGGCGGCTATGTGAAGCGGACCAAGACCGAGGACTACCGCTCGCAGAAGCGCGGCGGCAAGGGCGTGCGCGGGACCAAGCTGAAGCAGGACGACATCGTCGACCACTTCTTCGTCTCCACCACCCACCACTGGCTGCTCTTCTTCACCAACAAGGGCCGGGTCTACCGGGCCAAGGCGTACGAGCTGCCGGACGCCGGCCGGGACGCGCGCGGCCAGCACGTGGCCAACCTGCTGGCCTTCCAGCCGGACGAGCAGATCGCCCAGATCCTGGCGATCCGCGACTACGAGGCCGCGCCGTACCTGGTCCTCGCCACCCGCTCCGGCCTGGTCAAGAAGACCGCGCTCAAGGACTACGACTCCCCGCGCTCGGGCGGCGTCATCGCCATCAACCTGCGCGAGCGGGAGGACGGTAGCGACGACGAGCTGATCGGCGCCGAGCTGGCCTCCGCCGAGGACGACCTGCTGCTGATCTCCAAGAAGGCGCAGTCGATCCGCTTCACCGCCACGGACGACGCGCTGCGCCCGATGGGACGCGCCACTTCGGGTGTCAAAGGCATGAGTTTCCGCGAGGACGACGAACTGCTCTCGATGAATGTCGTCCGGCCCGGTACGTTCGTCTTCACCGCGACGGACGGCGGGTACGCCAAGCGCACCCCCGTCGACGAGTACCGCGTCCAGGGCCGCGGCGGCCTCGGCATCAAGGCCGCCAAGATCGTGGAGGACCGCGGCTCGCTCGTGGGCGCGCTGGTGGTCGAGGGGACCGACGAGATCCTCGCCATCACGCTGTCCGGCGGTGTGATTCGCACGCGAGTCAACGAAGTCAGGGAGACCGGCCGTGACACCATGGGCGTCCAGCTGATCAACCTGGGCAAGCGCGATGCCGTCGTCGGCATCGCACGGAACGCCGAGGCCGGCAGCGAGGACGAAGAGGTCGACGACGCCGAGGGTGCCATCGAGGCATCCGAGGCCGAGGCATCGGTCGAGGGCACGGAGCCTGCGACCGGGGATCACGAGGAGTAGAGCGTGAGTGGAGCCACGGGCGCCGGATCGGCGGCTGCCGGAGCTTCTGCAGGTGCTGGAGCGCACGGCGCCCGTGGCTCGGCCACGGACTCCCAGGGGGTTGCGGTGACGGACACTCGGGGGCAGCAGCCCCCCTATCAGGGCTACAACGGCGCTCTGCCGGGCGAACGGCCCGCGGCGCAGCCGGCGGGCGCCTACCACCCGCCGAGGGCCTACGACGGCCCGCAGGGCGGCGGCGGCACCCAGGGCGGCCAGTCGGCCTCCGCGGTGCGGCGGCCCCGGACGGGCGCGCGGACGACCCCGCGCACGCGCAAGGCGCGACTGCGGGTGGCGAAGGCCGACCCGTGGTCGGTCATGAAGGTGAGCTTCCTGCTCTCCATCGCGCTGGGCATCTGCACGGTCGTCGCGGCGGCCGTGCTGTGGATGGTCATGGACGCCATGGGCGTCTTCTCGACGGTCGGCGGGACGATCAGCGAGGCGACGGGCTCGAACGAGTCCAACGGCTTCGACCTGCAGTCCTTCCTGTCGCTGCCGCGGGTGCTGATGTTCACCTCGGTCATCGCGGTGATCGACGTGGTCCTGATGACCGCCCTCGCGACCCTCGGCGCGTTCATCTACAACCTGTCCGCCGGCTTCGTCGGCGGCGTCGAGCTGACGCTGGCCGAGGACGAGTAGTCCGCGCGTGGGGCCGGCCCCGCGAATCGCTCGGGGCCTCCGGCTCGGGCGATTTTGGGACTGGCCCCCACGTGCGCTAATGTTCAGGAGTCAGCGCGCGGGACACACACCGCAAAGCGCGGCGGGGCTATAGCTCAGTTGGTTAGAGCGCATCCCTGATAAGGATGAGGCCACAGGTTCAAATCCTGTTAGCCCCACAGAAGTGATCGACCCGGACGGTTCCTCCGTCCGGGTCGATTTCGTTGTGTGAGGTTTGGCGCTCGCACAGGTCACTGATCGGTATCGGTCGATGTGTAGAGTGGGCGTCAGAAGTCTCCTACGTCAACGAAAGACGAGGTCGCGCGGTGAAGAAGCTGCTCCTGGTCGCACTGGCCGCCATCGGCGGGCTCCTCGTGTACCGCCAGATCCAGGCGGATCGCGCCGAGCAGGACCTGTGGACGGAGGCGACCGACTCCGTGCCGTCCGGTTCCGGTGTCTGAGACGCATCCATCTGAAACCGAGATCCCGGCCGCGCCCCGCGCGGCCGGGATCTCGGCGTTCCGCCCCCTGTACGGCACGGGCCGCCCCGCGGCCGTGACGCGGAGTCCCTGAGCCCGCCGCGGCGAGCCGGAGGCTTGCTCCAGCAAAATCCGATGCCGTCCCGCCCGATGCGGACACCGGGGGCGGGCGCGGGGCAGGATGGTCCGGCACGACGGCCCCGGGACGGGACGCGGTGACGGACACGACGAGGAGAAGCGCGTGAGCACGCAGGCGGGGGAGACGGCCGGGCACGGGACCGGACGCCGGGAGCGGACCGCGGCCGCAACACGGAAGGCCGCGGCGCTGCTCACGGCCGCCGCCGCGGTGGGCACGCTCACCGCGCTGCCCGCGTCGGCCGCCGACGGCGCCGCGATCCCCCCGTACGCCTTCGATCCCGCGGCGCAGCGGATCCAGGGTGCCGCCTCCAGCGCCGACGCGGACCCGCTGGAGCCCGGCAGGACCTACCGGGACACCCTCAAGAAGGACGGCAAGGTCTACTACCGGCTCAACCTGGACACCGCGAAGAACTCCTACGTCTCCGCCGTCGCCGTCCCCCGGCCGGGCGGGAAGGCCGCGTACGGCGACGGCTTCAGGATCTCGATCCAGGACGGCTCGGGCCGCGAGTGCGGGTACCAGGAGGTCAACTTCGCGACCGGTGACCACGTCCGGCCGCTGACCGGCTACGCGCGCCGGATCATCCACCCGGACGACATCTCCTGCCAGGACGCCGGCACGTACTACGTCCTCGTCGAGCGGGAGTCGGACGCCGCCTCCGCCCCGGACGACTGGGAGCTGGAGCTCCAGCACGTCAACGAGCCGCTGCTCAGCAAGATCGGGCCGGACAAGCTGCCCGAGTCGTGGCCCTCGGGGACGCCGGCACCGCCCGCCGGCGGGCCGAAGGAGCGGCAGGGCGGGGCCGGCTTCCACACCGCCGTCTCACTCCAGGAAGGCGAGTGGCGGGCGGACGTCCGGCCCGGCGAGACCCTCTTCTGGCGGGTGCCGGTCGACTGGGGCCAGCAGATCTTCGCCACCGCGGAGCTGGGCAGCAGCGACGCGGGCGACGAACTGGTCGGCAACGCGCTCGCGCTCGGCCTCGACAACCCCGCGCGCGGCTTCGTCGACCTCCAGACGGCCTCCTACCGAGGCGATCCGGCGACCGCCGCCCTCGCCCCGCAGCGGCCGGTGGCCCACGAGAACCGCTCCTCGTACGAGACCGCCACCAACGGCATGCGCTTCGCCGGCTGGTACTACCTGACCGCCACGCTCAGCCCGGAGATCGCCCAGGAGTACGGCGACGGGCCGCTGCCGCTGATCCTGCGGGTCAACGTCACGGGGGAGAAGAAGGCGGGCCCGGGGTACGCGGGCGACCCGGGTCTCTTCCAGGTGACCGGCGACGACCGGGAGGCCGCGGCGAACGGCGCCACGGGGGCCGACGCGGCGAGCGCCGACGGCACGATGGTCGCCCTGGCCGCCGGCGGCCTCGGCCTCGGCACCGTCCTGCTCGTCGGACTCGGCGCCTGGACCCTGCTGGCCCGCCGCCGGGCCTGAGCCCGTCCCCTCCGGATCGGGGCGGGGTCAGATCCGCGTCAGCGCCCAGAACCCGACCGCGAGCGACACCAGCGCGAGCAGCAGTACCGGGACCGCCACCTTCGGGGGCGGTCCCGGACGGCGTCCGGGGAGCGCCACCGGCGCCGTGGAGCCGTGCGGAGCGGGAACCTGAACGGGCTGGGCGGTGTATGGATGAGTGGGGGCGTACGGATGCGCCGCCGCGGGGTGCGCCGTCTGCGGATGCGGCGGCTGTGGAGGTGCCGCCGCCGGTGGATGCGTCGGCGGAGGGACCGGGTCGAAGGGGGGTGCGGGATGAGCCACCGGCGGGGGCAGATGGAAACTGCCCGTCTCCGAGGGCCCCGGCACCGGCTGGTACGTCGGGGCGGCCGGCACCGGCTGCTGGGTGTCCTGGACCGCGCGCGGGGAGTCCTGCACCCGCGGAGGGGCGTCCTGGACCGGGCGGGCGGCCGGGCCCTCGGGGCCGAAACCGGCGGGCAGGGGACCGAGCTGGTCGAAGATCTCGACCGGCGCCTCGCCGTCCTCCGGCTCGGGCAGCATCTCCACGGCGGCGTTCAGCGCCTTCCGCACGCCCGTGGCCGTACGGAAGCGGGCCTGCGGATCGGGCTGGAGCAGCCCCGCCAGGACCTGCCACAGCGGCTCGGGGACGGTCGCGGGCGCCGGCGGGGTGCCGTGGGCGACGAAGTGCTCCACGAGGGCCTGAGAGTCCGGCCGGGTGCCGTGCAGCAGATAGAGCGCGACCAGCCCGACGGCGTACAGGTCCGCCGTGAAGTCGGGCTCCGCGCCGAGGAGTTGCTCGGGCGCGAAGTAACCGGGCGTCCCCACCACGTAGTTGGTCTCGGTGAGCCGCGGCTCGCCCTTGCGCATCGAGATGCCGAAGTCCGAGAGCCGCAGGTGCGGACGGCCCGTACCGGTGGCCTCCATCAGGATGTTGGCCGGCTTGATGTCCCGGTGGACGACCCCTTCGGCGTGCACCGTCGCCAGACCCGCGAGCAGCTGGTCGAGGAGGGTGCAGACATAGCGGGGCGGCAGCGGCCCGTAGTCGCCGATGACGTGGGCGAGCGACCCTCCGGCGACCAGGTCCATCGTGAAGAGGACCTGGTCGTCGTCGGCGGCCCAGCTGGCCGGGGCGAGGACGTGCGGGTGGTCGATCCGCAGCGCCTGTTCCCGGACGAATCGGAGCAACGTGTGGGCGTCGCTCTGCTGGAGCACCTTGGCCGCCACATAGCGGCGCCGGCGGTGGTCCCAGGCGCGCCAGACCGCGCCGGCCCCACCCCGCCCGATCGGATCGACCAGCTCGTATCTGCCGGCGAAGACCTCACCCATCGCGCTGCGCCGCTCCCCGTCCGTCGTCGGTCGTCCGTCTTCGGTCCTGCGTGCCGTGTCAGTTCTGGTGCGACTCGTAGTGGGCGACCGCGTCGGCGGTGCGCCCGGCGCCGTACACCCGGAGGAACTCTGCCAGCTCCGGGTGGTGCGGGGCGAGGGAGTCGGCGGCGTCGATGATGTCGCCCGCGGCGGACACGGAGCGCAGCAGCGACTGGATCTCGCGGACCACGCGGCGCACGGTCGGGGCGCCGGATCCGTTGGTGGTCGGGCCGCCGGCCGCGGTCAGGACCGACCCGCCCTGCGACTTCTTGATCTCGTCCATGCGGTCGGTGGCCTCGGCGGCGCTGACGCTGCCGTCGGCGACCTGGACGGCCAGCTCCTGGAGGGCCTGGACCCGCTGGACCACGGCCGGGTTGCCGATCTTGGCGCGCTGGCCGCTCATGAGTTGGGAGAGCATGGGCGCGGAGAGCCCGAGCACCGCGGCCAGCCTGGCCTGGTTGAGCCCGAGATCGTCGATCAGCCGACGGAAGAGCGCCCCCAGCGGCTCCCCGTACCAACTGCGCTGAAGCTCTCTGGCTCTTGCCGTGGCTTCCTGCTGCGCTGCGTCCATCACTTCTCCCCATCCCTGCGGTTCGCCACTGCGAACCTCGGTCAGCATCTTACGGAGCGTGGTCGTTCACCGGGAGTCCCACCTTTTGCCCGGCACGGGGGGAGAACCGGTACGCTGTCCTCTGTTCCGGGGCCTTAGCTCAGTTGGTAGAGCGCTGTCTTTGCATGGCAGATGTCAGGGGTTCGACTCCCCTAGGCTCCACTCATAGACGCCCCCCTGAACCGCGGAAACGCGGTTCAGGGGGGCGTTTTGGCTGGTTGGTGGCGGGTCGGCGGGGAGGGGACGTCTTGCCGAAGCGTGAGGAAGGCCGCGGTCCGGGGCGGACGCGGGGCCCCGAGGAGGCTCCGGGGCAGGGGGCTCCGAGCCAGAGGGCTCAGGGTCCGGCGCCGCAGGTGCCGGAGGCGAGCGGCGGTCGGTTCCTGAGGTTCTGGACCGCGCAGACCGCGTCGCAGCTCGGCCAGCGCTTCGGGATGGTGGCCCTGCCCGTGGTCGCGATCGAGACCCTCGACGCCGGGGCGGCGCAGGTCGGCTACCTGACGGCCGCGCTCACCGCGTGCTACCTGCTGGTGGGTCTGCCGGCCGGGGCGTGGGTCGACCGCCGGCCGAAGCGGGCCACGATGATCCGGGCGGCCGTCGTGCGGGCCGTCGTGCTGGCCGGGATCCCTGTGCTGTGGGCCTTCGACCGGCTGTCGCTCGGGTGGCTGTACGCGGTCGCGGTGGTCGTCGGTGTCGCGTCCGTCTTCTTCGACGTCGCGTACCAGTCGTACGTGCCGTTCATCGTCCCCGACAGGGACATCGAGCGGGCGAACGCGAGGCTGGAGTCGTCGGCGCAGATCTCCGCGGCCGGCGGTCCTGCCGCGGCGGGACTCCTCCTCAGGGCGGTGAGCGCGCCCGTGGTGATCGCCGTCGACGCGCTGGCCTACGTGGTGTGCGCCGGTCTCCTGGCGACGGTCGAGGACTCCGAACCGCCCCGCGAGAGGAAGGCGGGAGGGGAGTCCCGGCTGGCGCGCGAGATCCTGGCCGGGATCCGGTTCGTCGTGGGCAACCCGCTCCTGCGGCGGCTGTGCGTCGCGATGGGGGTGTCGAACTTCTTCGCCACCCTCACCATGACGCTGACACCCCTGCTCATCCTGAGGACGCTGGGGCTGGGCTCCACGGTCATGGGGGTCGTCCTCGGCGTCGGCACCCTCGGCGGCCTCCTGGCCTCGCTCACCCTCCCCAAGGTCCGTGCCCGGTACGAGGCGGGGAAGGTCATGGCGGTCGGCCTCGTCCTGGCGGGTGCCTCCATGGCGGCCTTCCCCCTGGCCGGATCCCTGGCCGGATCCCTGGCCGGATCCCTGGACGAGTCCGGTTTCGTGCTCCCGGTCGCCCTGCTCGTCCTCGGCCAGTTCGGCATGACCTGGGGCGCGGTGACCTTCAACATCGCGCAGGTGAGCGTGCGGCAGCGGGTCTGCCCCAGGGACATGCTGGCCCGGATGACCGCCACGATCCGTTTCGTGGTGTGGGGAAGCATGCCCGTGGCGGCGGTCCTGGCCGGTTGGCTCGGGTCGCGCGTCGGCATCGTGCCCTGCCTGTGGATCGGTGTGGTCGGCGCCGTCCTGACGGCTCTTCCCCTCGTCGGGGCGGACCGGCTGATCCGGTCCGCCGCACCGGCCCCTGACGCCGGCCCCTGACGCCGGTGCCTGACGGCGGTGTCCGACGCCGGTGCCTGAGCCCGCCGTCCGGGTCCCGCGTGATCAGGCCCGGACGGGTCCGCCCCGGCCGGTTCCTCCGCGCCCGCCGCCGTTCTCGGCCGCGGAGGGCGATGTCAGCGCGCGGGCCAGGTCCAGCGTGCTGAGCACGACCATCACGATGCCCAACGGCACGTGGTACGCGGGCAGGTGGGCGATGCCGAGGGCCACCTGGACGGACGCGAGGACGAGGAGTCCGGAGGCGTACAGGACCGGTCTCGGGCTGCCGCCGCCCGCCCGCCAGGCGACGATCGCGGCCACCACGTACAGCATCGAGGCGCCGTACATCACCCGCGAGCCCACGTCGTGGAGCTGCGCGCCCAGCGGGGAGACGAGCAGGGCGCCGGAGGTGCCCGCCTGGAAGAACAGGGCGAGGGTCTGGAGGGCGACCGCGGTCCTGACGGTCCGGTCGTGCGGGGTGCCGGGTCGTACGGCCTTCGTGGTCCGTCCGGGCATCTCCGGGTCCTTTCCGGTGCGGGGTGGCTGTCAGCGGAGGGTGAGGGAGGTCGCGGCCATGGCGTGGCTGAGCTTCTCGGGGTTGCGGACGTAGTACAGGCCGCTGATCAGGCCGTTCTCGACGCGCACCGCCATGACTCCGTCCAGCTCGCCGTCGAGGTGGATCGCGAGCGCCGGGGCGCCGTTGACGACGGTGGGCTCGGTGGTGACGGTGACGTCGGCCCTGAGGGTGCCGCCGAGGTAGAAGCGGGTGACCTTGTCGGCGCCGACGACCGGGCGGAGCGCGGCCCGCTTGATCCCGCCGCCGTCGCTGACGAGGACGATGTCGGGGGCGAGCAGGTCGAGGAAGTCCTGGGGGTCGCGGGTCTCCAGGGCCCGCCGGAAGGAGTCCACGGCGGCCCGTGCCTCGCGCGCGGAGACCGTCTTGCGAGGGCGGCGGGCGTCGACGTGCTTCCGGGCCCGGTGCGCGATCTGACGGACGGCGGCCGGCGTCTTGTCGACGGCCGCCGCGATCTCGTCGTACTCCACCTCGAAGACCTCGCGGAGGACGAAGACGGCCCGCTCGGTCGGGGTGAGCGTCTCCAGGACCAGCATCATCGCCATCGACACGGACTCGGTGAGCTCCACGTCCTCGGCCACGTCCGGCGTGGTGAGCAGCGGTTCGGGCAGCCACTGGCCGACGTACGCCTCCCGGCGGCGGCGTACGGTGCGGAGCCGGTTGAGCGCCTGCCGGGTGGTGATCCGCACGAGGTACGCGCGCTGGTCGCGGACTTGCGCCAGGTCGACGCCGGTCCAGCGGAGCCAGGTCTCCTGGAGCACGTCCTCGGCGTCGGCCGCCGAGCCGAGCATCTCGTAGGCGACGGTGAAGAGCAGGTCGCGGTGGGCGACGAAGGTGTCGGTGGCGGGGTCCGGGGGCGGGGCTGTGGTGGTTTCGGCTGTGGTCGTGGCTGTGGCTGTGGCTGTGGTTGTTGTCGTGGTCGAGGCCGGGGCGGTGGTCCGCTGCGGTGTCGGGTCCGAGGGCTGCCGCGGTATCGGATCCGCGGGCCGGTCCGTGTCGTGCGCGCTGGTCATGCTGAGGTCTTCTCCCCCTGGTCGGTGTGCCGGGCCGTCGGTCAGGCCGTGTGCGCGGGGGCGTCCGCCGGGCGGCCCGCACGCTCCCGCAGCCGCCGCGGCCGGTGCTCGCCGTCCTTGGGCCAGGAGTGCGCACCGGGCTTGCGGGCCTCTGCGGTCAGGTGCTTGACGCTGAGCGTGCAGGCGAGTTCCTTGAGCTTCGCCCCCGCCCGCCCCCCGACGTAGATTCCCATCGCGCGGTCGTCCTTGTGTGCGATCTGGAAGATCGCCGTGCGGCGCCCGAAGCTGAGGCACATCGCGTTGAACGTCAGGTCCACGGGCTCGGGGCGGCGGCCCTCGATCCGGGCGAGCACGGTGTCAGCGGCGTGCGCACCGAGGCAGCCGGCGACGTAGGCGCTCATCCGGAACGGCAGGTCCGAGGGGGACGCGCAGTCGCCGGCCGCGACGATCCGCTCGTCGTCGACGCTGGTGAGGGTCTCGTCGGCGAGGAGGCGCCCGGCCGCGTCGGTGGTCAGCCCGCTGCGCGCGGCGAGGTCGGGGACGCCGAAGCCGGCCGTCCAGACGGCGAGCCCGCCGGTCACCGTCCGCCCGTCGGCGAGCCGGACCGACTCCGCCGTGACCTCGGTGACCTTCGTACCGGGCCCGTCGAGCACGGTGACCCCGAGGGCGGCGAACCGGCGGGCGGCCGCGCGGCGCGCCCTGGGGTGCAGGTACGGGCCGAGGACCCCGCCGCAGACGAGGGTCACCGGGCGGCCACCCTCGGCGAGTTCGGCGGCGGTCTCGATGCCGGTCGGGCCCGCGCCGACGACGGTGACCGGGACGCCGGCGGGCAGTGCCGTGACGGCGCTCCGCAGGCGCTCGGCCGACTCCAGTTCGGCGACGTGGTGGGCGTGCTCGGCGACGCCGGGGACGGCGGGCCGGGCGGCGGTGCTGCCGACCGCGTAGATCAGGTGGTCGTAGCCGACCGTGGCGCCCGACTCCAGGGTCACCACGCGCGCGTGGGAGTCGATCCGGGCCACGGAGTCGACGGTCAGCCGGACGCGCTCCGCCAGGACCTCCTCGTACCGGACGAGCGCGGGGTGGCTGCCGCCGACCAGCTGGTGGAGGCGGAGCCGGGGGACGAAGGACGGACGGGGGTTGATCACCGTCACGGTCACGTCGTCGCGCCGGGTGAGTCGGTTGGCCGCCATGACACCGGCGTACCCGCCGCCGATCACGACCACTTCGGTGTTCCCGCCCATGATTTCTCCTCCGTCTGCAGGGGTTCGACCTGTTCGGCATCAAGACACCGAGGGGTCGTCGCCTGTGACATGGATGTGACGGGGATCACTGCGGAGGGGCCCGAAGAGGCGGGACTGGTCCGGACGGGTGGTGTTCATCCGAAGAACTGCGCGGCGGCGGCGTCGCTCCGCCGGAAACGGCCGCCCGTACAGATCATGAGGAAGGTATGTAAAGCGCGCAACCTGAAATGAACCATCCGAGAACGCCTACACGCGAAAGTGAGGGGCCATGGCCACCGCCAAGGTCAAGCAGTTCTGGACCGCCTTCATCTCCGTCCTCTTCGCCCTGCTCGCCTCCGTCGGCCTGGCGGCCCCCGCCGCCGCGCAGGGACAGGCCCCGGTGACCCAGCCCGAGGAGCCGGCCGCCCCCGCCGCCCCGGCCGCCGCACCGCGCACCACGACGGCCGCGGCGACGAGGCAGGCGGAACCGTGGGCACCGGTCCGGCAGGGCTCGCTGCCGCCCACCATCAAGCAGCGGATCGGCGCCGAGGCGCACGGCTCCTCGCCCGCCGTCCGCCAGCTGCGGGCCGCCACGCCGCTCGCGAGCGACCCGGCCGCGCTGACGGACCTGGCGCTCGCGACGGCGGCCTAGGGTGCGGGGAGCACGACACCTTCCTCCCGGCACCCCGGCCCGCCCGGCCCGCAGCGGCCGACGAACGGAACGGACGGACCCGATGGACCCGGACCAGACGGACCAGACGGCCCCGATGGACCAGACGGACCAGATGGACCAGACGGACCAGACGGACCCGACGCCTCAGTCAGATCCAGATCCCATGGATCACGCGAAACAGTTCCGAACCATCGGATCGAACGGAACAGCCCCAGTTCAGCGGCGCTCGTCGGGCTCCGTGGACTCGGTCTCCGTCTCCGCCTCGATCCCGGCCACGGTCCCGGTCCCGATCTCCACGTCGCCGGATTCCGTGACCACGCTCGTACCGGCCTCGGCCTCCGCGCCCGTGTAGACCTCCGACGCGGACGGCATGCCCGAACCCTCGTCCACATCCGTGGGAGCCGGCGGTTCGACCAGCCAGTCGGGGTTGGCCTGCCTGTCCCACCACTTCCACGCGGCGATCGCGCCGCCGACCAGCAAGCCCACGACGGCGAGACCCTTGACGAGACGCCCGGCCCTGGCCCGGCGCTCCTGCTTCCTCACGATCTTCCGGACGTCGTCCGGCGTCACCTGACCGCGCAGCGCGGCCCAGGCGGCAACAGAACGCGACCCGGCCTCCTCCACCACGGGACCGGTCGCGGCGACCGCGCTCTCGACGCGCGGAACGGTGTAGTCGGCCACCTGGTGGGCGACCGAGCGGGTCCGAGCCGCAGCGCGATGCGCGGCGTCGTCGACCCGCGGCGGCACGTGCGGCGCCACATACGCGGCGTACTGCTCACGGGCCTGCGCGCGTGCCTGTCGAGCGGCGCTCGACACCTTGGGTGCGATCCGCACCCGCGCCTCGTGCGCATAGTGCGCGGCCTGGTCCTTGGCCGTGCCGGCGTACGGCGCCACCACGTCCGCGGCGTGCAGGACGCTCTCCTTCGCCGAATCCGTAGCGGCGCGCACGCTGTCCATGCGAGTCACGGGTTCCTCCTCCTCGGTGGCGAGCGGTATCGGTTTTTCACCTTTCCATCCTTTTCGGCATCATGCCTGCCGGAGCGAGGTCCGGCATGCGGGGCGGGCATCCGGGGCACGAGGGCGGGACGGACGGCGCACGAGGGCGGGACGGACAGGGCGTGCCGACCGCGCGGACGAGCCGCGCGAGCATGCGGGCGGGCCGTCGCGGGCATGCGAGGATCGACTGGCCAGAGCCGCGGGAACGTGAGGCGATCCGCTCCGCGGCGTGACGCACGACCAGGGAGGGATGGCGGACCGTGGCCATGCCGTACGCGATCCTCAAGACCAGCGCGGGCGACATCGAGGTGCGCCTGCTGCCGTTCCACGCGCCCAAGACGGTGCGGAACTTCGTCGAGCTCGCCTCGGGCGAGCGCGAGTGGACCCATCCGGCCACCGGTCAGGTCTCCAAGGACCCCCTCTACGACGGCACGGTCTTCCACCGGGTCATCGGGAACTTCATGATCCAGGGCGGCGACCCGCTGGGCACGGGCACCGGCGGCCCCGGTTACGAGTTCGCGGACGAGTTCCACCCGGAGCTGTGGTTCGACCGGCCGTACCTGCTGGCCATGGCCAACGCCGGGCCGGGCACCAACGGCTCCCAGTTCTTCATCACGGTCGGCCCCGCGACCTGGCTGAACCGCAAGCACACGATCTTCGGCGAGGTCGTGGACGCGAAGAGCCGGGCCGTCGTGGACGCCGTCGCGGCGGTCGCCACCGACGCGCAGACCCAGCGGCCGCTGACGGACGTCGTGGTCGAGTCCGTGGTGATCGAGCAGCGCTGACCGGGAAGGACGGGACCCCACCCATGGACACCCAGCCCGGACTGCGGCCCTGCTACCGCCATCCGGACACCGAGACGGGCATCAGCTGTGCCCGCTGCGAGAAGCCCATCTGCCCGGCGTGCATGATCTCCGCGTCGGTCGGCTTCCAGTGCCCGGACTGCGTCCGCAGCGGCTCCGGCACCGGCCACGCGGCCGACGCCAACCAGCCGCGGACGCTCGCCGGCGGCCGCGTCAGGAAGGACGACCGGCTGGTCACCAAGGTCCTCATCGGGATCAACGTGCTGGTCTACGTCCTGGTACTGGCCCTCGGCGACCGGTTCGTCGACGAGTTCGTGCTGATCGGGTACGCGTACAACCCGCTGCTCGGCGAGGTCGTCGGGGTCGCCGACGGCGAGTGGTACCGGCTGATCACCTCCACGGTCCTGCACCAGGAGCCGTGGCACATCCTCTTCAACCTGCTCGGCCTCTGGGTGATCGGCGGGATCGTCGAGCCCGAGCTGGGCCGGGCCCGGTACGTACTGCTGTGCCTGCTGTCGGGGCTGTCCGGCTCCGTCCTGGCCTATGTGGTCGCCGCCCCGAACCAGCCCTCGCTGGGTGCCTCGGGGGTCGTCTACGGCCTCATCGGCGCGTGGGTGGTGCTGGCCCGCCGGCGCCGTCACGACATGCGGCCGGTGGCCCTCTTCGTGGCCTTCTCGTTGTTGATGACGTTCACCCGTCCGGGGATCTCCTGGGAGGCGCACGTGGGTGGACTCGTGGCCGGCGCCCTCGTGACGTTCGTGCTCGTGCGGGCGCCCCGGGCCCGCCGGGACCTCATCCAGTACGGCGCCTGTGGAGTACTGCTGCTGATCGACGTGGGCATCGCGACCGCACGGACGCTCGCGCTCACCTGAGCGCGGCAGGCTGTGGACGAGCTGGGGAATCGAGCTTTCCCCAGAGTTATCCACAGTGTGTGGCGAGTTCTCCCCATGCCCGTGGGTGTGACGGAGCCCCCTACCTCTGACCTGGGATTTCTCCAGAGAGGTAGGGGGCTTCGATCTGTTCCGGGGCGCTTCTCGCGGTCATACCGGCGTCAACCCGGTGCGAGTTATCCACAGATCTTCGTAAGTTATCCAGTGCTGTGCACAACGCTGTGGATAAACTCTGGGGTGAGCTTGACGGTGGCTGGGCGGACCCGCTAAGCGCACCGCTGATCAGCTCACTTCCACTGCGTGGAGACACCGAACCCGGCGGCGATGAAGCCGAAGCCGACCACGATGTTCCAGTTCCGGATGGACTCGATCGGAAGCGAACCGTCGGTGACGTAGAAGACCACGATCCACACCAGACCGATGGCGAACAGGGCCAGCATCACCGGGGCGACCCAGCTGCGGTTCGTCAGCTTGATGTTGGTGGCCTGCTTCGCCGGCGGCGGCGTGAAATCGGCCTTCTTGCGGATCCGTGACTTCGGCACGAGGGACTCTCCTGTCGATGCGCTGCGTGACCGCGCAGGGAACTGTGGCTGTCGCCGGGATGTGACGTAGCAGGTCGACTGCGTCCCCCGGGCGTCCGTTAGCGTAGTGGTTCCGCGGCGCAGAAGGGGATCAGGGTACGTTGAGCAATTCCGCCGGCACTCCGCGCGACCCCCTCGCCGGACCGGGCCGCACCAGTGGGTGGCGCCCCGTCCGGCTGCTCACCCTTGCCGTCTTCGCCCTCGCCGGACTGCTCTTCGTGACCAGCTTCAACACCGCCAAGGGCACCAACATCCGCACGGACGCCTCCCTCCTGAGGCTCTCCGACCTCATCGAGGAACGCAGCCACAAGAACGCCGGCCTCGACGAGTCCACCGCCGCCCTGCGCGGCGAGGTCGACTCCCTCGCCGCCCGCGACGACGGCTCGACGGCCGCCGAGGACCGCCGCCTGAAGGAGCTGGAGACCGCCGCCGGCACCACCGAGATCTCCGGCCAGGGCCTCACCGTCACCCTCAACGACGCCCCGCCCGGCGCCCAGGCCGCCCCCGGCTACCCCGAACCGCAGGCCAACGACCTGGTCATCCACCAGCAGGACCTCCAGGCCGTCGTCAACGCCCTCTGGGAGGGCGGCGCCGAAGGCATCCGGGTCATGGACCAGCGGCTCATCTCCACCAGCGCGGTCCGCTGCGTCGGCAACACCCTCATCCTCCAGGGCCGCGTCTACTCACCCCCGTACAAGATCACCGCGGTCGGCGACCGGGGCAGGCTCGACAAGGCGCTCGCCGACTCCCCGGCGCTCCAGAACTACCAGCTGTACGTGAAGGCGTACGGGCTCGGCTGGAAGGTCGACGACCACAAGGGCGTGACCCTGCCCGGGTACACCGGCGCGGTCGACCTCCACCACGCGAAGCCCGCCGCGTAGGCCCGTCCGGGGCCGGTCGTCCACAGGCGGCCGTCGGCGGGCGGTCGTCCACAGGCTTCGGACAGCTTCCCCACGGCGGCGCCCGCGCCCCGTACTCTGGTGGCCGTAACGAACGGAAGGGGCGGCGAAGTCATGTACGGCTGGATCTGGCGGCATCTGCCGGGGAACGCGTTCGTGCGGGCGCTGATCTCCCTCGCACTGGTCCTCGGGACCGTCTACGTCCTCTTCCAGTACGTGTTCCCCTGGGCGGAGCCTCTGCTTCCGTTCAACGATGTGACGGTGGACGGCCAGTGAGCGCGCGAATTCTCGTCGTCGACAACTACGACAGCTTCGTCTTCAACCTCGTGCAGTACCTCTACCAGCTCGGCGCCGAGTGCGAGGTGCTCCGCAACGACGAGGTGGAGCTGAGCCACGCCCAGGACGGTTTCGACGGCGTGCTGCTGTCGCCGGGTCCCGGAGCCCCCGAGCAGGCCGGCGTCTGCATCGACATGGTGCGGCACTGCGCCGCCACCGGGGTGCCCGTCTTCGGCGTCTGCCTCGGCATGCAGTCGATGGCCGTGGCCTACGGCGGCGTCGTCGACCGCGCGCCCGAGCTGCTGCACGGCAAGACCTCGCCCGTCGTCCACGAGGGCAAGGGCGTCTTCGCCGGCCTCCCCTCGCCGTTCACGGCGACGCGCTACCACTCGCTCGCCGCCGAGCCCGCCGTCCTGCCGGCCGAGCTCGAAGTGACCGCGCGGACCGAGGACGGCATCATCATGGGCCTCCGCCACCGCGACCTGCCCGTCGAGGGCGTCCAGTTCCACCCCGAGTCGGTGCTCACCGAGCACGGCCACCTGATGCTCGCCAACTGGCTGGTGCAGTGCGGGGACGAGGGCGCGGTGGACCGGTCGACGGGACTCGCGCCGGTGGTGGGCAAGGCCGTCGCGTGACCACGGGCTCGCCGTGGTTCCGGGACTCGGGGGAGCCCGGCGCAGAGCCGATACCCGAGGGCCACGGCACCGGTCCGTACGAGCAGCCGGCCCCGTACGAGCAGCGGGCCCCGTACGAGCCCGGATACGAGACCGGGTACGAGCAGCCGCAGCAGCCGCAGACGTACGGCTACGAGCAGCAGGGGCCGTACCCGTATCCGTACCAGCAGCCGCAGCCGCAGCCGCAGCACCAGCCGCAACCCCAGCCCCAGCAGCCGCAGCACCACCAGCCGCAGCCGCGGGCGCAGCGTCGGTCCGAGCGGCCCTCGCCGCCGCCGTCGTCGTACGAGGCCGCGTACGAGCCCATAGGTGAGCCCTACGGGGCCGGGGAGACCCAGCAGCTGCCCGAGGTCGCCGAGGCGGCTCCGCGGCCCGTGGAGCCCCTTCCCGGGCCCGGACGGGCCGAACGGCGCCGGGCCGCCGCCAAGCAGGGCCGTGGGAAGAGCCGCAGAGGCGCCGATCCGGCACCGGAAGGCACCGCCGCCACCGCCGCGCCCGCCGCCGGGCGTCCGTTGTCGCGGGTCGAGGCCCGGCGTGCCGCGCGTGAGGCGAAGGCGGCCAAGGACAGCCTCGGTGTCGTCGTCGGCGAGCTGTTCATCACCCTCGGCGTCGTGATGCTCCTGTTCGTGGCCTACCAGCTGTGGTGGACCAACGTGCTGGCCGGCCAGGAGGTCGACCAGGCCAAGGAACGGATCACGGACACCTGGGCCAAGGGCGAGACCAAGCCCGACGTCTTCGCCCCCGGCGAGGGCTTCGCCATCATGTACATCCCCAAGCTGGACGTCGTCGTGCCCGTCGCCGAGGGCATCGACAAGGCCAAGGTCCTCGACAAGGGCATGGCGGGCCACTACGGCTCCGGCAAGCTCAAGTCGGCCATGCCCTCCGACAAGCAGGGCAACTTCGCCGTCGCCGGCCACCGCAACACCCACGGCGAGCCGTTCCGCTACATCAACCGCCTCAAGCCCGGCGACCCCATCGTGGTCGAGACCCAGGACGCCTACTACACCTACGAGATGGCGAGCATCCTGCCCCAGACCCCGCCGTCGAACATCGCCGTCATCGACCCGATCCCCAAGGGCTCCGGCTTCACCGCGCCCGGCCGCTACATCACCCTGACCACCTGCACGCCCGAGTTCACCAGCACCTACCGCATGATCGTCTGGGGAAAGCTCGTCGAGGAGCGCCCGCGCAGCAAGGGAAAGCCGGAGGCACTCGTAGGCTGAGGGCCAACACCTCCAGAAGGGACGAGGGCCGACCCAGTGTCACGTGCGCGCAACCGGATCGCCGGGCTCATCAGCGTTTTCGGCGAACTCCTCATCACAGCCGGCCTCGTGCTCGGACTCTTCGTCGCCTACTCCCTGTGGTGGACGAACGTCCTCGCCGACCGCGCCGCCGACAAGGAAGGCGCGCAGGTCCGCGGCGAGTGGGCCGACACGGGCCCCGGCGCCCTCGACACCAAGGGCGGGCTCGGCTTCCTTCACGTGCCCGCCTTCGGCGGTGACGAGATCCTCGTGAAGCGGGGCACCGAGAGCTCCATCCTCAACAACGGCGTCGCCGGCTACTACACCGACCCCGTGAAGTCGGCCCTCCCGCAGGACAAGGAGGGCAACTTCACGCTCGCCGCCCACCGGGACGGGCACGGCGCCAAGTTCCACAACATCCACAAGTTGAAGGACGGCGACCCGATCGTCTTTGAGTCCAAGGACACCTGGTACGTCTACAAGGTCTACAAGACCCTCCCGGAGACCACGAAGTTCAACGTCGACGTCCTCCAGCAGGTCCCCGAGGAGTCCGGCAAGAGCGAGCCCGGCCGGTACATCACCCTCACGACCTGCACGCCGATGTACACCTCCGACTACCGCTACATCGTCTGGGGCGAACTGGCCCGCACCGAGAAGGTCGACGCCGACCGCACCCCGCCGGCCGAGCTCCGCTGACCGTCCGGAGGAACAGCACAAGGGGAGAGCCCCGGAGCCTTCACAGGCTCCGGGGCTCTCCCCTTGCACGATCCGGGCGACCGCCGGGCGATCGCACCGAGGGCTGGTCGAAACAACCGAGGGCTAGTCGAACCAGCCGCCGATGTTGTTGGCGTCGCCGTTGTTCCCGTTGTTGTCGCCGCCGTTGTTGTCCCCGCCGCCCGGCTGCTGGCCGCCGTTGCCGGCGTTGTCGCCACCGGTAGCGGCGTCAGGGTCCACGGGGGTGAGCAGGGTGACCGTGTCGCCGGCCTTCACCGGCGAACCCGCGGCCGGCACCGACTGGGCGATGCGGGCGTTGTCCTTGTCGAAACCGGCCACGACCACGGTCACGCCCTGGCTCTGGAGGTAGTCCCGGACTTCCTTGAGCGTCTTGCCGACAGCGTCCGCGGGGACGGTGATCTGCGGCGTCGCGGGGCCCTTGGAGACCTTCAGGGTGATCTCGACGTCCAGCGGCTGGTTGCTCGGGCCACCCGGGCTCTGCTCCAGGACCGTGCCCTTGGGCTGGTCGCTGTCGACCTCCTCCTGCTTCACGTTGGTGAACTGGAGGCCGCTCAGCTGCTGGAGCGCCAGGTTGATGTCACGGCCCGTCACCGACGGAAGCTGCGTCAGCTTCTGCTTGGCGACGGTCAGCGTCACCTCGGAGTTCTTCTCGGCCTTGGTGCCGTTCTGCGGGTTCTGCCGCAGGACGGTGCCGGGGTCCTCGTCGGACTCCTCCTCGTCGACCTTGACCTTGAAGCCCTTGCCCTCCAGGGTCTCCTTGGCCCGCTGGAGCGACTGCTCCTGGACGTCCGGAACCTCCACGAGCGGCGCGCCCTCGGAGATCCACACCTGGATGGTGGCGCCGACCTCCATCTTGGCGATGTTGTCGGCGACGGGGTTCTGGCGGCAGATGGCGCCGGTGGGCTGCTCGCAGCGCTCGGTGCCCGCCTCCTGCACCTGCACCTGGGCGTTGGTGACGGACTTCCGCGCCTCGTCCATCTTCTGGCCGACGAGCTGCGGCACCACCGTCTGCTGCGGGGTGTCGCTGGTGTCCATGAGGTACCGGGCGATGAAGATCGCGCCGACCAGCACCAGGACGCCGCAGAGCGCCAGCAGGATCGTCGAGGCGTTCGACTTCTTCGGGGCGCCGCGGCGACGGTCCGGACGGTCGTCGTAACCGTCGTACCCGCCGTAGCCTCCGCCGTCCGGCGGGACCGGCGGCATCATCGAGGTCTGGCCGATCGGGTCGCTCTGGCGCAGCGCGGTGGTCGGCTGGTCGTCCGGCGGGTAGCCGTAGCCGTTGTACGCCTGGGCGCCCGCCATGCCCATCGCGGCGGCGGCCGCGACCGGCTGTCCGTCGAGGCACGCCTCGATGTCCGCGCGCATCTCGTCGGCGGACTGGTAGCGGTAGTCGGGGTCCTTGACCAGCGCCTTGAGGACGATGGCGTCCATCTCCGGCGTGATCTCGGCGTCGAAGTTGCTCGGCGCCTGCGGCTCTTCCCGGACGTGCTGGTAGGCGACGGCCACGGGGGAGTCGCCGATGAACGGGGGCCGGACGGTGAGCAGTTCGTAGAGCAGGCAGCCCGTGGAGTACAGGTCGGAACGGGCGTCGACCTGCTCGCCCTTGGCCTGCTCCGGGGAGAGGTACTGGGCGGTGCCGATGACCGCCGCGGTCTGCGTCATGGTCATGCCCGCGTCGCCCATGGCGCGCGCGATGCCGAAGTCCATGACCTTGACCTGGCCGGTGCGGGTCAGCATCACGTTCGCGGGCTTGATGTCGCGGTGCACGATGCCGGCGCGGTGCGAGTACTCCAGCGCCTGGAGGATGCCGACGGTCATCTCCAGGGTGCGCTCGGGCAGCAGCTTGCGGCCGGAGTGCAGCAGCTCACGGAGGGTCGAGCCGTCCACGTACTCCATCACGATGTACGGGATGGAGACGCCGTCGACGTAGTCCTCGCCGGTGTCGTAGACGGCGACGATCGCGGGATGGTTCAGGGAGGCGGCGGACTGTGCCTCACGGCGGAACCGGGCCTGGAAGGACGGGTCACGGGCCAGGTCGGCCCGCAGCGTCTTCACGGCGACGGTGCGGCCGAGCCGGGTGTCCTGGGCGAGGTACACCTCGGCCATGCCACCGCGGCCGAGCACCGAGCCCAGCTCGTACCGGCCGCCGAGGCGACGCGGCTCTTCCATAGCTAATCCAGCCCTCTCCGTCTGTCCCGACCGCACCCATGGGTGGTCCGGCGGTGTGTGCTGTTCGCGCATACGCTACCGGCCCCGAGAGGCGGTACCGCCCGCGCGGGGCAGCTGATACCTGACCGGTACCTGGCTGGCACCGGCCCTTTGCAAGATCAGCCGCGACTCTTCAGAACCGCCTTCATGACCGCCTTCGCGATCGGTGCGGCGAGGCCGCCACCACTGATGTCCTCACGGCCGACGCCCTCGGCGTCCTCGACGATCACGGCGACGGCGACCGGGGAACCCTGGTCGGTCTTGGCGTACGAGATGAACCAGGCGTAGGGGCGCTTGGCGTTCTTCTCGCCGTGCTGCGCGGTACCCGTCTTGCCGCCGACCTTCACGCCGTCCATGTTCAGGTCGGCCCTGCCGCCGGTGCCCTTGGCGACGACGTTCTCCATCATCGCCTGGAGCTTCTGCGCGTTCTCCGCGGAGACGGGCTGGCTCATCTCCTCGGGCTCGTTCTGCTTGATGACGTCGAGGTTCGGCGCCCGCAGCTGGTCGATCATGTACGGCTTCATCAGCTTGCCGTCGTTGGCGATCGCCGCCGTGACCATCGCCATCTGGAGCGGGGTGGTCGCGGTGTTGAACTGGCCGATGGAGGAGAGCGCGTTGCCGCCGCGGTCGGCGTTCTTGTCGTAGACGGAGGCGGCGGAACGGACCGGGGTGAACTGCTCGGCGTTGAAGCCGAACTTCTCCGCCATCTCGTTCATCTTCTCGACGCCGACATCGTCACCGAGCTTGGCGAAGACGGAGTTGCAGGAGACCCGCAGCGCCTCGTTGAGGCTGGCGTTGGCGCAGCCGCCCGAGTGGTTCTTCATCGGGAGCGTGGAGAGCGGGATCTTCCAGCCCTCGGGGGTGTCCGTCGCCGCGTCGATGTCGGTGACCTTGCCGGCCTCCAGCGCGGCGGCGGCGGTCACGACCTTGAAGACGGATCCGGGGGGGTAGATCTCGCGGATCGCGCGGTTCTGCTTGGGCTTGTTCTTGTTCTCCTCCAGTGCGACCCACGCCTTCTCGTCCTTCTTCGAGTAGCCGGCGAAGGAGGAGGGGTCGTACGAGGGGGTGGACGCGAGCGCCAGGATCTTGCCGGTCGACGGCTCGATCGCGACGACAGCGCCGGTGTTGTCGCCGAGGCCCTCGAAGGCGGCCTTCTGGGCGGCGCCGTTGAGGGTGGTGACGACGTCACCGCCCTTCTTCTGCTCCCCGGTGAACATGGACAGGGTGCGGTCGAAGAAGAGCCGGTCGTCGTTGCCGGTGAGGATGCCGTCCTCGATCTTCTCGATCTGGTTGGCGTCGTACGCCTGCGAGGCGAAGCCGGTGACGGGCGCCCACATGGGGCCGTCCACGTACGTGCGCTTGAACTTGAAGTACTCGTCGCCGGAGTCGACGGAGCCGGTGATCGGCTTGCCGTCGACGATGATGTTCCCGCGCTCGTTGGAGTAGCGCTCGATCTGGACGCGGCGGTTCTTCGGGTGCGCGTTCAGCTCGTCGGCGCGGACGAACTGGAGCCAGTTGTCGCGCAGGAGCAGGGCGAGGACGAGCAGGCCGCAGAAGATCGCGACCCGCCGCAGCGGCTTGTTCACGGACGGACCACCTGGGTCATCTCGGCGTCGGGGTTCGGAGCGGGGGCGGGCGCCGGACGGCGCGCGGTGTCGCTGATCCGGATCAGGATGCCGATCAGGGCCCAGTTGGCGATCACGGACGAACCGCCGTACGCGAGGAACGGCATCGTCATACCGGTGAGCGGGATGAGGCCCATCACGCCGCCTGCCACGACGAAGACCTGGAGCGCGAAGGCGCCGGACAGGCCCATCGCGAGCAGCTTGCCGAACGGGTCGCGGGCGGCGAGGGCGGTGCGGATGCCGCGCTCGATGATCAGACCGTAGATCAGCAGGAAGACCATGACGCCGGCCAGCCCGAGTTCCTCGCCGACCGTGGCGAAGATGAAGTCGGAGTTGGCGGCGAACGCGATCAGGTCGGAGTTGCCCTGCCCCAGGCCGGTGCCGAGGATGCCTCCGGAGCCGAAGGACATCAGCACCTGGGTCATCTGGTCACACGCGTACGCCATGTTGGACCCCTCGGGCGCCGTCTTGAGGCACTCGAAGGGGTCGAGCCAGGCCGCCACGCGGGACTGCACGTGGCTGGCCGTGGAGCTGACGGCCACCGCGCCCGCGACGGCCATCAGGAGACCCATGACGATCCAGCTGGTCCGCTCGGTCGCCACGTAGAGCATGATCACGAACATGCCGAAGAACAGCAGCGAGGTACCGAGGTCGTTCTCGAAGACCAGGATCAGGAGGCTGACCGCCCAGATCGTGAGGATCGGGCCGAGGTCACGGCCGCGGGGCAGGTAGAGCCCCATGAAGCGGCGGCTGGCCAGGGCCAGAGCGTCCCGCTTCACCATCAGGTAGCCGGAGAAGAACACGGCGAGGACGAGCTTGGCGAACTCACCGGGCTGGATCGAGAAGCCGCCCACGCGGATCCAGATCTTGGCGCCGAAGACGTCGGCGCCGAGACCGGGGACGAGCGGAAGCAGCAGCAGTACGAGCGCGGCGACCATGGAGATGTACGTGTAGCGCTGGAGGACCCGGTGGTCCTTGAGGATCAGCAGCACGCCCACGAACATGGCGATGCCGATCGCCGAGTACATCATCTGGTTCGGCGCGGCGGCGCTGAACGCCCCGTACTGGCGCTTCGCCAGGTCGATCAGCCTCGGCGACTGGTCCAAGCGCCAGATCAGCACCAGGCCCATGCCGTTGAGCAGGGTCGCCAGCGGGAGCAGCAGCGGGTCCGCGTACGGCGCCCACTTGCGTACGACGAGGTGGGCGACGGTCGCGAGGAGAGCCAGGCCCAGACCGTACCCGAGCATGCCGGAGGGGACCTCGCCGTCCAGCGCGAGCCCGACGTTGAGGTACGCGAACACCGGGATGACGACGGCGAACGCGAGCAGCGCAAGCTCGGTGTTGCGGCGGCTCGGCGCCTCGATCGCGCCGATGGTGGTCGTGTTGGTGACAACGCTCATGGTGGTGAAAGGCCCCCTACGGGTGCTTACTGCTTGCCGCAGTTCGAGGCCAGCTTCTGTTCCTCCGGAGTGAGGGTGGGACCCGGGGTCGGAGCGGCTGCGGTGGGCTTGGATTCGGGCTTGGCGTCGGGCTTCTCGCCGTCGGCCGGCTTCTCGGCCGCCTCGGCGGCGGCCTTCTCCTTGTCGGCCTTCTCCTTGGCCACGCGGCGCTCCTCGGTCTTCTTGCAGGACGATGCCTGCACCGCGAGCTCGGAGATCTTCGTCTGGGCCTTGGCGAGGCTGCCGCCCGCGATGGTGTCCTCGACCTGCTTCCGCTGGTAGGCGGGGAGGTACTTGAGTTCGATCTCGGGGTGGTCCTTCTCGACCTCCGAGAGCTTCACCCAGGCGAGGTCCTGGCTGATGCCGCGGTACAGCGCCACGTGCTCGGCGTTGGAGCCCACGAAGTACTGGGTCTGGGTCCAGCGCCAGCCGCCGTACGCGCCGCCGGCGAGGACGCCGAGGGCGAGGACGAGGATCACCGTGCGCCCGATCCACCGGCGCCGCTTGCGCGGCTTCACGAAGTCGTCGTCGGTGTACGAGTCGAAGGCGCCGTGCGGCGGCATGCCGCCGTAGCCGTGGTCGTCGCCGCTGCCGGGCGGGCCGAAGCCGCCGGCCGGGGGCTGGTGGTGCGCGGGGCGGCCGAGCCCGGAGGCGCGGCCGGCCGGAGTCTGCATCGCGCCGCCGTCGTTCAGCTGCGTCTGGTTCTCGGCGACCGCGCCGACGACCACGGGGGTGTCGCTGAGGTGGCCGGCGAGGGTGTCGCCGCCGTCGACGTCCAGGACGTCGGCGACGATCACCGTGATGTTGTCGGGGCCGCCGCCGCGCAGCGCGAGCTGGATCAGCTCCTGCACGGTCTCCTGCGGGCCCTGGTAGCTGGCGAGGGTGTCCTCCATGGTCTGGTGGGACACCACGCCGGAGAGGCCGTCGGAGCAGATCAGGTACCGGTCGCCGGCGCGGACCTCACGGATGGAGAGGTCGGGTTCGACGTGGTCGCCGCTGCCGAGCGCGCGCATGAGGAGCGAGCGCTGCGGGTGCGTGGTGGCCTCTTCCTCGGTGATCCGGCCCTCGTCGACGAGCCGCTGGACCCAGGTGTGGTCCTGGGTGATCTGGGTGAGGACGCCATCGCGCAGCAGGTACGCGCGCGAGTCGCCGACGTGCACGAGGCCGAGCCGCTGCCCGGTCCACAGCAGGGCGGTGAGCGTGGTGCCCATGCCCTCCAGCTGCGGGTCCTCCTCGACCATCATCCGGAGCTGGTCGTTGGCGCGCTGCACCGCCGTACCCAGCGAGGTGAGGATGTCGGAGCCCGGGATGTCGTCGTCGAGCGTGACGAGTGTCGAGATCACCTCGGAGGAGGCGACCTCGCCGGCGGCCTGGCCGCCCATGCCGTCGGCGATCGCGAGGAGACGGGGACCGGCGTAGCCGGAGTCCTCGTTCCCCTCGCGGATCATGCCCTTGTGCGAGCCCGCGGCGAATCGCAGGGAGAGACTCATGCCCACCTGCCCTGTCGCCGCTGCATCGGGGTACAGCCGGTCTCGACCCACACTGCCCACCCTCCGGTCGCTCCGGTCAGCTCGCTCATTGTCGTACTACTTCCGCAGCTCGATGACGGTCTTGCCGATGCGGATCGGCGCCCCCAGCGGAATCGGCGTTGCGGTGGTGAGGCGGGTCCGGTCGAGGTACGTGCCGTTCGTGGACCCGAGGTCCTCGACGATCCACTGGCCGTCCCGGTCGGGGTAGATCCGGGCGTGCCGGCTGGACGCGTAGTCGTCGTCCAGCACGATCGTCGAGTCGTGCGCCCGCCCCAGGGTGATTGTCTGGCCCTGGAGGGCGACGGTCGTGCCGGTGAGGGTGCCTTCGGAGACGACCAGCTTGGTCGGCGCACCGCGGCGCGACCGGCCACCACCGGTCTGCTGCGGCTGCTGGGCGCGCTGCTGCGGAGGAGCCGCCTGGCGGCCGCCCTGCTGGGGGCGCGCCTCCTGGCGGCGGGAACCGCGCTGGGTCACCCGCGTACCGAACAGGTCGCTGCGGATGACCTGGACGGCCACGATGACGAACAGCCACAGAACGGCCAGGAAACCCAACCGCATGACCGTCAGGGTCAGCTCTGACATTGCCCCCGCTTCACCCTTCGGCTTGCCGGTAAACGATGGTGGTGCTGCCCACGACGATCCGCGAGCCGTCGCGGAGCGTAGCGCGGGTGGTGTGCTGCCCGTCCACCACGATGCCGTTGGTGGATCCGAGATCCTGGATCGTCGAGGGCGTTCCGGTCCGGATCTCGCAGTGCCGGCGGGACACGCCGGGATCGTCGATCCTCACGTCCGCGTCGGTGCTGCGGCCGAGAACCAGGGTCGGGCGGGAGATCTGGTGGCGGTTGCCGTTGATCTCGATCCAGCGGCGCACCTGGGTACCGCCGGGAGCCGGAGGACGGCCGCCCGCGGCCGGCCGCTGCCCGCCGCCGGGCGGCGGGGCGGACGGCATCGGCGGAGCCCCGGCCGGGGGCCCCTGCGGGTATCCGTAGCCGCCGCCCTGGCCCTGCTGCTGATGGGGCTGGGGCTGCTGGTGACCCGAGTGCGGCTGCGGCTGCGACGTGCTCGACGCGAGCGTACGGCTGCGCACCCGGTAGAGACCGGTGTCGAGGTCGTCGGCCTTCTCCAGGTGGACCTTGATCGGTCCCATGAAGGTGTACCGCTGCTGCTTGGCGTAGTCCCGGACCAGGCCGGCGAGCTCGTCGCCCAGCTGGCCCGAGTAGGGGCTCAGACGCTCGTAGTCGGGCGCGCTGAGCTCCACGATGAAGTCGTTGGGGACGACGGTCCGCTCGCGGTTCCAGATCTGCGCGTTGTTGTCGCACTCGCGCTGGAGCGCGCCGGCGATCTCGACCGGCTGGACCTCGGACTTGAACACCTTGGCGAAGGTGCCGTTGACCAGACCTTCGAGACGCTGCTCGAAACGCTTCAGGACTCCCATGGGGCACCTCCTCCGTCGTTGCCGTCCTGGTACTGCTTACTGATCGTATCCACGCGTCGGGAAATCGGCTGGTTCCCCTTCTCTGCCCTGTGGACGAGTGTCACCTCTCACAGGCCCTCCCCCCAGGGATCGTAGAGGGGGCCTGTGGACAGTGTCCCGCACGCGGCTGTCCGACAGGAGGGGCGGAGTGCCGGAGTGCGCGCGTCGGGCGGCGCGGCCGGCGCCGCAACCTCCCGCTTCTCCCCTGTCTCTCCCATCTCTCCCCTCTCTCCCCTGTGTCCCTTCTCTCCTTCTTCTCCTACTTCTCCGCCGCCTTCTCCCTCGCGGTTCTCCGTTGTGGATTCCGTTGTGGATCAGGGAGGGCGGAGCGGTGGGGAGCTACGGGGATCCGTCTGCCGCCCGGGGCCCCGCGGGGACGACGGGGCGATCCGTACGTCGCTCCGCGATCTTCCGTGCCGCGCTCTCGTCTCCTCCCGCCGCCTGTCGTCCTTCCCCCTCCCTCTCCTCTGTTCTGCCCGCGGGGGGCCGAAACAACGGATGTGAATCCACCGTCCGCGACGTGCTAATCTTCAGATGTCGCCAGGCGCTCCCACCGAAAAGGTGAGAGACCGGGAGACCACCCAATGCGCGGGTGGCGGAATAGGCAGACGCGCTGGATTCAGGTTCCAGTGCCCGAAAGGGCGTGGGGGTTCAACTCCCCCCTCGCGCACCAGACGGAAGCCCCGTAGGTCCCAGACCTACGGGGCTTCCGCGTTGTCCGGCCGAGGATTTATCCGGCCTGTCGTCGCCACCCGGCCCTTCGCCTTTCGTCGTTGCGGGTCGCGACGAAAGAGGGACGCCCGGAGGTCGTGACGCTGCCTAGGGTGCGAGCGTGGAAGCGACGAGTGTGGGAACGACGCCGTGGGCGGGGGCCGGGCGCGGGGCGGGAGCCAAGGCGGCTGCCGCGTGGAGGTGGCTCGTGCCCGCCGGGGAATGGTCGCGGCGGAGGACGGTCGGCGAGGTGGCGCTCACCGTCGTCGTCGCCCTGCTCGCCGCGGGCACCGAGGAACTGCTCGGCGGCGAGGGGTGGCAGCTCGCCGCGGTCGCCGCGGGCTCGGCCCTGCTGTCGCTGCTGCGCCGGAGGTTCCCCGCCTCCGTACTCGTCGTCACCGCCGCGCTGAGCCCCGTCGTCCCCGGTCTCGGCCCGCTGCTGCTCGTCCTCGGCTGGTCCGCCGGCGGTCACATCCTCGGCGTGGGCCGGGCCCTGCACGCGTTCATCGCCGCCTACGTCCTCAACGTCGCCGCCACCCTGATCGTCGCCTGGGACCAGAGCCGGATGCTCACCCTCGCCTTCATGGCGACCCTGTACTACCTGGGCACCACCCTCGCGCCCGGACTCGCCCACCGGTACTGGGCCCAGCGCCGCACCCTCCTGCACGCCCTCCAGGAGCGCAACGTACGGCTGGTGCGCGAGCGGGCGATGATCGGGCGGAACGCCCGGCTGCGAGAGCGCCAGCGCATCGCCCAGGACATGCACGACAGCCTCGGCCACCAACTCGCCCTGATCGCCGTGCACACCGGAGCCCTGGAGGTCGACCGCGAGCTCAACGACCGGCAGCGCGAGGTCGTCGGCGTGCTCAGGAACGCGTCCGTGACCGCCATGCACGAGCTTCGGGAGGTCGTCGGGATACTCAGGGACGGCACCGAGGCCGCGGACCCCGACACCGGACCGGTCGGCGCCGGCGACGAGAGCGGGCGGGCGGCCCGCGGGATCGCCGGCATCGAAGGGCTCGTCGCCTCCGCGCGCGCCGCCGGAACCCACGTCGAACTGCGCAGGATCGGCGACGAGCGGTCCCTGGAGCCGGCCGCAGGGCACGCCGCGTACCGCATGGCGCAGGAAGCGCTCACCAACGCCTACAAGTACGCCCCCGGGGCCGCCATCAGCGTCGAACTGCGCTACGAGCCCGACACCTTCGTCGTCGAGATCTTCAACGAGGAGCCGAGCGCCGGCCCCGCGAAGGGTGTCGTCAGCGGCGGCCAGGGCCTGGCCGGACTGGAGGAGCGGGCCCGGCTCGTCGGCGGCATGTGCCATGCGGGACCGGCCGACGGCGGGGGCTTCCGGGTCGCCGGCATGCTGCCGTACGGCTCCGCGCCGACCGGAGAATCCGCGTCTTTGGTCGATGCGGCCGACGACTTCCGGCAGCAGTCGACGAAGCCCTTCGGACGAGAAGGTCGTTCCGTACCGGTCGGAGAGCCCGACTGGACCTTCACGGAACGGGAGTTGGCGATGGCACTGCACGGGGGAAAGACCCGCGGCACCGGAGGATCGGTCGCGCTCGGCTGCGGCATCGCCTTCGCGGCGCTCGTCGTCCTCCTCGTCGCCGCCGGCTTCGGCATCTTCTACTTCGTCGGATCGGTCACGGACGCGATGGTCGAGCCCACGAAGTACGAGTCGATCGAGGTCGGTATGGCGGAGAAGGACGTCCGGGCCATGCTGCCCGACGGCGACTCCTTCGCGAACCTGGCCACCTCCGGCAAGGGCGCTCCGCCCGAGCCGAAGGGCGCCTCCTGCCTCGCCCTCCTCTCCACGGAGATGAGCGACGACATCGACATCGACCCCGTTTTCCGGTTCTGCTTCAAGGACGGCAAGCTGATCGAGAAGAAGGCGTACGAGGTCAGGCAGTAGCGTCACGGCCGACCCGTACCGAAGGCGTGGGGGAGGCACAGTGATGTCAGGGCAGACGGCACGGCCCGGACGGGCCGTCAAGGTCGTGGTGGCCGACGACGAGCCGCTGATCAGGGCGGGGATCCGGATGATCCTCAACTCCGATCCGGACATCCACGTGGTGGCCGAGGCCGCGAACGGGCGGGAGGCCGTCGAAGCGGCCCGCGCGCACGCCGCCGACGTCGTGCTGCTCGACATCCAGATGCCGGTTCTCGACGGCCTCTCCGCCCTCCCCGAGCTGCGCAGGGCCGCCCCCGGCGCCCGGGTGATCGTCCTGACCACCTTCGGCGAGCGGGAGAACGTCCTGCGGGCGCTGGAGCACGGCAGCGCCGGCTTCCTGCTGAAGGACACCGCCCCCGCCGAACTGATCGGCGCCGTCCGGGCCACCGCCGCCGGCGACGCCTACCTGTCGCCCGCCGCGACCCGGCACGTCGTCGAACGGCTCGCCTCCGGCCGCGAGACCGCCCGCGCCGAGAAGGCCCGCGGACGGGTCGCCGCGCTCGGCGAGAAGGAGCGCGAGGTCCTCGCCCTCCTCGGCGAGGGCCTCTCCAACGCCGACGCGGGCCGCCGCCTGCACATGAGCGAGGCCACCGTGAAGACGTACGTCAGCAGGATCCTCGCCAAACTGCAGTGCGAGAACCGCGTCCAGGCGGCGCTCCTCGCCCGCGACGCGGGGTTGTAGGCGGGGGAGGGGCTGGGGCGCAGGCCGGGGTCAGTGGGGGGTGGGGACCTCGGCGGGGCCGGCGGGGCCGGTGGTGCTGGTGGGGCTCGTGGGGTCGGTGAGGCTGGTGGGGTCCAGGGGGCCTGCGGCGTTGTACCGGAGGAGGTAGTCGGCGAAGCGCGCCAGGTCGTCGTTCGACCAGTCCCTCAGGCGCTCCTGGTAGGCGGCGAGACGGTTGGCCTGGGCGGTGGCGAGCACCGCGAGACCGGCCTCCGTCGGGTGCAGGACATGCACCCGGTGGTCGTCCGGCGCGGGCCTGCGCTCCACCAGGCCCAGCTTCTCCAGCCCCGCCAGCTGGCGGCTGACCGTCGACTTGTCCAGCAGGTAGTGGGCCGCGAGATCCGTGGCGCGGCAGCCGCGCCTGTCCTCGATGTGCGCGAGGAGCGTGTACGAGACGAGCGGGATCTCCGGGTGGACCCGGGCCGCGGAGGCACGCGCACGGCGCGCGAACGCCGTCAGCTCCCGCTGGATGACGTCGACGGACGTCTCGCGGGGCGGTTCGCCGCCGATGGTGGTTTCGACGGCGTGGGTGGCGTCGGCGTGGGTGGCGTCGGAGGCGGTGTTCTCGATGGCGGACATCGGGGGCTCCCTGGGTGAGTTAGCCCCGTACGGGGTTCCAGTTGTATAGTACAACGGTTCTTTGGTTGTAAAAGCCAACCAATGGCTCTCCCCGACTTCGGAGGTCACGGTGTCCACAGGACCGAACCCCACCGCCGGCGCCCTGCGGCACGTCCTCGGGCACCTCCTCACGCCCCTCCTCATGTGCCTCGGCATGGGCCTCGCCTACCTCGGCGCCTTCCACGCCCCCCAGCCCCACGACCTCCGCGTCGACATCGTGGGCTCCGGACCCGCCGTCCAGGTGCTCGCCCAGACCCTCCAGGACAAGGGAGACGGAGCCCTCGACGTCCGTACCGTTGCCGACCGGGCCACCGCGGCCACCTCCCTCCACCGGCAGGACAGCTTCGGCGCCTACATCCCCGGCGAGCACCCCGAACTCCTCGTCGCCTCCGCCTCCTCCGACACCAGCGCCATGGCCGTCGAGAAGGTCTTCACCCAGGTCGCCGCCGACCAGGACGCCCCCCTCAAGGTCACCGACCTCGCCCCCACCGCCTCCGGCGATCCCACCGGCCAGGGCGTCTTCTTCCTCCTCGTCGCCGTCAGCATCGGCGCGTACGCCTCCGTCGCCGTCATCGGTGCCGCCGGAGCGGCCCTCCCCATGCGGATCCGCGCCCTCCTCGCCGCCGGCACCTCCCTCGTCGTCAGCCTCATCGGCGCCCTCTTCGCCGGCCCCGTCTTCCACCTCGTCGACCACGGCCTCGCCGGGGTCTGGGCCCTCTCCTGGCTGTACGCCGCGGGCATCCTCCTCATCGGCGTCGGCCTCCACAGCTATCTGCGCCGCTGGACCACGCTCGGCGTGATGGTCCTCTTCGTCATGCTCAACTTCACGAGTTCCGGTGGCATCTACCGGCCCGAGCTCCAGCCCGGCTTCTTCGGCTCCCTGCACGCCTTCTGGAACGGCGCCGGCCTCGTCGAAGGCATCCGCGGCCACGTCTACTTCGACGGACACGGCCTCGGCGGCAACGTCCTCGTCCTCGCCCTCTGGTTCCTCGCCGGCACCGTCCTGGTCACCGCGGCGGCCCGCACCGAGGCCAGGCGGAACGCGACGGCCCCCGCCGGAGCCGCCCCGGCGGCGGGCGGAACGGGGACCGTCACGGCGCAGAAGGCGGAGCAGACGGAGCCGACGGAGCAGACGGAGAAGGGGGAACGGGCGGAGGCCGAGGAAGAGATGGAGGAGAGCGTGGCCGTCTGAACAGGCGGTCCGTGGTTGTCCACAGGTCCTTGTCCACAGGGGGAGACGGCTGATCAAGACCCGCTGTACCGTCAGGCCCGGAAGCAGTCGAAGCAGTCGAAGCAGTCATCGGGGGAGGTCGTCCCATGGACGAGACCCAGGCCGTCGTGCCCGGACAGCGTGGAGGAACGTACGGGGAGCGCATCCCGCACGTGCCCGGATTCGCCCGGCGCGGCACCGCGGAGGACTCCCCCAAGGCGCGCGGCAAGCAGCTGCGCACCACCGTCCCCCGCTCCTCCCACGCGGAGCTCACCCTCCCCGCCGGGCGGCCCGACGCCGTCCGCGCCGTCGAGGAGTCGAGCCGGGGACGGGTCCCCGGCCTCACCCCGATCCGCGTCGGCCGGATGGCCGCCAACCCGTTCGCGTTCCTGCGGGGATCCGCCGGACTCATGGCCCACGACCTCGTGGGCACCCCCGTCACCGGCGTCGCCGCCCAGCTCTGCGGCGACGCCCACGCCGCCAACTTCGGCCTCTACGGCGACGCCCGCGGCCGGCTCGTGATGGACCTCAACGACTTCGACGAGACCGCCGTCGGCCCCTGGGAATGGGACCTCAAGCGGCTCGCCACTTCCCTCGTCCTCGCCGGCCGCGTGGTCGGCGCGGACGAGGACACCTGCCGGGCCGCCGCCTTCGACACCGTCGGCGCCTACCGGCGCACGATGCGGCTCCTCGCCCGGCTGCCCGCCCTCGACGCCTGGAACGCGATACCCGACGAGGAGCTCGTCTCCCACACCGACGCCCGCGATCTCCTGGGCACCCTGGAGCGCGTCTCCGCCAAGGCCCGCAACAACACCAGCGCCCGGTTCGCCGCCCGCTCCACCGAGACCGTCGACGAGACCGAGGGCGGCGGACGCCGCTTCGTCGACGCACCCCCGGTCCTGCGCCGCGTGCCCGACGCCGAAGCCGCCGCCGTCACCGCGGCCCTCGGCGACTACCTGGAGACCGTCTCCGAGGACCGGCGTCCGCTCCTCGCCCGGTACACCGTCCACGACGTCGCCTTCCGGGTCGTCGGCACCGGCAGCGTCGGCACCCGCTCCTACGTCGTCCTGCTCCTCGACCACCGCGGCGAACCGCTCGTCCTCCAGGTGAAGGAAGCCCGGCCGTCCGTGCTCCTGCCCCACCTGCCCGCCGCCGGGTTCACCGTCTCCGACCCCGGTCACGAGGGCCGTCGCGTGGTCCTCGGCCAGAAGCGCATGCAGGTCGTCAGCGACATGCTGCTCGGCTGGACCACCGTCGACGGGCGCCCCTTCCAGGTGCGCCAGTTCCGCAACCGCAAGGGCAGCGTCGACCCCGCCGCGCTCACCGCCGATCAGGTCGACGACTACGGCCGCATGACCGGCGCGCTCCTCGCCCGCGCCCACGCCCACAGCGCCGACCCGCGCCTGATAGCGGGCTACTGCGGGAAGAACGAGGAGCTCGACGAGGCCGTCGCCGCCTTCGCGGTCACCTACGCCGACCGCACCACCGCCGACCACGCAGACCTGCTCACGGCCGTCCGCAGCGGCCGCATGGCGGCGGAGCTGGGCGTGTGAGGACCTAGGCTTGAGGTGTCGGGCCGGAACGAGGACGTGGGCGGGCGTGAACGTGAGCGAGGACCAGGGCCGGGAGCCGGAGCCGGACGCGGTGCAGCCGGAAGCGGCAGAGGCGGAAGCGGTAGAGGCGGCGGGGTCGGCCGCGGAGCCCGGTGACGGTGCGGAGCGGCCGGAGGCTCGGTTGGAGCGGGCCGTCCGGGCGGCCGAGCAGGCGTTGATCGAGTTCGAGATCGCCGTGGAGACCTTCCGCGTCGAGGTGGACAACTTCTCCCGGCTGCACCACCAGACGCTGGGGCCGATGTACGCGCGGCTCGACGAGCTGGACGCGTCGATCGCGGAGGCGCGGGCCGCGCGGTCCGGTGATCCGGAGGATCTGCGACGGGCGCGGGAGGCGCGGGCCGTGGTGCAGCCGCTGCCCGGGGTCGACGTGCTCTTCGACGACTGGCTCGACTCCGACGGGCTCTCCCCCGAGGCGGCCGCGATGCTGACCGAGCGGCCGGTGCGGCCGCCGCGTCGGGTGCGGCCCAGCGAGGAGGTGCGCCGGCTCTACCGCGAGCTGGCCCGCAAGGCCCATCCCGACCTGGCGCGCGAGGAGGGCGAGCTGAAGCGGCGGGAGGAGTTCATCACCCGCGTGAACGCGGCCTACGCCCGCGGTGACGAAGGGCTCCTGCGGGAGCTCGCCGCCGAGTGGGAGGCGGGACCGGCGCCGGCCGAGGAGCGGCTGAGCGAGAGCGAGGAGCTGTACGCGCGGCTGGAGTGGCTGGCGCGGCGCAAGGACCTGCTGTCCGCCCTGGCCCGGGAGCTGGAGGAGAGCGCGATCGGGTCGATGCTGCGGCTGGCGCCGGAGGACCCGGACCGGCTCCTCGAGGAGATCGCCGAGCAGCTGCGCGGCCAGGTGTCCGAGCGTGAGGCCGAGCTGGCCACGCTGGTGCAGTAGGTTTTCCCAGGTCGAGGCGGTTCCGCCGTACAGGAGAGAAGGTCAGTGCCATGAGTTTCGCCCCGCTGCCGTCGGTGCCCGCCGCGTCCGTGCCCGCCGATGCCCTGGTGCTGGACGTGCGGGAGGACGACGAGTGGGCGGCCGGGCGGGTCGAGGGCGCGCTGCACGTGCCGATGAGCGACTTCGTGTCCCGGTTCGCCGAGGTCGGTGAGCAGCTCGCCGAGCACGGGCGTGCCTATGTGATGTGCCGGGTGGGCGGCCGGTCGGCGCAGGTCACGCAGTATCTGGTGCAGCAGGGGTACGACGCGGTGAACGTGGACGGCGGGATGGTGGCCTGGGAGAGCGCCGGGCGTCCCGTGGTGGCGGACAACGGGCCCGGCTTCGTCGCCTGAGCCGTTTCTCCGGCGTCTCCGCCTCCGGCGGCCCGTCTCCCCGCATCGGTGTGGGTCAGGTCAGCTCAGGGGGTGGGCGGCGATGAGGTCGCCCAGGGCCTCTTCGTGGGCGGCGGCAGGGCCGAGGGAGAGTTCGAGGTACTTCGCCCAGGCGTGGTAGCGGTGCAGCGGGTAGTCGGTGTCGGCGCCGAAGCCGCCGTGCAGGTGCTGCGCGGTCTGCACGACCCGGCGTACTCCTTCCGCGGCCCAGATCTTGGCGACGGCGAGGTCCGCCTCGGTGGGCAGGGCCGTGTCGGCGGCGGTGGAAACGCGCCAGGCGGCCTGCCAGAGGGTGACCTCCATCGCGCGGAGGTCGATGTAGCGGTCGGCGGTCTGGACCGCGACGGCCTGGAAGGTGGCCACCGGGTGGCCGAACTGTTCGCGCTTCCCGGTGTACTGGCTCGTCATGGTGAGGACCTGTTCGCCGAGGCCGAGGGCGAGCGCGCAGGTTCCGGTGGTGAGCAGGGCGCGGAGCGCGGGCCAGGCGTCGGCGGAGTCGAGGACGCGGTCGGCGTCGAGGCGGACGGCGTCGAGCCGTAGCCGGGCGAGACGCTCGCCGTGGGTGCCGTACTGGGCGTCGAGCGTGAGTCCCGGGTGGTCGCGCGGGAGCAGGGCGAGCACCGTGCGGCCGTCGCCGGTGTGCGCGGGGACCGCGGTCAGGTCGGCGTCGTGTGCCCAGGGGACGTGGTCGGTGGTGCCGTCGAGGATCCAGTGGGTGGAGTCCCGGCGGGCGGTGACGGCACGCTCGGCGGGTTCGTGGCCGGTGGCGCCGTGGGCGGCGGCGGTGAGGATCAGCCGGCCCGCGGAGACGTCGGGCAGGAGTGCGGCGGCGGTGGCGGCGGGGGCGTGCTGCTGGAGCACGTGGGCGACGGCGGCGGTCTCCAGGAGGGGCACGCGGGCCAGGACGCGGCCGGACTCGCGCAGCACGAGGCAGAGGGCGACCGGGTCGAGGCCGGTGCCGCCGTGCTCGGGGGCGACGAGGAGACCGAGGAGATCGGTGGCGGCGAGGCGCTGCCACAGGGGGCGGTCGAGGTCGTCGGCGACGGCGGTCGAGGTGAGGGCGGGGCTGGGTACGGCGTCGGGGGCGACGTCGGCGAAGACGGCACGGGCCGTCTCCGCGGCCGCCTGCTGCTCCTCGGTGAACGTGAAGTCCATGGCCCTGTCCTTCCGTTGCTGTCCGCTGCCGGTCCTGCGGCCCGCCAGGAGGCAGTTTTCTGACGGGCCGTCAAGATAGAACAGGTTCTAGCGGAAGGGAATGGGCTCAGCGGTCGAAGTCCAGCTCCACGTCGGGGGTGGCCGGGTGGGACTGGCAGGCCAGGACGTAGCCGGCGTCGGTCTCCTCCGGTTCGAGGGCGAAGTTGCGGTCCATGCGGACCTCGCCGCCGACGACGAAGGCCCGGCAGGTGCCGCAGACCCCGCCCTTGCAGGCGTAGGGGGCGTCGGCGCGGGCGCGGAGGACGGTGTCGAGGAGGCTTTCGCCGCGCTCGACCGGCCAGGTGCCGGAGCGCCCGTGCAGGGTGGCCGTGAGGGTGGCGTGAGCGGGGGTGTCGGCGGTGGGCACGGGCGCCGGGCCCGAGCCGTCGTCGACGTGGAAGATCTCCTGGTGGACGCGGGCACGGTCGACACCGAGCTCGCGCAGGGCCCGCTCGGCGCCCTGGACGAGACCGAAGGGGCCGCACAGGAACCAGCCGTCGATGGTGCCGACCGGGAGGAGGGCGGGCAGGAGGGCGGTGAGCCGGTCCTGGTCGAGGCGGCCGGAGGGGAGCCCGGCCTGCTGCTCCTCGCGGGAGAGGACGGTGACGAGCTGGAACCGGTCGGGGTGACGGTCCTTCAGGTCGGCCACCTCGTCGAGGAACATCGTGGAGGCGGCGGTGCGGTCGCTGCGGATCAGACAGAACCGGGCCTCGGGTTCGCGGTCGAGGAGGGTGGCCGCCATGGAGAGCACCGGGGTGATGCCGCTGCCGCCGGCGACGGCGGCGAAGTGGCCGGGGCGCGGGTCGAGGACGAACCGGCCGGTGGGGGCCATCACATCGACGGTGTGGCCGGGGGTCAGTTCCTTGAGGGCCCAGGTGGAGAAGGCGCCGCCGTCGACGAGGCGGATGCCGACGCGGAGTTCGGGGCGCTCTCCGGCCGGGGCGGCGGGGGAGCAGATCGAGTAGGTGCGGCGGATCTCCTGGCCGGACTCGTCGGTGCGGCGCAGGGCGAGGTGCTGGCCCGGGCGGTGCCGGAAGGTCTCGTGGAGGTCGTCGGGGACCGCGAAGGTGACGGCCACGGAGTCGTCGGTGAGCCGCTCGACCCGGCTCACCGGGAGCGGATGGAACATCTACAGCTCCTTGAAGTGGTCGAAGGGTTCGCGGCAGGCGGTGCAGCGGCGCAGGGCCTTGCAGGCGGTGGAGGAGAACCGGCTGAGCAGCTCGGTGTCGGTGGAGCCGCAGTGCGGGCAGCGGATGGCCAGGGTGAGGGCGACGGGTCCGCCGGCGGGGCCCTGGGGGCGGGGCGGGGCGATGCCGAACTCGCTGAGCTTGCGGCGGCCTTCCTCGGTGATGTCGTCGGTGCTCCAGGCGGGGGCGAGGACGGTGACGACGGTGACCTCGGGGATGCCGTGCTCGTGGAGGGCGTGCTCGATGTCGGTGGACATCGTCTCGACGGCGGGGCAGCCGGTGTACGTGGGCGTGAGGGCGACCTCGACGCGGCCGGGGCCCGTGACGTGGACGCCGCGCAGCACGCCGAGTTCGGCGAGGGTGAGGACGGGCAGCTCGGGGTCCGGGACGGCGCCGGCGATCCGGGCCAGTTCCGCTTCGAGCGGGGTGGTGGCGGTGGTCACCATGTCGCCCCCGGGTGGCTGCGGTGGAGGTGCTGCATCTCGGCGAGCATCCGGCCGAAGTGCTCGGTGTGGAGGCCCTCGCGGCCGGCGCCGGCGCGCCAGGCACCCGTGCGGGGTCCGGCGGGGACGGTCAGTCCCGCGCGGGTGAGGACGGCGGTGACGGAGTCCATCCAGACGGCTTCGAGGGCGGCGGCGTCCAGGCCGAGGCCGTCGAGGGGCTGGAAGAGCTCGCCGGTGTAGCGCCAGAGCGCGTCGCAGGCGGTCTGCATCCGGCGGTGGCTCTCCTCGGTGCCGTCGCCGAGGCGGAGCGTCCAGTGCTCGGCGTGGTCCTGGTGGTAGGCGACTTCCTTGACGGCCTTGGCGGCGAGACCGGCCAGCGGGGTGGAGCCGGTGGCCAGGGCCGCGTAGAGGAGCCGCTGGTAGGTGGAGAAGTACAGCTGGCGGGCGATGGTGTGGGCGAAGTCGCCGTTGGGCTGCTCGACCAGCTGGACGTTGCGGAAAGCGCGCTCCTCGCGGAGGAAGGCGAGTTCGTCCTCGTCGCCGGCGAGGGAGAGCAGGACGCGGGCCTGGCCGAGGAGGTCGAGCGCGATGTTGGCGAGGGCGACCTCCTCCTCCAGGACGGGGGCGCTGCCGGCCCACTCCCCCAGGCGCTGGGCCAGGACGAGGGCGTCGTCGCCGAGGGCGAGGGCCGCGGCGGTGACGGCCGGGTCGGTGACGGCCGGTTCGGTGGGCGTGCCCGGGGTGCCGGCGGTGCCCGGAGTGCCGGTGGTGTTCGCGGTGTCGGTGGTGGTCACAGGTGCTTCACCCCCTCCGGGATCTCGTAGAAGGTCGGGTGCCGGTAGGGCTTGTCGGCGGCCGGCTCGAAGAAGGGGTCCTTCTCGTCCGGGGAGGAGGCGGTGATGGCGGCGGAGGGCACGACCCAGAGGGAGACGCCCTCCATCCGGCGGGTGTAGAGGTCCCGGGCGTTGCGCAGGGCCATCTCCGCGTCGGGGGCGTGGAGGCTGCCGGCGTGGGTGTGGGAGAGCCCTCGGCGGGAGCGCACGAACACCTCCCACAGGGGCCAAGTGTCGCTGCTCATGCCTGTGCCTCCCCGTGCTGTCCGGTGTGCTTGCGCGCGTAGGCCGCGGCGGCCTCTCTGACCCAGGCGCCGTCCTCGTGGGCCTGGCGGCGCCTGGTGATCCGCTGGTCGTTGCAGGGGCCGTTGCCCTTCAGCACGTCCCAGAACTCGGCCCAGTCGATGGGGCCGAAGTCGTAGTGCCCGCGCTCCTCGTTCCACTTCAGGTCGGGGTCGGGGAGGGTGAGGCCGAGGGACTCCGCCTGCGGGGCGGCGATGTCGACGAAGCGCTGGCGCAGCTCGTCGTTGGTGTGGCGCTTGATCTTCCACGCCATCGCCTGCGCGGTGTGGGTCGATTCGCCGTCCGGCGGGCCGAACATCATCAGGGAAGGCCACCACCAGCGGTCCACCGCGTCCTGGGCCATGGCGTGCTGGGCCTCGGTGCCGCGGGAGAGGGCGAGCAGGGCTTCGTACCCCTGTCGCTGGTGGAAGGACTCCTCCTTGCACACGCGGACCATGGCCCGGGCGTACGGGCCGTAGGAGCAGCGGCAGATGGGGACCTGGTTGGTGATGGCGGCGCCGTCGACGAGCCAGCCGATGGCGCCCACGTCGGCCCAGGTGAGGGTGGGGTAGTTGAAGATCGAGGAGTACTTCTGGCGGCCGGTGTGGAGCTTGTCGAGAAGCTCGTCGCGGCTGACGCCGAGGGTCTCGGCGGCGCTGTAGAGGTACAGGCCGTGGCCCGCCTCGTCCTGGACCTTGGCCATGAGGATGGCCTTGCGGCGCAGCGAGGGCGCCCGGGTGATCCAGTTGGCCTCGGGCTGCATGCCGATGATTTCCGAGTGGGCGTGCTGCGCGATCTGACGGACGAGGGAGGCGCGGTACGCCTCCGGCATCCAGTCGCGCGGCTCGATGCGCTCGTCGGCGGCGACAGCGGCGTCGAACACCGCCTCGCGGGCGGACTGCTCCGCCGCGTCCGCGGCATCCGTGCCGGGCGCTTCCACGGTCACTGCCGTCCCTGCCGTCCCTGTGGTCATCGGACCCCCTACCGACCGATCGTTCGGTTGAATGACTTCAATGGTGGGTCGGCGGCCCGTATGGTGTCAACCCTGTGGATAACCGCCTGCTCCGTCCGGGGCGCAGACGAGCGGGTCACCGGTGGGACGGGAACGGGTGGGGAAGCCCGGGATCGGGGTGGGATGAGCGCGCACATCGACGGCAGCGGGGAGCGGCGGCCGGCCGGAGGAATCCTGGCGCTGTCCATGCCGTACCAGGTGGTGGCCGCGGTGGCGCTCGCCGCCATGGCCGTCCTCGCCGGCCTGCACCTGTCCATGGTCTTCCTGCACGTGGCACCGTCGAACACGATCACCAAGCAGCACGGACAGGCCGTCGACGACTGGATCTATCCCGAGTTCGAGCAGAACTGGAAGCTCTTCGCGCCCAATCCGCTCCAGCAGAACGTCTCCGTCGAGGTCCGTGCCGAGGTCTCCGACGCCTCCGGCGCCCGGCGGACCACCGGTTGGATCGACCTCACCGCGATGGACGTCGAGTCCATCCGGGGCAACGTCTTCCCCAGCCACACCGACCAGAACCTGCTGCGCCGGGCGATCGACTGGTACGGCAACGCCCACGACGACGCCGGCCGCCCCAAGGGGATGCGCGGCCGGCTCTCGGAGGCGTACATGCGCCGTATCGTGCTGCCCCGCATCGAGGGCCCGGAGGCCCGCGCGGACGTCGGCGGGACCGTGGAGCGGATCCAGCTCCGCCGGGTCGTCCGGCCGGTGGCGGCCCCGCACTGGAGCACCGAGAAGCGCTCCACCGACCCCTCCACCACCGTCATGCCGTGGTGGGAGATCACCGACGCCGACCGCAGCCGTACGGAGACGAGCCGATGACCGCCCCCCGCCCCGCACCGGCCGCGGCTCCGGCGCGCGTGCCCCTCGACCGCAGGCTGGCCCGGGCGGCGCAGACCGTCACCTCGCGCGCGCTGGGCCCGTACCAGACCGCGATCGTCCGGATCGGCTTCTCGCTGACCTGGCTCTTCTTCCTGCTGCGGGAGTTCCCGCACCGGCACGAGATGTACGGCCCCGACGGCCCCTGGTCGTTCGACCTGGCGCGCCGGCTGATCGCCGACAACCGGGCCTTCACGGTCCTGATGTGGTCCGACGGGCGGCTCTGGTTCGAGGTGGTCTACGGGCTCGCCGTGGTGGCCGCCCTGCTGCTGCTCGTCGGCTGGCACACCCGCGCCGTCTCGGTCGTCTTCATGGTCGGCGCGCTGTCGCTGCAGAACCGGTCCGTCTTCCTCGGCGACGGCGGCGACAACGTGGTGCACCTCGTCGCGATCTACCTCACGCTGATCCGCTGCGGCCAGGTGTGGTCCCTGGACGCCCGGCGGGCCGCCCGCAAGGCCGCCTCGGGCGGGAAGGCCGCCGGGCGGGTGGAGCTCGCGGGGCCGGTCCTCTGGATCGTCCTCGGCGGGTTCCTGGTCGCCGCGACCTGGTTCAGCCCGGTCACCGGCGAGTGGTGGATGTACGTGCTGCTGTGGGTGCTCTGGCTCGGCCACGGCCTGTGGTGGCTGGTGGAGCAGTACGTGCCGGGCGAGCCCCGCGTCCTCCTGGACGTCCTCGCGAACCTCGCCCACAACGCCACGCTCGTCGTCCTCATGGCCGAGGTCTGCCTGATCTACGCCACCGCCGGCTGGTACAAGATCCAGGGCTCGCGCTGGCAGGACGGCACCGCGCTCTTCTACCCGCTCCACCTGAACTACTTCACGCCCTGGCCGGGGCTGTCCGAGCTGCTCGCCTCCAGCGGGATCATGGTCATGGTGCTCAGCTACGGCACCGTGATCGTGCAGGTCGCCTTCCCTTTCACGCTCTTCAAGCGCAAGGTGAAGAACGTCCTGCTCGTCGTGATGATGCTGGAGCACGCGGGCATCGCGGTCCTGCTCGGCCTGCCGGCCTTCTCGCTGGCGATGATCGCCGCCGACGCCGTCTTCCTGCCCACCGTCTTCCTGGTGTGGCTCGGCGCGAGGGTGGCCCGGGGCCGGGACCGGCTGCTGCGGCGGAAGCCCGCGGCCCCGGAGCTGCCCCCGCAGCGGCCCGCCGGGGAGCCGGGCGGGGAGCCGGGCGCGGGGGCCCAGGGCGGGGAGACGGGCGGAGGGGCCTCTCCCCGTACCCTCGTCGGGTGAGCACCACCGAAGAACACCTCCCGCCGGCCGGGGCCGAGCCGCTCCAGTACGACGAGGGTTACGCCCCCGAGGTCGGCGTCGGCCCGCACCCCGGGCCGTGGCCCGAGGACCCGCGCTACGACCGCGAGCTGCTGGCCGAGGGCGACCGGCGCAATGTCGTGGACGAGTACCGGTACTGGACCCGGGAGGCGATCGTCGCCGACCTGGACACCCGCCGGCACGACTTCCACGTGGCCGTGGAGAACTGGGGCCACGACTTCAACATCGGGTCGGTGGTGCGGACCGCCAACGCCTTCCTGGCCAAGGAGGTGCACATCGTGGGGCGGCGCCGCTGGAACCGGCGCGGCGCCATGGTCACCGACCGCTACCAGCACGTGCGGCACCACCCCGACACCGAGGCGCTCACCGCCTGGGCGGCGGCCGAGGACCTGCCGATCATCGGCATCGACAACCTGCCGGGCTCCGTGCCGCTGGAGCGGACCGTGCTGCCGCGCCGCTGCGTGCTGCTCTTCGGGCAGGAGGGGCCCGGCCTGACCGAGGAGGCCCGCCGCCATGTGCGGACGGTCTGCTCGATCGCGCAGTTCGGCTCCACCCGGTCGATCAACGCCGGGGCGGCCGCCGCGATCGCCATGCACGCGTGGGTGCAGCGGTACGCGGAGATCCCGGAGCCCTGACCCGGGATCCCGAGAGCCTTGACGCGGGATTTCGAGAGCCCTGACTCCGGAACTCGGATCCGGGGAGCCCTTGTCCGAGAGCTCCTGTCCGGGAGTCCTGATCCCGGGAGCCGCCCGGTGCCGGATTCCGCCGGCACCGGGACGGCCGGGGGTCACGCCTGGCGGCGCACCTCGACCACGCGGAAGCGGTTGGAGACGAAGGCGCCGTCGCACAGCGCGGCGTTCGCCGCCGGGTTGCCGCCCGAGCCGTGGAAGTCGGAGAACGCGGCCGTCTGGTTCACGTACACCCCGCCCGTCAGGTTGAGCGAGAGCTGCGCGGACTCCTCCAGGCAGATCTCCTCCACGGCCCGCTCGGTGTCGGCGGACGTCGTGTACGCGCCGACCGTCATCGCGCCCTTGTCGCGGATGGTGCGCCGCAGCAGCTCCAGGCCGTCGGCGGTGGAGTCGACCGAGACGGCGAAGGAGACCGGACCGAAGCACTCGGAGAGGTACGCGGCCTCCGCGTCCGGCTTGGAGCCGTCCAGCTTCACCATGACAGGGGTGCGGACGACCGCCTCCGGGAACTCCGGGTTGGCCACCTCGCGGGAGGCCAACGCCACCTCGCCGAGTCCCGCGGCCGCCTCCAGGCGGTCCTTCACGTCCGGGTTGACCAGGGCGCCGAGCAGCGCGTTCGCCCGGGCGTCGTCGCCGAGGAGGCCGCCGACCGCGCCGGCCAGGTCGGCCACCACCTCGTCGTAGGACCGGGGGCCCTGGTCGGTGGTGATGCCGTCGCGGGGGATCAGCAGGTTCTGCGGGGTGGTGCACATCTGGCCGCTGTAGAGGGACAGCGAGAACGCCAGGTTGGACAGCATCCCCTTGTAGTCGTCGGTGGAGTCGATCAGGACCGTGTTGACGCCGGCCTTCTCCGTGTAGACCTGCGCCTGCCGGGCGTTGGCCTCCAGCCAGTCGCCGAAGGCGGTCGAGCCGGTGTAGTCGATGATCCGGATCTCCGGGCGGACCGCCAGGGTCTTGGCGATGCCCTCGCCCGGACGCTCGGTGGCCAGCGCCACCAGGTTCGGGTCGAAGCCGGACTCGGCGAGGACCTCGCGGGCGACCTTCACGGTCAGCGCCAGCGGGAGGACCGCGCGCGGGTGGGGCTTCACCAGGACCGCGTTGCCCGTGGCGAGGGAGGCGAAGAGGCCCGGGTAGCCGTTCCACGTCGGGAAGGTGTTGCAGCCGATGACCAGGGCGACGCCGCGGCCGACCGGGGTGAACTCCTTGCTCAGCTCCAGCGGGTCACGCTTGCCCTGCGGCTTCGACCAGGCGGCCCGGCCGGCCGGGGTCCGGGTCTGCTCCTCGTACGCGTACGCCACCGCCTCCAGACCGCGGTCCTGGGCGTGCGGGCCGCCGGCCTGGAACGCCATCATGAACGCCTGGCCGCTGGTGTGCATGACCGCGTGGGCGAACTCGTGGGTGCGGGCCGAGATCCGGGCCAGGATCTCCAGGCAGACCAGGGCGCGCGTCTCGGGCCCCGCGTCGCGCCAGCCGGGCAGGCCGGCGCGCATCGCCGGCAGCAGCACGTCGATGTCCGCGTGCGGGTACTCGACGCCCAGCTCGGGGCCGTACGGCGAGATCTCGCCGCCGGTCCAGCCGTCGGTGCCCGGCTGGTCGAGGTCGAAGCGGCCGTTCAGCACCGCCTGGTGGGCGGCGAGACCCGCGGCGGCGTCGAGCGAGCCGTCCGCCCCGTACGCCTTCGGGTGCTCCGGGTGAGGCGACCAGTAGGCGCGACTGCGGATGGTGGCGAGGGCCTGATCGAGCGTGGGCCGGTGCTTCGCGGCCAGAACGTCGGTGGTCGGCTGGGCGGTGGCCATGGATGGACCAACTCCTCGTCGAGCTGGGCAGGGAGACGCGTACGGAGTTAGAGTAACCGAACGATCGGTCGGGACAAGGGGGTCTCTCGATCCTGTGGAGAACCCGGGGTCCGTCGACCCTGTGGAAAACCCATCGGGGAGGATCACACCTATGAGCGCCGACACGAGCGCCGCCGTGCAGGCCGACGGGACCGTCAGGGGGAGCGCCACCATGGACGACGCAAGCGCCGCGGGCGAGGGGATCGAACGGGGCCGGACGGTCGCCGTCGTCGGCACCGGCACCATGGGCCAGGGGATCGCGCAGGTGGCGCTGGTCGCCGGCCATCCCGTACGGCTCTACGACAGCGCCCCCGGCCGCGCCGCCGAGGCCGTCGCCGCGATCGGCGCCCGGCTGGACCGGCTCGTCGAGAAGGGCCGGCTGGCCGCCGCCGACCGCGAGGACGCCGCCGGGCGGCTCCACGCCGCCGGGGACCTCGCCGAGCTGGCCGACGCGGCGCTCGTCATCGAGGCGATCGTCGAGGACCTGGAGGTCAAGCGGCGGCTCTTCGCCGATCTGGAGAAGACCGTCGCGGACGACGCCCTCCTCGCCACCAACACCTCGTCCCTCTCCGTCACCGCCATCGCCGGAGGGCTGCGGCTGCCCGGCCGCTTCGTCGGCCTGCACTTCTTCAACCCCGCGCCGCTGCTCCCCCTCGTCGAGGTCGTCCGTGGGTTCGCCACCGACGAGACCGCCGCCACGCGCGCGTACGAGACGGTGCTGGGCTGGGGCAAGACGCCGGTGCGCTGCGCCGACACCCCCGGCTTCATCGTCAACCGGATCGCCCGCCCCTTCTACGCGGAGGCCTTCCGGGTCTACGAGGAGCGCGGCGCCGACCCGGCCACCATCGACGCGGCGCTGCGGGAGTGCGGCGGCTTCCGGATGGGCCCGTTCGAGCTGACCGACCTGATCGGCCAGGACGTCAACGAGGCCGTCACCCGGTCCGTGTGGGAGTCCTTCTTCATGGACCCGAAGTTCACGCCGTCGCTGGCGCAGCGGCGGCTGGTGGAGTCGGGGCGGCTGGGCCGCAAGTCGGGGCACGGATGGTTCCCGTACGCGGAGGGCGCCGAGCGGCCCGAGCCGCACACCGCGCCGCCCGCGAAGGCGCCGGAACGCATCACCGTGCGCGGCGATCTGGGGCCGGCCGCGGAGCTGGTGGGGCTCTTCGAAGGGGCGGGGATCGCCGTCCGCCGCAAGCGCGGCCACGGCTTCATCGAGCTGCCGGGAGGCCTGAAGCTCTGCCTCGTGGACGGAGAGTCCTCCTTCGAGTACCACGGCGACGAGATCGCCTACTTCGACCTCGCCCTGGACTACGCGGCGGCGACCCGGATCGTCCTGTCGGTCTGGGAGAGCACCGCCCCCGACGCCGTCGCCGAGGCCGTGGGCCTCTTCCAGGCGATCGGCAAGCGGGTCTCCGTGATCGGAGACGTGCCCGGCATGATCGTCGGCCGGACGGTCGCCATGCTGGTGGACCTCGCCGCCGACGCCGTCGACCGGGGCGTCGCCACCGCGGAGGACATCGACACGGCCATGCGGCTCGGCGTCAACTACCCCGCCGGCCCGCTGGAGTGGGCGGAGAAACTGGGGTACCGGCGCGTGTGCGCCCTGCTGGGGCAGCTCCACGAGCGGTACCCGACGGGCAGGTACGCGCCTGCTGCCGGCATGGTGCGCCGCAGCTGGGTGGAGGAAGCGGAGGAAGACCGATGACGACGGCCAGACGCGACACGTACACCCCCGAGACGCTGCTCTCGGTCGCGGTGACGGTCTTCAACGAGCGCGGTTACGACGGCACGTCCATGGAGCACCTGTCCAAGGCGGCCGGGATCTCCAAGTCCTCGATCTACCACCACGTGGCGGGCAAGGAGGAGCTGCTCCGGCGGGCGGTCAGCCGGGCGCTGGGCGGACTCTTCGCGATCCTCGACGAGCCGGGCGCGGTGCGCGGCCGGGCGGTGGAGCGGGTCGAGTACGTGACCCGGCGGACGGTCGAGGTGCTGATAGCCGAGCTGCCGTACGTGACGCTGCTGCTGCGGGTGCGGGGCAACACCGCGACCGAGCGGTGGGCGATGGAGCGGCGCAGGGAGTTCGACCACCGGGTGGCCGAGCTGCTCGGGGCGGCCGCGGCGGAAGGGGATCTGCGGTCCGACGTGGACATCCGGCTCGCGACCCGGCTCCTCTTCGGCATGATCAACTCGCTGGTGGAGTGGTACCGGCCGCATCCGGACCAGGCGGAGCGCGACCAGCTCGCCGAGACGGTCGCCCACCTGGCCTTCGACGGGCTGCGGAAGGCCCGCTGAGAGAGCCCGGAGGGCGGAACGGGGACGAGGGGGCCCTTCCAGGGCCCTTCAGGGCCCTTCAGCGCCCTGGAAGGCCTCTAGGGCGCTGAAGGGTCGGCGAGTGCCGCCCATGGCCCCTTGAGGAGTGCGGAGAGGCTCCTGAAGGGCAGGAGAGACCCCTGAAGCGCAGGAGAGACCCCTGAAGCGCGGGAGGGGCCCCCGAGGCACGGAAGAGGGCCCCGGAGACCGTCCGGGGCCCTCTTCGCACGTCCGGGCGCCTTATGGCCTCGGGTCGGCGTTCAGGTCCATCTCGTCGAAGACGAGCAGGGTGCGGGTGGAGAGCACCTCCGGGATCGACTGGAGCCGGGTGAGGACCAGTTCCCGCAGGGTCCGGTTGTCCGGGGTGTGGACCAGCAGCAGGACGTCGAAGTCGCCGCTGACCAGCGCGATGTGCGCGGCCCCGGGGAGCGCCTCGAGCTGTTCGCGGACCGTGCGCCAGGAGTTCTGGACGATCTTGAGCGTGATGTAGGCGGACGCGCCGTGGCCCGCCCGCTCGTGGTTGACGCGGGCGCTGAAGCCGCGGATCACTCCGTCGTCGATGAGCCGGTTGATCCGGGCGTACGCGTTGGCCCGGGAGACGTGCACCCGCTCGGCCACTGACCGCACCGAGGCGCGGCCGTCCGTCTGGAGCAGTCGCAGGATGTCCCGGTCTATCGCGTCCAGCGGGCGTGCCGGGACGGCGTGCGCCGGAGTGTCCGGGGGCGCGCTCAGCACCTCGCCCACGGCCTCCGCCGCCGCCTCGTCCGGGGCTCCGCCCCGAGCGACGGCCATTTGTTCATCCGCCATGTCCCCCCGCCTCTCTCCGGTGGACGACCTGTCTCTATCCCAGGCTGTGGAGAACCGTTTGTCCACAGGCTGAAGGTGCCTGTAGCCAAAATGCCTCCACGACCGAACAATCGGTAGGTGAGGCGCGCCACACCCGCGCCACCCGCCTTCGGGTGTTATGCCCGCTCCCACGAGGAGGTGGACTCGTTGCAACAGCGCAGTTCGACAGTCCAGGAGCCGCTCGCCGACTCGGCTTACCGGCCCACGCCGCCGCCGGCCTGGCAGCCGCGGACCGACCCCGCCCCGCTGCTGCCCGACGCCGAGCCGCTGCGCGTGCTCGGCACGGACGCGGTGGCCGACGCCGACCCCGCGCTGCTGCGCCGGCTCTACGCGGAGCTGGTCCGCGGCCGCCGGTACAACGCCCAGGCGACCGCCCTGACCAAGCAGGGCCGACTCGCCGTCTACCCCTCCACCACCGGCCAGGAGGCGTGCGAGATCGCCGCCGCCCTCGCCCTGGAGGAGCGGGACTGGCTCTTCCCGTCGTACCGCGACACCCTCGCGGCCGTCGCCCGCGGCCTCGACCCCGTACAGGCGCTGACCCTGCTGCGCGGCGACTGGCACACGGGCTACGACCCGCGCGAGCACCGCATCGCGCCGCTGTGCACCCCGCTCGCCACCCAGCTGCCGCACGCCGTGGGCCTCGCCCACGCGGCGCGCCTCAAGGGCGACGACGTGGTCGCGCTCGCCATGGTCGGCGACGGCGGCACCAGCGAGGGCGACTTCCACGAGGCGCTGAACTTCGCCGCCGTCTGGCAGGCGCCGGTCGTCTTCTTCGTGCAGAACAACGGCTTCGCGATCTCCGTGCCGCTCGCCAAGCAGACAGCCGCCCCCTCGCTCGCCCACAAGGCCGTCGGCTACGGCATGCCGGGCCGCCTGGTGGACGGCAACGACGCGGTCGCGGTGCACCAGGTCCTCACCGAGGCCGTGGCCCGCGCGCGGCGCGGCGGCGGCCCGACCCTGGTGGAGGCGATCACCTACCGGATCGACGCCCACACCAACGCCGACGACGCCACCCGCTACCGCGCGGACGGAGAGGTCGAGACCTGGCGGGCCCACGACCCGGTGCTCCTGCTCGAACGGGAGCTGACCGCGCGCGGCCTGCTCGACGAGGAGGGCCGCCGGGCCGCGGCCGAGGCCGCGGAGACCATGGCGGCGGAGCTGCGCGAGCGGATGAACGCCGACCCGGTGCTCGACCCGATGGACCTCTTCACCCACGTCTACGCCGAGCAGACCGCGCAGCTGCGCGAGCAGGCGGCGCAGCTGCGGGCCGAACTCGAAGCGGAGGGCGAGAGCCGATGACGACGGCGACGACCGGCGCGGCGGCCGCCAAGGCGGCGGGCCGGCCCAAGCCGGCCACCATGGCGCAGGCGCTCCAGCGCGCCATGCGCGACGCGATGGCCGAGGACCCGACCGTCCACGTCATGGGCGAGGACGTCGGCACCCTCGGCGGGGTCTTCCGGGTCACCGACGGGCTCGCCAAGGAGTTCGGCGAGGACCGCTGCACGGACACGCCGCTGGCCGAGGCGGGCATCCTCGGCACCGCCGTCGGCATGGCCATGTACGGCCTGCGGCCCGTGGTGGAGATGCAGTTCGACGCGTTCGCCTACCCGGCGTTCGAACAGCTCGTCTCGCACGTGGCGAAGATGCGGAACCGTACGCGCGGCGCGATGCCGATGCCGATGGTCATCCGCGTGCCGTACGGCGGCGGGATCGGCGGTGTCGAGCACCACAGCGACTCCTCCGAGATCTACTACATGGCCACCCCCGGCCTGCACGTCGTCACCCCGGCGACCGTCGAGGACGCCTACGGGCTGCTGCGCGCGGCCATCGCGTCCGACGACCCGGTCGTCTTCCTGGAGCCCAAGCGGCTCTACTGGTCGAAGTCCGACTGGTCGCCCGAGGCACCCGCGCGCGTGGAGCCCATCGGCAAGGCCGTCGTCCGCCGCGCCGGCACCAGCGCCACCCTGATCACCTACGGCCCCTCCCTGCCGGTCTGCCTGGAGGCCGCCGAGGCCGCCACCGCCGAGGGCTGGGACCTGGAGGTCGTGGACCTCCGCTCGCTCGTGCCCTTCGACGACGAGACCGTCGCCGCCTCGGTGCGGCGCACCGGACGCGCGGTCGTGGTCCACGAGTCCGGCGGCTTCGCCGGCCCCGGTGCGGAGATCGCCGCCCGGGTCACCGAGCGCTGCTTCCACCACCTGGAGGCCCCGGTGCTGCGGGTCGCGGGATTCGACCTGCCCTACCCGCCGCCGATGCTGGAGCGGCACCACCTGCCGGGCGTCGACCGGGTTCTGGACGCGGTCGCGCGGCTCCAGTGGGAGGCGGGGAACTGATGGCACAGGTTCTGGAGTTCAAGCTCCCCGACCTCGGTGAGGGACTCACCGAGGCCGAGATCGTCCGCTGGCTGGTGGACGTCGGCGACGTCGTCGCGATCGACCAGCCGGTCGTGGAGGTCGAGACCGCCAAGGCGATGGTCGAGGTGCCCTGCCCGTACGGCGGCGTGGTCACCGCCCGCTTCGGCGAGGAGGGCACCGAACTCCCCGTAGGCGCGCCGCTCCTGACGGTCGCCGTCGGCGCCTCCGCCGACGGAGGCGCCGGGACGCCCGCGCTCGCCCCCGGGGCGGAGCCCGCCGATGCCGCGGTGTCGTCGGAGCACTCGGGCAACGTCCTCGTCGGCTACGGCACCGCGGGCCCGGCGGCCCGCAGGCGCCGGATCCACCCCCAGTCCCCGGCCGTCGCGCACCCCACGCCGAACGCGACGGCCGGTCCCGCCCCGACCCCCGCCGCACCCGCTCCGGTGCCGGCCGCGTCCGCCCTCGTGGCCGCGGCGGTCACCGGCACGGCGGCGCCCGGGGGACCGCTCCCGGTCATCTCGCCGCTCGTGCGGAAGCTGGCCCGTGACCGGGGCCTCGACCTGCGCGAGGTGCGCGGATCCGGCCCCGAGGGCCTGATCCTGCGCGCCGACGTCGAGCGGGCCCTCACCGCGCGCGAGACGCCCGCCGCGGCGGTTGCGGCGGGCGCGCCCGCAGTGGACACCGCCTCGGCCGGCGAGCGGATCCCGCTGCGCGGCCTGCGCGGAGCGGTCGCCGACAAGCTCTCCCGCAGCCGCACCGAGATCCCGGACGCGACCTGCTGGGTGGACGCCGACGCCACCGAACTCATGGCCGCGCGGGCGGCGATGAACGCGGCGGGAGGACCGAAGATCTCGCTCCTCGCACTGCTCGCCCGGATCTGCGCCCACGCGCTGGCCCGCTTCCCAGAGCTGAACTCCACCGTGGACACGGCCGCCCGCGAGATCGTCCGGCTGCCCCAGGTGCATCTCGGCTTCGCCGCCCAGACCCCGCGCGGACTCGTCGTCCCCGTGGTCAGGGACGCCGGGACCCGGACCGCCGAGTCGCTGACCGAGGAGTTCGCCCGGCTCACCGAGACGGCCCGGCAGGGCACGCTCACCCCGGCCGACCTCACCGGCGGCACCTTCACCCTCAACAACTACGGGGTGTTCGGGGTGGACGGCTCCACACCGATCGTCAACCACCCCGAGGCGGCGATGCTCGGCGTCGGCCGGATCATCCCCAAGCCGTGGGTCCACCAGGGCGAACTGGCCGTCCGTCAGGTGGTGCAGCTCTCGCTCACCTTCGACCACCGGGTCTGCGACGGCGGCACGGCCGGCGGCTTCCTCCGGTACGTCGCGGACTGCGTCGAGCAACCGGCGGTGCTGCTTCGCACGGTCTGAACCCGCCCGGAACGGTGCGTGTGACCGGACCCGGCCCGTCTCATCAGGAGACCGGCCGGGCACCGGCGGGCGGTGGCGGACCATACTGCTGGGGTGACCACCGCATACGACGCCGTCGTGCTCGCCGGAGGCGCCGCGCGGCGCCTCGGTGGCGTGGACAAACCTGGGCTACGGGTCGGCGGCCGCGCCCTGCTGGACAGGGTGCTCGCCGCCTGCGCCGGCGCCCGTCTGACCGTGGTCGTCGGCGACCCGCGCCCGACCGTCCGCCCCGTCCGCTGGACCCGCGAGCGGCCGGCCGGCACCGGTCCGGTGGCCGCGCTGGCCGCCGGAGCAGCGGCCCTGGGCACGGCCGGCGCCGGAGCCGCGGACCTCCACGCCCCCGGTGAGGCCGTTCCCGGAGCCCCCGTCGCCGAAGCCGCCGATGCCGGAGCCCTCGTCGCCGCCGCCGAAGCCGCCGAAGCCGCCGAAGCCGCCGGCGCCGGAACCGGTGGCGAGGCCGACGCACCCGGAGCCGAGCGGGATACGGCCACCGCCGCTGCCGAGCCCCGCGCGCCCGAGGCCGTGCTCGTCCTCTCCGCCGACCTGCCGTTCCTCGGCGAGGCGACCGTCCACCGGCTGCTCGCCGCGCTCGACGCCGAGCCGGACGCCGAGGCCGCCTTCCTCACCGACGCCGAGGGACGCGACCAGCCGCTCGTCGCCGTCTACCGCGCCGCCCCGCTGCGCCGCGCGCTCGACGAACTGCGGCACGCCCACCGCGGTCTCGACCACCTCCCCCTCCGGTCCCTCGCCCTCGGTCTTCGCGCCGTCCGCGTCCCGGCCGGCCCCGACGAGGCGTCGGCCTCCTTCGACTGCGACACCTGGGAGGACATCGCCACGGCCCGGGCCCGCATCAGGGACCATGGAGCCGTGCTGGACGAATGGATCACCGCAGTCAAGACCGAACTGGGCCTCGACCTGGACGTCGACACCGGCGTCCTGCTCGACCTGGCCCGTGACGCCGCCCACGGCGTCGCCCGCCCCGCCGCGCCCCTGACGACCTTCCTGGTCGGCTACGCGGCGGCGAAGGCCGCCGAGGACGGCACGGCTCCCGCGGAGGCGGTCGCCGAGGCCGCCCGCAAGGCCGCCGCCCTCGCCCAGCGATGGGCGGCCGAACAGGACGAGGCCGGATGACCCCCGGACAACCCGCGCCCGCCCCCGTCCCCGCGTCCGGGCGGGGGCACGGGCACCACCGCGCCACCCCCTGGCCCGAGGCGCGGGCTATCGCCGCCCGCGCCGGAGCCGAGGCCCGCGCGGCGAAGGACCGCCCGCCCGTCCGCGTACCGCTCGGGCGGGCCCTCGGCCGCACCCTCGCCGAACCGCTGCGGGCCCTGACCGACCTGCCGTCCTTCGACAGCTCCGCCATGGACGGCTGGGCGGTCGCGGGCCCCGCCCCCTGGACCGTCCGCGAGGAGTCCGTCCTCGCCGGACACGCCGGGGCCGCCGCCCTCGCCCCCGGAGAGGCGGTACGGATCGCCACCGGCGCCCGCGTCCCCGCCGGCGCGACCGCCGTCGTCCGCGCCGAGCACTCCCGGACCGAGGAAGCCCCCGCGACGGTCGGCCGGGCAGCGGCCGGAACGGTTCTGCTGCTCCACCCCCTCCGCGAGGTCGTCACCGGGCAGGACATCCGCCCCCGGGGCCAGGAGTGCCGCACCGGCGACGAGCTGCTGCCCGCCGGGACCGTCGTCAGCCCGGCGGTGCTCGGCCTCGCCGCCGCGGCCGGCTACGACGAGCCCGCGGTGCTGCCCCGGCCCCGCGTCGAGATCCTCGTCCTCGGCGACGAGCTGCTGACCGCCGGACTCCCCCACGACGGCCTGATCCGGGACGCGCTCGGCCCGATGCTCGGGCCGTGGCTGACGGCGCTCGGCGCCGAGGTGCTCGCGACCCGTCGGATCGGCGACGACGCCGAGGCCCTCTACGAGGCCGTCACCGCCTCCGCCGCCGACCTCGTCGTCACCACCGGCGGCACCGCCGCCGGGCCCGTGGACCACGTCCACCGGGTGCTCGACAAGGCCGCCGCCACCCTCCTGGTCGACGGCGTGAAGGTCCGCCCCGGCCACCCCATGCTGCTCGCCCGGCTCGACGCCGCACGCCACCTCGTCGGTCTGCCGGGCAACCCGCTCGCCGCCGTCTCCGGCCTCCTCACGCTCGCCGCGCCCCTGCTGGCCGCGCTCGCCGGAGAGCCCGCCACCCGGGCCGCCGCGCCCACCGGAGCCCCTGCCGCCGCCGAGGCGCCCGCGCCGGCCCTCCGTGACGCCGTCCAGGGCCACCCGCACGACACCCGCCTCGTCCCCGTCGTGCACCGGGACGGGCTCGTCGTACCGCTGCGCTACAACGGGCCGGCCATGCTGCGGGGCATCGCCGCCGCCGACGCCATGGCCGTCGTTCCGCCCGGCGGATCCGAGCCCGGCCGACGGCCGGAGCTCCTCGCCCTCCCCTGGCCGACCGCGACGCAGCTCGCCCAAGGAGCATGTTTCACGTGAAACTTCCCAGCCGTGACGTCATGGCCCGACACGCAGACGAGAAGGTCACCGGTGCGCGGATCCACCTGCCGAGGGCGAAGGTGGACCCGCTGCGCCAGGTCGGCCGGCGCCTCCTCATGGCCCTCGGCGTCCTGTTCCTGACCGTCCTCATCGTCTACGTCGACCGCGACGGATACCACGACAACGCCAACGAGACCGTCGACTTCCTCGACTGCGCCTACTACGCGACCGTCACCCTCTCCACCACCGGATACGGCGACATCGTCCCCTACAGCGACGCCGCACGGCTCGTCAACATCCTGGTGATCACGCCCCTGCGCGTGCTCTTCCTGATCATCCTGGTCGGCACCACCCTCGAGGTCCTCACGGAGCGGACCCGGGAGGAGTTCCGCCTGAAGCACTGGAGGTCCACCTTGCGCGACCACACCGTGATCGTCGGCTTCGGCACCAAGGGGCGGTCCGCGATCCAGACCCTCTGCGCCACCGGCCTCCGCAAGGACCAGATCGTCATCGTCGACCCCTCCGGCAAGGTCATCGAGGCGGCCAACCTCGACGGCTTCGTCGGCGTCGTCGGCGACGGCACCCGCAGCGATGTCCTCCTCCGGGCCGAGGTGCAGCGGGCCCGCCAGATCGTCATCGCCACCCAGCGCGACGACACCGCCGTCCTGGTCACCCTGACGGCCCGCCAGCTCAACCGGGGCGCGAAGATCGTCGCGGCCGTCCGCGAGGAGGAGAACGCGCCGCTGCTCCGCCAGTCCGGTGCCGACGCCGTCATCACCAGCGCCTCCGCCGCCGGCCGGCTGCTCGGCCTCTCCGTGCTCAGCCCCAGCGCCGGCACCGTCATGGAGGACCTGATCCAGCAGGGCTCCGGCCTCGACCTCGTCGAGCGCCCGGTGACCAAGGCGGAGGCCGGCCGGAGCGTCCGCGAGACCGACGACCTCGTGGTGAGCGTGCTGCGCGGCCACCGGCTGCTCGGCTACGACGACCCGTCGGCCAGCCCGCTCCAGCTCACGGACCGGGTCATCACCATCGTCCGCGCCGCGCCCGTCACCCCGCTCACCACCCCGCCGCAGGACTGAAGGCACCGAGCCCGCCGCGGCACCGGCGGCACCGACGGCGCCGGCGGCGGGTCGCGGGAGTAGCCTCGCCGCCATGCATGCGATCACGATTCCGGAACCCGGTGGTCCCGAGGCCCTCGTCTGGGCCGAGGTGCCCGATCCCGTGCCCGGCGAGGGCGAGGTCCTCGTCGAGGTGGTGGCGAGCGCCGTCAACCGCGCCGACGTCCTCCAGCGGCAGGGCTTCTACAACCCGCCGCCCGGCACCTCGCCCTACCCCGGCCTGGAGTGCGCCGGGCGGATCACCGCGATCGGCCCCGGCGTCTCCGGCTGGTCCGTCGGCGACGAGGTCTGCGCCCTGCTTGTCGGCGGCGGCTACGCCCAGCGCGTGGCCGTCCCGGCCGGCCAGCTGCTGCCGGTCCCGAAGGGCGTCGACCTGGCCACGGCCGCCGCGCTCCCCGAGGTCGCCTGCACGGTCTGGTCCAACGTCTTCATGATCGCCCACCTGCGCCCGGGCGAGACGCTCCTCGTGCACGGCGGGGCCAGCGGCATCGGCACGATGGCGATCCAGCTGGGCAAGGCGGTCGGCGCGAAGGTCGTGGTCACCGCGGGCAGCCCGGAGAAGCTGGCCCGCTGCGCCGAGCTCGGCGCGGACGTGCTGATCGACTACCGCACCCAGGACTTCGTCGAGGAGCTCCACAAGGCCACCGGCGGGGCGGGCGCGGACGTGATCCTGGACATCATGGGCGCCAAGTACCTCGACCGGAACGTCCAGGCCCTCGCGGTCAGCGGCCGCCTCGTCGTCATCGGCCTCCAGGGCGGCGTCAAGGGCGAGCTGAACCTCGGGGCGCTGCTCGCCAAGCGGGCCGCCGTGATGGCGACGACCCTGCGCGCCCGCCCGCTCCAGGAGAAGGCCGCGATCGTCGCGGCCGTCCGCGAGCACGTCTGGCCGCTGGTCGAGGCCGGCACGGTCCGCCCGGTCGTCGACCGGACGCTGCCGATGCCGGAGGCCGCCGAGGCGCACCGCGTGCTGGAGTCCGGCGCGCACGTCGGCAAGGTCCTCCTGCTGGCCCCCTGAGCGATACGGGACGGGGCCCGGCGCGCTCACGGCGCGCCAGGCCCCCGGCACTCCCGGAGCCGGGCCGGACGCCTGCTCGCACGCCGGGCACGCCACGTACGAAAAGCCGGGCACGCCACGTACGAAAAGCCGGGCACGTCCCGTACAGCAAGCCGGGCACGTCCCGTACGCAATAGGGAACGGGCCCGGCGCGCTCGTCGCGTGCCGGGCCCGTCATGTACGGGGGAAGGCCCTACAGGTACGGCCCCGACCCGACCGCGCGCCCGTGGCCGCGACCGCCCTCGTCGTCGTCATCGTCGTGCGAGGCGCCGGGGGGCAGGGCCCGCCGCATCTGCTCCAGTTGGGCGCGGGCCGCCATCTGCTGGGCGAACAGCGCCGTCTGGATGCCGTGGAAGAGGCCCTCCAGCCAGCCCACCAACTGGGCCTGCGCGATCCTCAGTTCCGCCTCGGAGGGGATCGCCTCGTCCGTGAACGGCAGGGACAGCCGCTCCAGTTCCTCCACCAGCTCCGGCGCGAGACCGTCCTCCAGCTCCTTCACCGAGCTGGCGTGGATCTCCTTGAGCCGGACCCGGCTGGCCTCGTCGAGAGGTGCCGCCCGAACTTCCTCCAGAAGCTGCTTGATCATGCTGCCGATCCGCATGACCTTCGCAGGCTGCTCGACCATTTCCGTCACCGGGACCTCGCGGGGTTCGTCGTCGCCCTGGGCGCCGCCGAGAGCCATCCCGTCCTGTCCCACGATGAGGACCTGGGGGCTCTCCGGCGACCTGTCATTCCTCGGCATCTCCATGCCGCCATTCTCTCGCACACACGCTTCACCACGAGGTGTGCCCGGGGAGGAGGGTGATCCACCCTCCTCCCCGGGCACGGTCGGGCCACGGAAAGGTGTCAGGTCGCCGCGCGGCGGGCCACGGCCCCCTTCGAGCGGGTCACCAGTGCCGCGAGCAGCGCCGCGCCGAGCGGGACGGCGACGAGCAGGGCCGCCAGCGTCTCCCAGGGCACCACGATCGGCACGTAGGGCGGGCTCGTGTCGCCGCCCCAGCCCTCGGCCAGCATCTGCTCGTGGAAGCGGAGCTGCTGCCGCTCCTCGGTGAGCCGCAGGCCCATGGCCGGGAGGAGCCCGGAGACCGAGCCGAGGACGACACCCATCGCGGCGACCACCCCGCACTGGAAGCCGCTGAGGGTGCGGCGGACGCGCGGCGGGGCGCCGACGGCGGCGAGCGTCTTCAGGTCGGCCTCGGCGTCGGCCTGGGCGAGGCCGGTGGCGATGCCGGCGGCGCCGATGGTGACCAGGCCGGCGAAGACGGTCAGCGCGATCAGGAAGATGCTGTCGTCGGAGACGTACCCCTCCTCGACGGTGAGGTCGATCCCGGCGCCGAGGGTGGCCAGCTCGGCGTCGAGCTTCTGGCGCTGCTCGCTGCTGGGCATGGCATCGGTGCTGAAGTAGGCGCCGACGGGGACCGTGGTGAGACCGGCGGCCTTGGCGGTCGCGGGCGGCAACAGCACCTGGAGGCCGTAGGACTTCGGGTCGCCGGCGACCAGGTGGGTGGAGATCTTGGAGACCTTGCCCGGGGCGGGCTTGTTCTCCATGGACGCCTTCTCGGCGGCCTTGATGTCGGTGATCTGCTTGATGCCGATCGTGCCGTCCCGGTCGACGAGCGGCTTGGAGAACACGACGGCCTTGCCGTCCGCGAGCGCCTTGACGGCGCCCGGGTCGTCGATGCCGAGGACCTTCAGGAGGCGGGCGTCGCCGACGAGGATGCCGCCGTCGACGTAGACACCGCCGCCCCGGGACTGCTTGCAGCGCCAGTCCTCCTTGACCATCGTGCGCCGCTGCTCGGGGGTGAACTTCTCGGACGGGTCGCTGCCGTCGGTGGTCGAGGCCCACATCGGGCACTCGTTGGCGGGCGGCAGCATCACCTCGTACTGGCCGCAGCCGGCGCCACCGCCCCAGGCGGGGCAGCCGGGCTTGCCGACGGCGACGCGGGAGACGTCGGCGCGGGTCTCGACGGAGAAGTAGCGCTGGACGGCGTCGGCGACGGCCGGGACGTCCCGGCCGCCCTCCTCCATCTGGAAGAAGGAGACGGCGCCGTGCGGCAGGCTGGCGGAGTACTCGGCCCGGTACTGGGCGTCGCTGCTCGACGTGTACGTGGCGACGGCGACGGTGCCGGCGACGGCGGCGAGCACGGCGGCGACCGCGGGAGCCGTACGGCCCCGGTTGCGGACGGCGTCGCGGAGCGCGAGCCGCGGGGAGAGCGGCAGCCAGCGGCCGGTCCGGCCGAAGAGCCCGACGATGGCCGGGGTCATGGCGACCACGCCCAGCTCGGCGAGGGCGGAGCCGCCGGCGACGATGATGAACTGGTCGGTGACGACGGAGCCGTACAGGGCGATCGCCGCGCCGACGAGCAGCGCCACCAGACCGAGGACGGGCAGCACCTTGCTGGTGGAGCGGACCCCGCGACGGCCGGTGAGCGAGGCGAGCACGGTCTGCCGGGAGGCGGTGACCGCCGGGACGATCGCGGCGAGCAGACCGGTGAGGACGGCGAGCAGCGCGATGCCGAGGAGTTCGAGCGGCCGGACGTCGAAGGCACCGAAGCGCTGCCCCATCAAGTCCTCCAGGAACGGCTGGAGGACGAGCGTGAGGATCAGCGCGAGCACCGTGCCGACGACGGCGGCGGCGACACCGATGACGAGGCCGCCGCTCAGCACGATGGCGCGGATGTGGCTGCGGGAGCCGCCGTTGGCGCCGACCAGGCCGAGCTGGCGGCGGGAGCGGCGGGCACCGACCGCGAAGGCGGGACCGGCGAGCAGGCAGATCTCCAGCATCGCCAGGCCGACGACGGTGGCGACGGAGGCGAGGAGCATGGCGTCGGCGGCGCCGCTGGACTCGTAGTTGCCCCAGCCCTCCATCTGGTAGAGCGGGACCTCGGAGTCGGCCGGCGGGTCGAGCTGTACGGTGCGGGAGACGACCGTGACGCCCTTGGCGTTGATCTCCTTCACGTTGTTCCACGTGAAACCACCGGCGTGCTGCACCAGATACGTGGTGGTGCCGCCGGAGGCGAGCGCTCCGGCCTTCTCCGCGGCCTTCGCGTACGGGGAGAGGAAGGCCCCCGGCAGCGCGATGATCTGGGTGGTCGTCAGGGTGTCGGGCAGCTCGTAGGAGCCGACGATGCGGTACGGCCGGTCGAAATTGCGAGCGGAAACGGTCGAGCCGATCGAGAGCCCGCTCTTCTCCAGGAACGCGGAGGTGGCGATCACCTCGTCGGCCTTCTTCGGGTACCGCCCGTCGAGGAGGGTGGTGATGCCCTTGGCGATCGGGTCGTCGGCCTTGAGCTCCCGGACGTCGGTCTGGAGCAGGCCGTGCACGGTGGTCAGCTTGGCCGCGCCCTGGGTGTCGCTGATCCAGCGGGCGCCGGCCGGGATGGCCTTGCGGGGGTCGGACGCACCGCTGGGCCAGGGGGCGTTGTCCGCCTCCTTCCAGTTCGCCGGGTAGACGTTGTCGCCGTTCGGGGTCTGGAAGACCGGCTCACCGGCGAGGCCGGGGTCGCCGAAGGAGGCGTCGGCGGCGCCGATGGACCGCTCCAGCTGTTCGGTGACGGAGAGCTCGGAGCTGCGGATGGTGAGGTCGGCGGCGCTGACCCCGAGGATGGGCAGGGCGATCATCGCGAGGACGAGCGAGCTGCGGCCCTTGGCGCGCCAGGCGTCGCGGCGGGCGATGCGGACGGCCGCCCGCCAGGAGTGGAACCAGGTCTTCACGCGTCCGCCACCCGGCCCGTGAGGAGGGAGTCGGCCTCGCTGCGCACGGTCTGGTCGACGATGGCGCCGTCGCGGAGGAAGACCACGCGGTCGGCCCACGCGGCGAACCGCGGCTCGTGGGTGACGAGGACGCCGGCGGCGCCCGCGTCGCAGCGGGAGCGGAGCAGGGCGAGGACGGACTCGCCGGTCTCGGAGTCGAGGGCGCCGGTGGGCTCGTCGGCGAGGACGAGACGCCGGTCGCCGACGAGGGCGCGGGCGATGGCGACACGCTGCTGCTGTCCGCCGGACATCTCGTCGGGGAAGCGGTCGGCGAGGTGGCCGAGCCCCATCTCCTCCAGGGCGGCGAGGGCCTCGACACGGGCCTTGCGGGCCGAGGTGCCGTCGAGCTCCCGGGGCAGGGAGACGTTCTCGGCGGCGGTCAGCGCCGGTATGAGGTTGTAGTCCTGGAAGACGTAGCCGATGCTGCGGCGGCGCAGGGCGGCGAGCTCCTTGAGCCCGGCGGTGGTGATGTCGGTGCCCTCGACGATCACGTGGCCGGAGGTGGGGGTGTCGAGGCCGCCCGCGATGGTGAGCAGCGTGGACTTGCCGGAGCCGGACGGACCCATGACGGCGACGAGTTCGCCGGGGTGCACGTCGAGGTCGATGCCGCGCAGGGCGTGCACCTCGGTGGCGCCGGACCCGTGGACCCGGGTCAGGTTCTGCAGGCGCAGCACGGGCTGCGCGGCGAGCGGTGTGGACATGGAGGGGTCCCCCTAGGACGTGCGCGGCGGCTGCCGGGCACGGTGGTGAGCGGTGTGGTGAGAAGAACGTGATGGTGCGGGGCCTGGGCCCCGCGGTGGTACGGGGGCCTGGGCCCCGCGGTGGTACGGGGGGCCGGGCCCCGGGTCAGCGGGTCCGGCCCGCGGCCCCGCCCCGGAGCGCGCCCCCCGACCCGCCCCCCGCCCCCACCCCGCCCGTCCCCGCCCCGGGCCCGCGCCGGACCCCCGCCCCGCGCCCCGGCTCCGGGGCGGAGGCGGCGGCGGAGCCGGAGGTCGTGGCGGGAGGGCCGGGGGTGGTGGTGACGGTGACGGCGGTGGAGAGGCGGATGAGCCGGGACTCGCAGTGGTCGAGCCAGCGGGCCTCGGCCTCGGTCTGGAAGATCAGCTGCTCCAGGACGAGGAGCCAGGCCACGTCGTCGCGTTCGTGCGCGTCGCCGCCTTCGAGCGCGGTGATGGCCTGGGCCTTGAGGCGGGTGTAGTCCTGCATGGCCTTCACGGTGTGCCGGCGCTGGGACTGGATGACCTCGCGGATGTCGACGCCGGGTGCCCCGACGGCCATGGCGAGTTTGATGGCGAGCTCGTCACGGGCGGGGCTGGTGCGGTCCACGGGCCGTTCGAACCAGGTGCGCAGTTCGGTGCGGCCCGCGTCGGTGATCGCGTGGAGCGCGTGGCCGGCGCCGTCCTCGCCGTTCTGGGTGACCAGGCCGTCCCGTTCGAGCCGGCCCAGGGTCGTGTACACCTGGCCGACGTTGAGCGGCCAGGTGGAGCCGGTGCGGGACTCGAACTCGGTGCGCAGCTGGGAGCCGTAGCGGGGGCCGTGTTCGAGGAGGGCGAGGAGCCCGTGGCGGATCGACATACCGAGTATGTATACCGGGTATGCCGAGGGCGACAACCGTCGGGAGAGGGACCCGTGGGGTCCGACTCAAGGGGGACGGGAAGGGGCCGGCCGGCCGGTTCAGCGGCGGCGGAGCCGGAGCCCGAGGAAGCCGAGCCCGAGCCCCATCAGGGTGAGTCCCACGCCGAGGGTGAGCAGGGGAACGGGCTGGTCGGAGGTGGTGGCGTCGGTCCGCAGGGAGAGCTGCGGGGCGACGCCGGGGCGGCTGGCGGGAGCCGCTTCGGGGCGGCCGGCGGTCTCCGTCCCCAGTACTCCGGCGTCCTCCTCGGGGAGGCCCGGGTCCTCCTCGGGGAAGCGGTCGGCGGCGGCGGATTCTGTAGCGGTTCTGTCACGGGAGGGGGTGGCGGAGGGGTCCGGTTCCTCGGGGGCGGCCGGTTCGGGGCGGCCGGGCCGGGTGCGGCCCTCGCCGGCGGGCCGGCCGGCCAGGGAGGGGGAGCCGGTGGGTGCGGGGGCGTCGCTGGTCGCGGCCGCGGGCTTGCCGGGGCGGGGCGCCGCGGAGCCGGTCCGCGAAGCGGTGGGGGTGCCGGTGGGGGGGACGGGCGCGGTGGTGCCGGGGGCGGGGCCGGTGGCCGTGCGCGTGCCGGTCGGGGCGGGCGGGAGGCCGGTACCGGCGGTGGGGCCCGGCGCCGGGGTCGTACCCGGTCCTGCGGTGGTGTCGGGGCGGCCGGTCGCGGTGGCGGCGGGTCGGGTGGTGGGCGGCCGGGTGACGGCGCCGGGGGCGGTGGCTCCGGCGGTGGGGCCGTGCGCGGGGGCCGCGGTGGGGCCGTGCGCGGCGGTGCGTCCGGTGTGCGGGCCGGTGTGCGGGCGGGTGTGCGGCTGGGTGTGCGGGCCGGTGGTTCCCGCGGTGGTCCCGGAGGGGGGTCCCGCGGGGATCGCGGCGGCTTCGGCGAGGGCCGCGCCGGAGATCCCGTACAAGGTGAAGGCGCAGGCCAGTGCGGGTGCGAGGGCGGCTCTCCCGAGGCCGGCGAGGACGGGGCCGGACCCGGAGGCCCGCGCCCGCGTCCGTGCCCTCGCGCGGCGGAGTCCGCCGCTGCCGCGTCCGCCGGTCCCGCCGCGTGTGGGAGTCACCGGGAAACCCTCCCCTGCCGTGCCGCCGAGGTGTCCGACTCAGCGTCACATACCGGGGCAACTCCGGCATCCGGGGCGGCTACTTCTGGGGGTTGCCGGTGGAGATCTCCAGGGTGAACTCGGCCTCGTCGGGCCGGATGTCCGTACCGGCCGGCGGGTACTGCTCCAGGACGGTGTCCTCGCCGTAGGTGTTCTCGTCCACCGGGGTCTGCTTCTTCGTCTTCCACCCGGCGGCGTTCAGGCAGTCCTTCACCGAGGTCAGGTTCTTGTAGGTGAAGTCGGGCACCTCGAACTTCTCGGGGTCGTCGCTCGACTCCCTCGGCTCGGTGCACTCCTTGGTCTCGATGGTCTTCGACAGATCCGGGCCCCTGTGGCCGGGGCTGTCGGTCTGGGTCTGCTCCGTGCCGCCGGTGCCGGTGGCGCCGGTCGTCCCGCCGGTGTCGTCCTTGTCCATCATGTTGTAGGCGACCACGCCGCCGACGGCGATCACGGCGACCGCGAGGGCGCCCGCGAGCACCGGCATGATGCGGCGCGGGGCGGCCGCGGGGGCCGGCGAGTGCGCGGGCGCGTAGGAGACCGGCGGCGGGGTCTGGTAGCCGGGGGCCGGGGTCGCGACCTGCTGCGGGTAGCCGTACCCGGGGCCGGGCGCCGGTACGGGGGCCGGGGTCGGCGGCCCGTACGGACCGGGCTGCGGGGTGTGCGCGGGGTACGGCTGCTGCACGTGCGCGCCAGGGTGCGGCGGCGGGGTCTGGCCGACCGGCGGGAAGACGGCCGAGCCGACGCCCGAGCCGCTGCCGACCGGGGCGCCGGGGACGATCACCGGGGCCGCGGACTGGCCGGCCGAGAGCACCCGAAGGCACTCGTCGCGCATGGCGGCGGCGCTGGGGAACCGCTCGTTCGGGTTCTTCCGCAGCGCGCGGGCGATCAGCGCGTCCATCGCGGGCGTCACCGAGCGGTTCACCGAAGACGCGGCGACCGGCTCCTCCTGCACGTGCGCGTAGGCGATGGCGAGCGGCGAGTCCGCGTCGAAGGGCAGGCGGCCCGTCAGCAGCTGGAACAGCATGATGCCGACCGAATAAAGGTCGGAGCGGGCGTCCACCGGCCGGCCGAGGGCCTGCTCGGGGGAGAGGTACTGAGGGGTGCCGACGACCATGCCGGTCTGGGTCATGGACGTCACGCCGGACTGCATGGCGCGGGCGATGCCGAAGTCCATGACCTTCACGACACCGCGCTTGGTCATCATCACGTTGCCGGGCTTGATGTCGCGGTGGACCAGCCCCATCTCGTGGCTGACCTCCAGGGCGGCGAGCACGTCCGCCGTCACCTTCAGCGCCTTGTCGGCGGGCATCGCCCCGTACTGGCGCACGTCGGCGGCGAGCGCCGAGCCGAGCGGCTGTCCCTCCACGTACTCCATGACGATGTAGGGCATGAGGCCGCCGTCGAGGGTGTCCTCGCCGGTGTCGAACACCGAGACGATGTTGGTGTGCGAGAGCTTCGCCACGGCCTGTGCCTCGCGGCGGAACCGCTCGCGGAAGGACGCCTCGCGGCCCAGCTCGGTGTGGAGCGTCTTGATCGCGACCTGGCGGTCCAGCGCGCTGTCGTACGCGAGGTAGACCGAGGCCATGCCGCCCTCGCCGAGGAGGTCGCGCAGCTGGTAGCGGCCGTTCGCGACCGAACCGCCCGCGTAGCGGCCGCCCTGAGCGCCGTCGTGGCTCATGTGTGCTGTCCCCCTGCGCCCCGCGGCGTCGTTCCGTCGTCTCCGGCCGGATCTCGATATCCCGCCGATTCTGCGCCAAGTCTGCCCGAGGGCCCTGACACGTCAAGCCGGGTACCCGTTCCGTGACCCTCCGCACAGGCGGTGTGGCGCGGGGACCGGGCGAAACTCACGGAATTTGCACAGGCGTACACGAGAAGGGTTGGATGGCCGGTCATCGCGGACCGTGATGTCGTACGGAGCCTGTAGCGTGACGACTGGACACGGCACGGACAGACGACGGCGAGGACTCATGGAACCCGGATCCGACGCAGGTGGCGGTATGCCGGGCGCTGGCGCCGAGTCATGGGGCGTCGGCCGCGTCGTCGGCGACGGCCGCTACCGCCTGACGCATCGTCTGGGACGCGGCGGCATGGCGGAGGTCTTCGCCGCCGAGGACGTGCGGCTCGGCCGCACGGTCGCGGTGAAGCTGCTGCGCTCCGACCTCGCCGAGGACCCGGTCTCGAAGGCCCGCTTCACGCGTGAGGCGCAGTCGGTCGCCGGCCTGAACCACCACGCGATCGTGGCGGTGTACGACTCGGGCGAGGACGTCGTCGACGGCCGCCCGGTGCCGTACATCGTGATGGAGATCGTCGAGGGCCGCACCATCCGTGACCTGCTGGTCAGCGCGGAGGCGCCCGGCCCCGAGCAGGCGCTGGTGATCGTCTCCGGCGTCCTGGAGGCACTGGCCTACTCGCACCAGCACGGCATCGTGCACCGTGACATCAAGCCGGCCAACGTGATCATCACGCACGCCGGCGCCGTCAAGGTCATGGACTTCGGCATCGCCCGCGCGCTGCACGGCGCGCAGGCCACGATGACGCAGACCGGCATGGTCATGGGCACGCCGCAGTACCTCTCCCCGGAGCAGGCGCTGGGCAAGGCCGTCGACCACCGCTCCGACCTGTACGCGACGGGCTGCCTGCTCTACGAACTCCTCGCGCTGCGTCCCCCCTTCACCGGTGAGACGCCGCTGTCGGTGGTCTACCAGCACGTGCAGGACATCCCGGTCCCGCCGTCCGAGGTCCGCGGCTCGACGCCGCCGGAGCTGGACGGTCTGGTGATGCGCTCGCTCGCGAAGGAGCCGGACGACCGGTTCCAGAGCGCCGAGGAGATGCGCGGGCTGATCCAGTACAGCCTGGAGATGCTTCACCAGCAGGGCGGTCACACCGGCACCTGGAGCACCGGCCCCGTGGCCGTGCACGAGGGCGGGCAGACGCCCGGCCACGGCATGGCGGCGACGACGGCCATGGGCCACCCGCAGCTCGGCGAGACGGCCCAGCAGGGCCGGATCGTCCCGCTGCCCAACCCCGACGACGGCGGCTACGGCGGCTACGGCGGTTACGACGACGGCACGGGCGGCGGCACCGGCGGCTACGGCGGCCACGACGACGGCGGCCGGGGCAAGCGCAACAGGATGGTGCTGTTCGCGGCCCTCGCGGTCGTCGCGATCGTCGCCGGCGTGGTCTTCGCGGTCCAGATGGCCGGCGGCGGCGAGAAGAAGAAGGACCCGGTCACGACGTCGACGACGGTGTCGGACTCGCCGTCCACGACCTCCGAGGAGCCCACCCCCTCCGAGGAGCCGAGCGAGCAGCCGAGCACCGAGCAGCCGAGCGACACGAACGGCGGCGGTGGCGACGGCGGTGACGGCGGCACCACGCAGGAGCCGTGGAACCCGCCGACGAACGCGACGACGAACCCGCCGACGCACACCCAGCAGCCGACGACGGAGCCGACTCCGACGGAGGAGCAGACCACCGAGCCGACTCCCACCGAGGAGCAGACCACGCAGCCGACTCCCACCGAGGAGCCGCCGACGGACGGTGGCGCCGACAACGGTGGCTCCGACGACGGCGGCGCCGACAGCGGCGGCCAGACCGACCCGACCGGCGGTGGCAACGGCGACCCGAACACGCCGCCTCCCGGCGACACCGGCCTGACCGGCGCCACCACGCCGTAGGACTCCTCCGGGGGCCTCAGTCGGAGAAGGCGTCGCGGACGGCGTCGTACTCCCGGGTCCACCACACGGCCAGGGCCGACACCGCGGGAAACTGCGGGTCGGCCCTTCGGTCGTTCAGCTGGTAGCGCCACCGCAGCGTCCAGAAGTCGTTCAGCCGCTCCCACCACACCCGGTGCACCGCGGCGGCGAGCTCGGCGCCGTCCGCGCCGGTGGCCCGCCGGTACGCGCGCGCGTAGGCCCGTACCTTCTCCAGGTCCAGCTCGCCCCCCGGCCGTACGAAGAAGATCGCCGCGGCCCGGACGGCCTCCTCGGCGCGCGGGCGGACGCCGAGCCGGTCCCAGTCGATGATCGCGGCCGGTTCGGCGCCCCGGTAGAGGACGTTCAGCGGGTGGAAGTCGCCGTGCACCCAGCCGGCCGTGGCGGGCGCCGGAGGGCGCCGGTGGGCGTGCTGGGCGAGCAGCCGGCGGCGTTCCCGCAGCCGGTGCTCGGCGAGCGCGTCGAAGCTGCCGTGCGGGCGGTGGGCGCGGGCGAGGCGGATCAGCTCGGCGATGTCGCTGAAGGTGTCCTCGGGGCGGGCGCTGTCGTGCCGGTCGCCGGGCGGCGGGGGCTCCATGACCCGGTCCAGGGTGGTGTGGACGCGGCCCAGGAGGGCACCGAGGCGGCGGGAGCCGCCGGCCGTGAGCTGGGCGCCGTCGCGGTGCCGGCCCTCGACCCAGGGGTGCAGGGCGTAGCAGCGGCCGCCGATGACCGCGACCGTGCGGCCGCGGCTGTCGGGAAGCGGCGGGGCCACCGGCAGGCCCAGGGCGTGCAGGCGCTGGGTGGCGCGGTGCTGGCGGGTGATGGTGGCCCGGTCGGCGGTGGGGGCGTCGAGGTGCTGCTTGAGGAAGTAGTGGCCGCGGGTGGTGGCGAGCCGGTAGCCGCGGTTGAGCAGGCCCTCGGTGACGGGGACGCAGGACAGGGGCTCGCCGGCGTGCGGGTGGCGGCGCAGCAGGGCGCCGACCGGAGGAGCGGAGTGTTCAGATGAGCGCGGCACTCCGCAGATGTTAGATCACGCTGCGTGGTGGAGATGGCGCGGTACGGAACCGGCCGCGGGGCCGTACTCGATGCTGTGCACCGTCACGAACTGGGGTTCGATCCGCATGTAGACGGGGACGAACGGCTCGCCGTCCACGCTCAGCGGTTCGGGGCCGAAGGCGGCCAGCTCCCGCGCGGTCGGCTCGACGATCTCGGCCGTCCCGGTGAACTGCACCGACCACAGGACGCCGGAGGCGGGATCGAGGTCGTCCGCCCCGTAGGCGACGACGCTGCCGCTGCACGCCTGGTGGTAGCCGAGACCCTCGTGCATGCGGATCAGGACGCTGTCGTCGGAGACGATGTGCCGGGCGGGCGCGACGAACGGCATCGCCCGCATGCTCGTGGCGACCCGGCCGTACGACGCACGGCCGAGCAGTTCGATGGCGCGGATCTCCTCGGTGGACATGCCTCCACTCTCCGCCACCGGCACCCGGTCGGGAAAGGGGCCGGGGCCCCGCCTCGGCGGGGACGTAGGTCCCGAATCCCGGCGGCGGGCCCGGACTGCTCCCTCCGGGTGAGACCGTCGGGGAGAGCGCGGGCCCGGTGGGGCGGGCGGTGGCTCAGTGACGCTCGGCCTGCATCCGCGCCACGTACGCGGCGGCCTGCGAGCGGCGCTCCATGCCCAGCTTCGACAGCAGGCTGGAGACGTAGTTCTTGATGGTCTTCTCCGCGAGGTGGAGGCGCTCGCCGATGGCCCGGTTGGTCAGACCCTCGCCGATGAGATCGAGGATCTTGCGCTCCTGCTCGGTGAGGTGGGCGAGCTTGTCGTCGCCCTTCGGATTGTTGCCGTCCCGCAGCCGCTCCAGGACGCGTGCCGTCGCCACCGGGTCGAGCAGCGACTTGCCGGCCGCCACGTCCCGGACCGCGTTCAGCAGCTCATTGCCCCGGATGGCCTTGAGGACGTATCCCGAGGCCCCAGCCATGATCGCGTCGAAAAGCGCCTCGTCGTCCGCGTACGAGGTGAGCATCAGGCACTTGATCGACTCGTCCTGGGAGCGGACCTCGCGACAGACCTCGACCCCGCTGCCGTCGGGCAGCCGGACGTCGAGCACCGCCACGTCGGGGCGGGTCGCGGGGATCCTGACCAGGGCGTCTGCCGCGGTTCCGGCCTCGCCGACCACCTCGATGTCGTCCTCCACGGAGAGCAGCTCGTGGACGCCGCGCCGGACGACTTCATGGTCATCCAGCAGAAATACCCGGATTTTTCCTTCTTCGCGCACGCAGCCAGTCTCACATATTGGCTCTTCCGGTGCCCGGGGTGTGCGGGTTACGGTGCCGGATGTTCCGACGAGGATGTCGGGCCGCTGCTCGGTGCGCTGACCTGGGCGACTTTCCGCTTTTCTCGATTTACTTGGAAATCCAAGCAAAATTGCAGGTCAAGTGGGGTTTCGCAGGAATGCCGCGCTATGGGTAACGTGCCTCATGACGGCGCTCGCCGGGACAACTGTCACGCCCGACCCCGGCCGCGTCGCACCCACCCCGTGCGCAGGGTACGGATAAGGCGGAGAGCCGCACTGGCCCACCGGCGAACCCGGGGGCCGGACCGACGGAGGAGCACGCACGTGACCGTGGAGAGCACTGCCGCGCGCAAGACGACGCGACGCAGCAGCGGCGCCAAGCGCGCCACCGGCGCCAGCGCCGGCGCCAAGAAGGCCGACCAGCCCCAGGCCGGGGAGCCCGAGCTCGTTCAGCTGCTGACGCCCGAGGGCGAGCGCGTCCACCACCCCGACTACGACATCGAACTGAGCGCCGAGGAACTGCGCGGGCTCTACCGCGACATGGTTCTGACGCGTCGTTTCGACGCCGAGGCGACCGCCCTCCAGCGCCAGGGCGAGCTGGGCCTGTGGGCCTCGCTCCTCGGCCAGGAGGCCGCCCAGATCGGCTCCGGCCGGGCCCTGCGCGACGACGACTACGTCTTCCCGACCTACCGGGAGCACGGCGTGGCCTGGTGCCGCGGCGTCGACCCCACCAACCTGCTCGGCATGTTCCGCGGTGTGAACAACGGCGGCTGGGACCCCAGCAGCAACAACTTCCACCTCTACACGATCGTCCTCGGCTCGCAGACCCTGCACGCCACCGGCTACGCCATGGGCATCGCCAAGGACGGCGCGGACTCCGCCGTGCTCGCCTACTTCGGCGACGGCGCCTCCAGCCAGGGCGACGTCAACGAGTCGTTCGTCTTCTCCGCGGTCTACAACGCCCCGGTCGTCTTCTTCTGCCAGAACAACCAGTGGGCCATCTCCGAGCCCATCGAGAAGCAGACCCGCGTCCCGCTCTACCAGCGCGCCCGCGGCTTCGGCTTCCCCGGCGTCCGCGTCGACGGCAACGACGTCCTCGCGTGCCTGGCCGTCACGCGCTCGGCACTGGAGCGCGCCCGCCGCGGCGAGGGCCCGACCCTGATCGAGGCGTTCACCTACCGGATGGCCGCCCACACCACCTCCGACGACCCGACCCGCTACCGCCGCGACGCGGAGCGCGAGGCGTGGGAGGCCAAGGACCCGATCCTCCGCCTGAGGGCGTACCTGGAGAACGAGGGCCACGCCGACGCGGCCTTCTTCGAGCAGCTGGAGGCCGAGAGCGAGACCCTCGGCAAGAGCGTCCGCGAGGTCGTCCGCGCCATGCCGGTCCCGGACCACATGGCGATGTTCGACCACACGTACGCGGACGGGCACACGCTCGTCGACGAGGAGCGCGCGCAGTTCGCCGCCTACCAGGCGTCCTTCGCGAACGGAGAGGCCGAGTAATCATGGCTGTTCAGAAGCTTCCCCTCGCGAAGGCGCTCAACGAGTCGCTCCGCAAGGCCCTGGAGACCGACCCCAAGGTCGTCGTCATGGGCCTGGACGTCGGCAAGCTCGGCGGCGTCTTCCGCATCACCGACGGTCTCCAGAAGGACTTCGGCGAGGACCGGGTGGTCGACACCCCGCTCGCCGAGTCCGGCATCGTCGGCACCGCGATCGGCCTCGCGCTGCGCGGCTACCGCCCCGTCGTGGAGATCCAGTTCGACGGCTTCGTCTTCCCGGCCTACGACCAGATCGTCACCCAGCTGGCGAAGATGCGGGCCCGCTCGCTCGGCACCGTGAAGATGCCGGTCGTCATCCGCATCCCGTACGGCGGCGGCATCGGCGCCGTCGAGCACCACTCCGAGTCCCCCGAGTCGCTCTTCGCGCACGTCGCGGGCCTCAAGGTCGTCACCCCGGCGAACTCCTCCGACGCCTACTGGATGCTCCAGCAGGCCATCCAGAGCGACGACCCGGTCATCTTCTTCGAGCCCAAGCGCCGCTACTGGGACAAGGGCGAGCTCGACACCGAGGCCATCCCGGGCGAGCTCCACAGGGCCCGGGTCGCCCGCGAGGGATCCGACCTCACGCTCGTCGCGTACGGCCCCATGGTGAAGACCTGCCTGGAGGCGGCCGCGGCCGCCGCCGAGGAGGGCCGGTCGATCGAGGTCGTGGACCTGCGCTCGATCTCCCCGCTCGACTTCGACACCATCCAGACCTCGGTCGAGAAGACCCGCCGGCTGGTCGTCGTCCACGAGGCACCGGTGTTCTTCGGCTCCGGCGCGGAGATCGCCGCCCGGATCACCGAGCGCTGCTTCTACCACCTGGAGGCCCCCGTCCTGCGGGTCGGCGGCTACCACGCGCCGTACCCGCCGGCGCGCCTGGAGGAGGAGTACCTGCCGGGTCTGGACCGCGTGCTCGACGCCGTCGACCGCTCGCTGGCGTACTGAGGAGAGCACGATGACGATCCGCGAATTCAAGATGCCCGACGTGGGCGAGGGCCTGACCGAGGCCGAGATCCTCAAGTGGTACGTCCAGCCCGGTGACACCGTCACCGACGGGCAGGTCGTCTGCGAGGTGGAGACGGCCAAGGCCGCCGTGGAGCTGCCGATCCCCTTCGACGGCACCGTCCACGAGCTGGTCTTCCCCGAGGGCACCACGGTCGACGTCGGCCAGGTCATCATCTCGGTGAACGTCGGCGGCGACGCCCCCGCCGAGGCTCCCGCCCCGGCCGCTCCCGCCGCGGCCCCGGCCCCCGCGCCGGAGGCGGAGGCGGAGGCCGAGGAGCCGCAGGGCCGCCAGCCGGTCCTCGTCGGCTACGGCGTGGCCGCGAGCTCCACCAAGCGGCGGGCCCGCAGGACCGCGCCCGCCCCCGCCGCCGTGGTTCCCGAGCAGCTGAACGGCCACGGCACCGTGACCGGCGCGCCCAGGCCGCTGGCCAAGCCGCCGGTGCGCAAGCTCGCCAAGGACCTCGGCGTGGACCTGGCCGCGGTCGTCGCGACCGGCCCGGACGGGATCATCACCCGCGAGGACGTCCACCGCGCCGCGGCCCCGGCCGTCGCCCCGGCGCCGGCTCCGACGCCCGCGGTCGAGGCGGCCCCCGCCCCGGCCGTCGCCGCCCCGGCCGTCCCGGTCCAGGCGCCGGCCGCCGTGGGCGCCGGCGACGCGCGGGAGACCCGCGTACCGATCAAGGGCGTCCGCAAGGCCACGGCGGCGGCGATGGTCGGCTCGGCCTTCACCGCCCCGCACGTCACCGAGTTCGTGACCTTCGACATCACGCGCACGATGAAGCTGGTCGAGGAGCTCAAGTCCGACAAGGACATGGCGGGCCTGCGGGTCAACCCGCTCCTGCTCATCGCCAAGGCGGTCCTGGTCGCGGTCAAGCGCAACCCGGAGATCAACGCGGCCTGGGACGAGGCGGCACAGGAGATCGTCCTCAAGCACTACGTGAACCTGGGCATCGCCGCGGCCACCCCGCGTGGTCTGATCGTGCCGAACATCAAGGACGCGCACGCCCAGACCCTGCCGGAGCTCTCCCGCTCCCTGAGCGAGCTGGTCGCCACCGCCCGCGAGGGGAAGACGACCCCGGCGGCGATGCAGGGCGGCACCTTCACCATCACCAACGTCGGCGTCTTCGGCGTCGACACCGGTACGCCCATCCTCAACCCGGGCGAGTCCGCGATCCTCGCGGTCGGCGCGATCAAGCTCCAGCCCTGGGTCCACAAGGGCAAGGTGAAGCCGCGCCAGGTCACGACGCTGGCCCTCTCCTTCGACCACCGCCTGGTCGACGGCGAGCTGGGCTCCAAGTTCCTGGCCGACGTGGCCGTGGTCTTGGAGCAGCCGAAGCGGCTCATCACCTGGTCGTAGTCGTCCGGTTGGCGTGTTTCACGTGAAACATCCGGTGGTGGCCCCGCGCCACCGCCGGATGTTCTGCTTTCCCCCATGGACCTGCATCTCGAACCACCCACCGCCGCCGGGCCCGTACGCCTCGGCATGACCTTCGAAGAAGCGCTGGCCGCCGTCGCGCCGTGGGGCGATCCCCGGACCCGCCACAGGCCGGGGCGCCGACCCGACACCCTCTCCGCCTCCTGCGCCGGCATCGCCGTCGACGTCCACCTGGAGGAGGACGACCGGGTCACCGCCGTCGAGTTCTGGTGGCCGGGGGAGGGACGGACGAGCACCACCCGGGTCCTCCTCGACGGGCGGGACGTCTTCACCACCCCCGCCGACGAACTCCTCGACGGGCTCCCCGTCCACGACGGCGACACCGAGGACCCCTTCGTCCCCGGCCTCTCCCTCGGCTTCACCCGCCGCACCTCGCAGGAGGTCCCGCGCCGGCCGGACGGCCTGCCCGTCCACTTCACCTCCGTCCTCGTCGGCGGCACCGACTACTACGACTTTCGCCGGTAGGCCCCGGTAAGGAGTCCAAGATCTGGACGCGGCTGTCAGACGCATCCCAGTTGTATCTATGCTGTGCGCATGCCATCAGCCGCTCCCCCCTCCACCGAGCAGCCCGCCAAGCAGCCACCCGCCGCCGAACGCGTCTACAGCCACGTCAAGCGCGCGGTCCTCGACCGCCGTTACGAAGGCGGCACCCTGCTCACCGAGGGGGAGCTGGCCCAGGCCGTCGGCGTCTCCCGCACCCCCGTCCGCGAGGCGCTGCTCAAGCTGGAGATGGAAGGGCTGCTGAAGCTCTACCCCAAGAAGGGCGCCCTCGTCCTCGCCGTCTCCGCCCAGGAGATCGCCGACGTCGTCGAGACCCGCCTCCTCGTCGAGGAGTTCGCCGTCCGCAAGGCCGTCCCCGCCCCGCCCGCGCTCCTCACCCGCCTCGAAGAACTCCTGGCGGAGCAGCAGCGGCAGGCCGGCGCCGGCGACCTCGCGGACGTCGCCGTCACCGACCGCTGCTTCCACGCCGAGATCGTCAAGCACGCCGGGAACCAGATCCTCGCCCGCCTCTACGACCAGCTCCGCGACCGCCAGCTCCGCATGGGCGTCGCCGTGATGCAGGCCCACCCCGACCGGGTCGCCCAGAACATCACCGAGCACGCCGAGATCCTCGACCACCTCAGGGCCGGGGACGCGGAGAGCGCCGCCGCCGCCGTCCGCCGCCACCTCGGCCGCGTCGGCGTCCTGGTCCGGGGTGAGGGCAGGTGAGCGGCCGCAACGGCTACGGCTCCGCCGTCACCCTCCCCGGCGACCCGCCCGGAGGCCGCCGCGCCGCCCTCGTCTGGGGCGTCGGCGTCGCCGTCTACTTCGTCGCCGTCATCTTCCGCACCTCGCTCGGCGTCGCCGGACTCGACGCCGCCGACCGCTTCCACGTGGGCGCCTCCGCGCTCTCCACCTTCTCCATACTCCAGCTGCTGGTCTACGCCGGCATGCAGATACCCGTCGGCCTCATGGTCGACCGGCTCGGCACCAAGAAGGTCCTCGCCCTCGGCGTCGTCCTCTTCACCCTGGGCCAGCTGGGCTTCGCGCTCTCCCCCACGTACCCCATGGCGCTGGCCTCGCGCGCCCTGCTCGGCTGCGGCGACGCCATGACCTTCATCAGCGTCCTCCGGCTCGGCGGCCGCTGGTTCCCGGCCCGCCGCGGCCCGCTCATCGCCCAGCTCGCCGGCCTCATCGGCATGGCCGGCAACCTGATCTCGACCGTCGTCCTCTCCCGCGCCCTGCACGGCCTCGGCTGGACCACCACCTTCGTCGGCAGCTCCCTCGCCGGCGTCCTCGTCCTGGTCCTGCTGCTGCTCTTCCTCAAGGACCACCCCGAGGGGTTCGAGCCCACCCCGGTCCGGCACGCCGGCGCCGCCTACGTCCGCCGGCAGATCGCCGCCTCCTGGCGCGAGCCCGGCACCCGCCTCGGCCTCTGGGTGCACTTCACCACCCAGTTCCCCGCCATGGTCTTCCTGCTGCTGTGGGGACTGCCGTTCCTCGTCGAGGCGCAGGGCCTGTCCCGCGGCACCGCGGGCGAACTCCTGACCCTCGTCGTGCTCTCCAACATGGCCGTCGGCCTCGCCTACGGGCAGATCATCGCCCGGCACGGCGGCGCCCGCGCCCCGCTCGCCCTCGGCACGGTCGCCGCCACCGCCCTGCTGTGGGCCGCGACGATCGCGTACCCCGGCGACCACGCGCCGATGTGGCTGCTCGTCACCCTCTGCGTGGTCCTCGGCGCCTGCGGACCGGCCTCCATGATCGGCTTCGACTTCGCCCGCCCGGCCAACCCGCCGGAGCGTCAGGGCACCGCCTCCGGCATCGTCAACATGGGTGGTTTCGTCGCCTCCATGACGACGCTGCTCGCCATCGGCGTGCTGCTCGACGCGACCGGCGACAACTACCGGATCGCCTTCTCCTCGGTCTTCGTCCTCGAAGCCCTCGGCGTCGCCCAGATCCTCCGCCTGAAGTCCCGCACCCACCGGCGCGAGCGCGAACGGCTCGTCGCCAGCCGCGTGGAGGCCGTCCACGTGCCGGTCTAGGAACCCCGCGGGGCCGGGCGGCTCGCGCCGCTAGTTCGGCGTGACCGCGAAGTGGTCGAGGATCGCGGCGGCCAGATCCGCGTCGCCCTCGGTCTTGATCCGGTCGGCCACCTCGGCCGGCCGGACCCGGCCGCAGGCCAGCCGGACGTACGTCTCCCAGTCCGTCGCCAGCGTCACCGCCGGACCCAGCGACGGTGCCCCGTCGATGCTGCCCCGCCCCTCCGCGTCCACCCGCACCGTCCGCAGGAACTCCACCGGCCCCGTCACGTCCACCACGACCGCCGAGCTCGCCGGCGCGCCCGCGTCCTTCGCGATCACCTTCGGCAGCGCCTCCAGAAGCAGGTCCCGCGCCACGATCGCGCCCGGCGAGTCCAGGTTGCCCGGCACCCCGAGCGCGGCCCGCAGGTCCTGCTCGTGCACCCACGTGTCGAAGGCCCGCAGCCGGTAGCCCCGCTCCAGGGTCTGCTCCGCGCCCAGCGGCGCCCTGATGACGTGCTCGGGCGAGCGGTTCTCGTTGCGGAGCTGCCGGGCCCGGCGGATCAGGATGTACTCCAGCTCCGAGGTCATCTCCGGCGCCGTGTGGTGCCGCCGGACGTCGACCTGCACCTCCATGTAGCGGGCGAAGTCACTGCGCACGTGGTACAGGTCGCGGGGGAGCGAGTGGATCGGCCGCGGATCGCCGAGCATCTCCGTCTCCATGCCGATCACATGGGACACGATGTCGCGCACCGACCAGCCGGGGCACGGGGTCGCCCGGTTCCACTCGCCCTCCACGAGCGGCTGCACCAGCTCGGCTATCGCTTCGATGGAATGGGTCCAGGCGTCTGCGTAGTTCTGGAGGCTGGGATGGACGGTCACGGGACCCCTCGACGTTCTTCGGTGCGGGCTGAAAACACGACTGGGCGACAGTGGAATGGGAGGCTCGGACGCTAAGTTACGCTCCCCGGGAGCACCCCGGCAGTGCTTTCGTGTGACGATCGTAGGCCGGTGTTGACGGCTTCAACGCCAGGACGGTGGTAGTGTGCGCGCCTCGCTGATCCAGATCGCGGTAGACCCGGACGAACCGGTCGCCGACCGGCGGGCCCGCGCGGCCCGCCTCGTACGGGAGGAGAGCGGGGCCGCGGACCTCGTCGTCCTCCCCGAACTGTGGCCCGTGGGCGCCTTCGCCGCCGACCTCTTCGGCCCCGAGTCCGAGCCCCTCCACGGCCCCACCTACCGGGCGATGGCCGACGCCGCCAGGGACGCCGAGGTCTGGCTGCACGCCGGCTCCTTCGTCGAGGCCGCCGGCGGAGCCCTCTACAACACCTCGCTCGTCTTCTCCCCCGACGGCGAGCTCACCGCCTCCTACCGCAAGATCCACCGCTTCGGCTTCGACAAGGGCGAGGCCGTCCTCATGGCCGCGGGCGAGGACCTGGTCACCTTCGACCTGCCGCACCTCACCGTAGGCGTCGGCACCTGCTACGACCTCCGCTTCCCCGAGCTCTTCCGCGGCCTCGTCGACGCCGGCGCCGAGGCGTTCGTCGTCCCCGCGGGCTGGCCCGCCCGCCGTCGCGCCCACTGGCGTCTCCTCGCCCGGGCGCGGGCCGTGGAGAACCAGGCGTACGTCCTCGCCTGCGGTACGGCGGGCACCCACGCCGGTGTCGAACAGGCCGGCCACTCGCTGATCGTCGACCCGTGGGGCGAGATCCTCGCGGAGGCGGGCCCCGGCGAGGAGGTCATCCGCGCCGTCCTGGACCCCGCGAAGCCCGCCGCGATCCGCGAGGAGTTCCCGGCCCTCAAGGACCGTGTCCTCGGCGTCGCCGCGCCGCGCCGGACACGAGCCTGACCGGAGCGCCCGCCCGGGGCGGCCCCGCCGCCCTCCGCGGGCCCTTCGGGCCGCCGCCCGAGGCGCTCGATCACCGCCGAGGCGACGAGTAAGGACGTCCTCGCGCGCCGCACCCGCTTGCTGTACCCGCGCGGGGCCCCCGTGGACTCCTCGTCGAGCGCGGGCGTCGCGACGGGCGCCCCGGCCTCATCGGGCGGGGCGCAGCGACCGGCTTCCCGGCCTCGCCTCAGTGCTGCGTCTCCGCCCAGAACCCCGTGCCCCGGGACAGGGCCGCCCGGACCGCCCCGCCGCGGGTGAGCGCCGCGCGGTCCACGCCCGCGAAGATCAGCGCCAGCGACAGGTCGGCCGCGATCGCCCGGCCCGTGACCGTGACCTCCAGCCGGCGCCCGCCGGGCAGCCCCGCGCCGCGCACCCGCACGCGGACGCCCGGGTCCTCGGCGTCGGCCGCCCGGGCCAGCGTCCAGGAGCGCCGGTTCTCCGCCCACAGGCGGTAGTCGTCGCCGCCGTACCGAAGCCGGAGCCCGCGCTGCCGGGCCGTGAAGCCCAGCCGGTTGCGCTCCACACGGACCAGCGCGTCACCGAGCCGGAGCGTCGCCCGGTTCAGCGTCGGCAGCCGGATCACGTCCGTGTGGATGCCCCGCGTCTCGTACGAGGCTCCCGGCAGCAGCCCGCCCCGCAGCTCCGAGACGATCACCTCCGGCACGGTCTGGCGCAGCGGCGCCTCCACCGTGACCTCGCCGAACTCGGCCGACGCGCCGCGCCAGCCGGCCCGCCGCTCGTACCCCTTCCCTTCCCGCCACGGGTGCAGCGTGAAGGGGGTGACGGTGGTGTGCATCGGGCTCCTCCCGCGAATTCGCTTCTCCCCGACCCTCGCACGACCCTCGCACGGGCGGTCGCCGGGGCCCCGCCCGACGGCTCCGCGACCCTTCGGGCACCCGGCCAGAAACCCTGAGACCTCCGCCCGACGGCCCTGCGATCCCTCGCCCGACGGCTCCGCGACCCTTCGGGCGAGGGCCCGGCGAACTTCGAACCACTTACCCGGGATTGGCCCTGGGAGAGGAGCAACACCGTCCGGAGACTGGCCCCATGAGCAGCGACCGCGATCATTCCGCCACACCCGACGACCTCCGCGCCGAGACCCTGGCCGTCCACCCGCCCCGGGTCGAGGTCACCGGCAGCGTGCCGCTCGGCGTCCCCCTCCACCAGGGCCACGTCTTCACCTTCGAGTCGGCCGACGCCCTCGCCGAGTCCATGCACTCCGGCGACTCCTTCCTCTACAGCCGCATGGGCAACCCCACCGTCCGTACGCTGGAGGACGCGGTGGCCCGTCTGGAGGGCGCCGCCGGCGCGCTCTCCTTCGCCTCCGGGATGGGCGCCATCAACACGCTCCTGCTCGGGCTGCTCTCCAGCGGCGGACACGTCATCGCCCAGCGGTGCCTGTACGGCGGTACGTACGCGATGCTCACCGACCTCGCGGACCGCTGGGGCGTCGAGGTCAGCTACGTCTCCGGCACCAACCCGGAGGAGGTCGCCGCGGCCCTGCGGCCCACCACCCGCCTCCTCTACCTGGAGACCATCGCCAACCCCACCACCCGCGTCTCCGACATCCCGGCCCTCGCCGCCGTCGCCCGCGAGGCCGGCGTCCCGGTCGCCGTCGACAACACCTTCGCCTCCCCGCTGCTCTGCCGCCCGCTCTCGCTCGGCGCCGACCTCGTCGTCCACTCGGCCACCAAGTACATCGCCGGGCACGCGGACGTCCTCGGCGGCATCCTCGCCGTCGCCGACCCCGAACTCCTCCGCCGGTTGCGTCACTTCGCCGTCGAGCTCGGCGCCTCCACCGACCCGTTCGCCGCCTGGCTGACGCTGCGCGGCATGCAGACGCTGTCGCTGCGGATGGAGCGGCAGTGCGCCTCCGCCGCCGAACTCGCCGCCCGGCTCGCGGAGCATCCGGCGGTCGCCGCCGTGCGCTACCCGGGCCTGGCCGGCCACCCGGACCGGGCCATCGCCGAGCGGCTGCTGCCGAACGGCGCCGGCGGGGTGGTCTCGCTGGACCTCGCCGGCGGCCGGGAAGCCGGCCGCGCCTTCGTCGAGGCGGTCCGGCTGGCCTCCCTCTCGGTCTCCCTCGGCGACGTGAAGACCCTGGTCATGCACCCGGCCTCCACCTCGCACCGCCAGCTCGACGCCGCCGCCCTGGAAGCGGCCGGCATCGGCCCCGGCACGGTCCGCCTCTCGGTCGGCATCGAACACGTCGAGGACCTGTGGACCGACCTGGACCAGGCCCTGTCGAAGGCGCTGTGAGCCGGGGTCAGTCCCCCCGCTCGGCCATCCGGATCACGCACACCGCGACCGCGATCAGCAGCGCCGCGTCCGCGTCCTCGCGGACCACGTCCACGCCGTAGGTGTCGCGGACGCGCAGCCAGCGGCGGGAGATGTGGGCGAGGAGTTCGCCGTCGTACTCGACGGCGAACTCCCGGTCCAGGATCCGTCCGCTGACGTCCAGTTCGGTGCCGTCGACGAGCGTCACCCGGTAGTGGTTGCGCAACAGCGACAGGCGCTTGCGGCGCACGGTCGCCAGCGGCTGCTCGTCCCGCTCGATCGTCATCGCGTCCCGCAGGCTGAAGAACTTCTCCCGCAGCGTGACGAGCACGCGCCCGTCGCGGTCCTTCAGCTCCAGCGTGTCGCGCAGCCGCAGCGCCTTGCCGTCGACGAGAAAGGCGTGCCGGCCGTTCTCGTCCTCGATCCAGTAGTCGTCGCCGATCGCGAAGATCTTGTCCCGTACGAGGTATTTCATGGGGAATGTCTCCCCCTTTGATGTTTCACGTGAAACAGCGCGCCGGTGTGAGACGAGGGCCTTCATCCGAAGTAGCGGACGAAGGCGTCCGGGGTGGTGCCCAGCACCTCCCCGAAGGGCTCGTCGAGCTGATGGACCAGCAGCGCGGTGAAGGCGATGAAACCGGCGAGACCCATCACCATCACCACATGGGTGCGGGTGTGGTGGATCCCGAAGATGAACATGAAGGCGAGCGTGAGGACGCCGCCGATGATCAACCCCGCCCACAGCACCGGCGACAGCCGCTCCTGCGCGGCCGCCTCCCGGCTGCGCCGGGCGTCGTCCACGTACCCGAGCTGGGCGAGCACCTCCTGCGCGGCGATCTGCTGCGAGACGGTCGCGGAGTCCCCGACCTCGCCCGCCTCCCGGAGTCGTTCGAGCAGCTGCCAGCCCTCGGGTTCGAGCGGCTGCCGGGCCGCCATCATCGGCCACTCCACCTCCACGACGTGGTCGGCGTACGTCCGGGCCGCCACCCGCAGCGGTTCGCCCCGGTCGTCGGGTAGGGCGTCCGCGAGCAGATACGTCTGGTGCAGGGCGCTCGCCTCCGCCTGCACGTGGTCGGAGGCCTCGGAGCGGGTGTCCCAGACCGAGACCAGGCAGAGGCCGAGGACGATCGCGTAGAGCACCGAGACCATCATCGCGATGTACTCGGCGACGTCCTCGCGCGGCTCCTCGCTCTCGGGGATGGGGAAGAGCCGCGTCTTGACCACGACGGCGAGCGCGCCGAGCAGCGCGACCCCGAGCACGACGACGAGCGTTTCGAGCAGGGCCACGGGTCAGTTCCTCCGGTTCCCGAGGAGCGCGGCGGCGAGGGCCGCGGGCACCAGGATCAGCAGCAGCATCACGACGACCCCCATCTCGTCCGCCTCCCGCCCCCGGCGCCGCAACCGCCCGAGGAAGCCCTCGTCGTCGACCGAGGCCGCCCGGAGCGCCTCCTCGGACGACGTACGCCCACCCACCGGCGCCTCCCCCGTCCCCCTCGCCCGCGCCGCCTCCCGCGCCCCCGCGGCCTCCCGCACGGCGGGCGGCGGTTCCACCCGCCCCTCACCGGCCACCCCACCGACCGCCCCGGCACCCGCCCCGGCTCCCGCGCCCGCACCCGCCATGGCCCCGCCCGCGCCGGCCGCCTCGGCCCCACCCGCACCGGCACCGCCCCCGGCTCCCGCGCCGGCTCCCGCTGCCGCTCCCGCACCGGGGCCCGCGGCCCCGGGAGCCGGCAGGGGATCCGGAGCGGGAGGCCCGACGGGCAGCACACCCGCGGCAGGAGGAACGGCCGCCGCCACACCAGCGGTGCCCCCGGGAGCCGCGGGGGCCCCGGGTGCCGCGGCGGCGGCAGGCACTCCGGCAGCTCCAGGCGCGCCCACGGGCCCCGTTCCCCCGCCTGCTCCCGTCCCCCCGCCTGCTCCCGGCGCACCAGGAGCCGGCCGAGGAACCCCAGGGAGCGCACCCCCGCTCCCTCCCGCACCGCCCTGAGCCGCCTCCGGCTCCACCTCCACCTCCACCTCCACCTCCACCGCCGGCGCCGGCGCCGGCACGGTGAACGAGGCCCTCGCGCGTGCCGTGAGCAGGGGAGCGCGGACGAGCCGCCCGTCCGTGGCATAGGTCCCGACGCGGTCGGTCCCGGTGGCGAGCCCGGTGCTGCGGTGGGTCCCGGACGGGCGTCGCACGGCCGCGGTGCAGCGCGCGGACGCGCCCGGCGCGAGCACCGGGACCAGGCCGGGACGCCCGCCGCAGTCGACCAGGTCGCCGGAGAGCCGGAGCGCGGGGTCGCTGACGCGCACGTCGCGCAGGGTCCGGTTCCCCCTGTTGGTGACGGTGTACGCGAGGGTGGCCTCGGCCGTGACGGCGCGCCCGGGAGCCGTCCGTCCGGTCCGCCCGGCGCCCGTCCCGGCTCGCGGCGCGGCGAGGCTCACCCGCTCGGTGAGGACGAGGGCCCCGGTGACGCCGGCGTACCCGGAGCGGGCGGTCGCGGCGACGGCGAGTCCGAGCGAGGGGATCTCCCCGTCGGCGCGGACGGTGGCGGTACGGGTTCCGGGGAGGGCGCGGAAGCGGGCGACGCACTCCATGGAGGTGAGCCCGACGAGGGTCCGGCGCGGGCAGCGTACGACGGCACCCGCCGGGATCCCGGGATCGCGCACCCGCACCCCGTACAGATCGGCCCCGCCGCCGTTCACCAGCCAGTACCGCTTCACGACGTCGCGCCCGGCCCGCACCGGCGTCGGCCCGTCCGCGCCGTACCCGCGCCCGTTGACGGTGACGCTCATCCGCAGCGCCTTGTCGCCGGTCCCGCCGGCCCACGCGCCGCCCTCAGCGGCCAGCACGAGGCCGGGCAGGGCGAGGACCCCGACGAGGATCCCGGCCCCGACCCGAACAGCCCGCCTCACCCGGAAGCGGGAGTAGTCCGATGATCTGCCCGCACACGTCATGCGCCCATGCCACCGCCCTCCCCACCCCCCACCCACCCCAGGACACGCCCGCACCCCCCACCCGGCCCCACCGATCCACCCGTACGCCCGCGACGGCCCCTTCATGTGCCTGTCATGGACGGGTGGCAAGCTTGAACCATGAACGATGCCGCCCCGGCGCCCACCCCCGCGCCCGAGCCCCGACGACGTGCCCGTGTCCGTGCCCCCGAGCTGATCGGCAAGGGCGGCTGGATCAATACCGGCGGGAAGGACCTGAAGCTCGCCGACTTCCGAGGTCGCACGTTGATCCTCGATTTCTGGACCTTCTGCTGCATCAACTGCCTGCACGTCCTCGACGAGCTGCGGGAGCTGGAGGAGAAGCACCGGGACACGCTGGTGATCGTGGGGGTGCATTCGCCGAAGTTCGTGCACGAGGCGGAGCACCAAGCGGTCGTGGACGCCGTGGAGCGGTACGAGGTGCACCATCCGGTGCTGGACGACCCCGAGCTGGCGACCTGGAAGCAGTACGCGGTGCGGGCCTGGCCCACGCTGGTCGTGATCGATCCCGAGGGGTACGTCGTCGCCCAGCACGCGGGTGAGGGGCACGCCAACGCGATCCGGACGCTCGTCGAGGAGCTGGAGGCGGAGCACGAGGCGAAGGGGACGCTGCGGCGCGGGGACGGGCCGTACGTGCCGCCGGAGCCCGTCGCCACCGACCTGCGGTTCCCGGGGAAGGCGATCGAGCTGCCGGGCGGCAATCTGCTCGTCTCCGACACGACCCGGCACCAGCTGGTCGAGCTGGCCGCCGACGGGGAGACCGTCGTGCGCCGGATCGGCGGCGAGGGCGTCTTCCGCGAGCCGCAGGGCCTGGCGTCGCTGCCGGACGGCACGGTCGTCGTCGCGGACACCGTGCACCACGCGCTCCAGCGGTTCGACCCGGCGACCGGGACGGTCGAGCGGATCGCGGGCACCGGCAGGCAGTGGTGGCAGGGGTCCCCGACCTCCGGGCCCGCGCTCGACGTCGACCTGTCCTCGCCGTGGGACGTCGCCTTCTGGCGCGGCAAGGTGTGGATCGCCATGGCCGGCGTGCACCAGATCTGGACGTACGACCCCGAGAGCGGGACCGTCGAGGTCGCGGCGGGCACGACGAACGAGGGGCTCGTCGACGGGCCGGGCGCCGAGGCGTGGTTCGCCCAGCCGTCCGGGCTCGCCGCCTCCGAGGACCGCCTCTGGATCGCCGACTCCGAGACCAGCTCGCTGCGCTGGATCGACACCGACGGCGCCGTCCACACCGCCGTCGGCACCGGCCTCTTCGACTTCGGGCACCGCGACGGCGCCGCCGCCCAGGCCCTGCTCCAGCACCCGCTCGGCGTGACGGCGCTGCCCGACGGCTCGGTCGCGGTCTCCGACACGTACAACCACGCCCTGCGCCGCTACGACCCGGCGACCGGCGAGGTCACCACCCTCGCCACCGATCTGCGCGAGCCCAGTGACGCCGTCCTGGTCGGCGAGGACATCGTGGTCGTCGAGTCGGCGCGCCACCGTCTCACGCGGCTGCGCCTCCCCGAGGAGGCCGTGCGGGTGGAGGCGGTCGCCCACCGGACGAAGCGGGAGGCCACCGAGGTCGCCCCGGGCGCCTTCCGCCTCGACGTCGTCTTCCAGGCCCCCACGGGCCAGAAGCTGGACGAGCGCTACGGCCCCTCGACCCGCCTCCTGGTCTCCGCCACCCCGCCGGAGCTGCTCCTCTCCGGCGAGGGCACGGGCACGGACCTCTTCCGCGACCTGGAGCTGAACCCGGCCCTCACCGAAGGCGTCCTGCACGTCTCCGCGATGGCCGCGTCCTGCGACGACGACCCGGCCAACGAGTACCCCGCCTGCCACGTCCACCAGCAGGACTGGGGCGTCCCGGTGAAGCTCACGGGAGACGGCGCGAGCCGCCTCCCGCTGATCCTCGCGGGGATGGACGCCTAGGCGCAGAGACGCCCGGGCGCAGGGACGCCCGGGCGTACGGGGACCCGCCCGGGCGTCCGCGCTCAGCCCTCCAGGAAGGCCACGAGGGCGTTGGCGAGGAGGTAGGGGTCCTCGGCGCCGCAGAGCTCGCGGGCGCTGTGCATGGAGAGGATCGCCACGCCGATGTCGACGGTGGTGATGCCGTGGCGGGCGGCCGTGATGGGGCCGATGGTGGTCCCGCAGGGCATGTCGTTGTTGGAGACGAACGACTGCCACGGCACGCCCGCCTTCTCGCACGCGGCGGCGAAGATCGCGCGGCCGGTGCCGTCGGTGGCGTACCGCTGGTTGACGTTGACCTTGAGGATCGGGCCGCCGTTGACGCGCGGGTGGTGCGTCGGGTCGTGCCGCTCCGCGTAGTTCGGGTGGACGGCGTGGCCGGTGTCGGAGGAGAGGCAGACCGTGCCGGCGAAGGCGCGGGCGCGGTCCTCGTAGCCGCCGCCGCGGGCGTAGACCGAGCGCTCCAGGACGGTGCCGAGGAGCGGGCCCTGGGCGCCGGTGTCGGCCTCGGAGCCGTTCTCCTCGTGGTCGAAGGCGGCGAGGACGGGGATGTACGGGAGCTCGTCGCGGCCGGCGACGGCGGCGAGCGCGGCGACGCCGGCGTGCACGGACAGCAGGTTGTCCATCCGCGGTCCCGCGACGAGTTCGCGGTCGCGGCCGAGGTAGGCGGGCGCTTCGACAGGGTGGACCATGAGGTCCCAGCCGGCCACGTCCTCGGCGTCCACGCCGGCCTCGCCCGCGACGAACTCCACGAGGTCGCCCTCGCGGACCTCGCCGGTGCCCCACACGGGCTGCATGTGGCGCTGGCGGTCGAGCTTGAGGCCGTCGTTGGCGCCGCGGTCGAGGTGGATGGCGAGCTGCGGGACGCGCAGCAGCGGCCGGTCGACGTCGACGAGGCGGTGGGTGCCGTCGCGGAGGGTGAGGCGGCCCGCGAGGCCGAGGTCGCGGTCGAGCCAGGTGTTGAGGAGGGTGCCGCCGTAGATCTCGACGGCGATCTGCCGCCATCCCTGGTTGCCCATGTCGGGCCGGGGCTTGACGCGGAGGTTGGGGGAGTCGGTGTGGGCGCCGACGATCCGGTACGGGGTGTGCGGGGCGGCGCCCTCGGGCACGTACCAGGCGATGATCGCGCCGCCCCGGGTCACGAACTTCCCGCCGCTCGTCCCGTCCCACGCCTCGGTCTCCTCGACCCGGCGGAAGCCCGCCTTCTCCAGCCGCTCGGCGGCGTTGCGCACCGCGTGGTACGGCGACGGCGAGGCCGCGAGGAAGGACATCAGGTCATCGGTGTGGCCGGGGCCGAACGGTGTCGACGCCGGTCGGGAAGCTGCGCTGCTCATGCGCCCACCTTACGGGTGACCCCGGGCGCCTCCCGGAGCCCGGTTCCGGACGCCGGGCCTTCGCCCGCGGAGCCCGTACCCCCGGTAAGTGTTCTACCGGCGCCTCCGTGCCACGGACCGGCGGACCGAGCCCCCCGGAGGAGGCGGAACGATCCGCCTCCGGGGGAGGGCGGACCGGGCATTCCGGAAGGGCGCAACGGTCCGCCCCCGGAAAGGGCGGAATGGCCCGCCCCCCTCCCCGGGGACGGGCCGTTCCAGTAGGACGTGGTGCGTTCGGGTACCGGAGTACTAGAACGCGGCCTCGTCCAGGTCCATGAGGCCGTTGTCCACGCCGTCGGCGAGGACGCGCTCGGTGGAGACGCCGGGCAGGACGTTGGCGGCGAAGAACTTCGCGGCCGCGATCTTGCCCTGGTAGAACGCGACGTCCTTGCCGGTGGCGCCGGCCGCGAGCTTCTCGGCGGCGACGGCCGCGCCCTTGAGGAGCAGGTAGCCGACGACGACGTCGCCGGAGACCATGAGCAGGCGGGTGGTGTTGAGGCCGACCTTGTAGATGTTCTTGACGTCCTCGCCGGTGGCGGTGAGGTCGGTGATCATCTTGCCGACGATCGCCTCCAGGTCGACGGCCGCCTTGGCGAGCGCGTCGCGGGCGCCGGCCAGCTCCTCGCCGCCGGTGCCGACCGCGAGGAACTTCTTGATCTCCTCGGAGAGGGTGTTCAGCGCGGCGCCCTGGTCGCGGACGATCTTCCGGAAGAAGAAGTCCTGGCCCTGGATCGCGGTGGTGCCCTCGTAGAGGGTGTCGATCTTGGAGTCCCGGATGTACTGCTCGATCGGGTACTCCTGGAGGAAGCCGGAGCCGCCGAAGGTCTGGAGCGACTGCGCGAGCTGCTCGTAGCCCTTCTCGGAGCCGTAGCCCTTCACGATCGGCAGGAGCAGGTCGTTGAGGCCGTGGAGCGCCTTGGCGTCCTCGCCGGCCGCCTCGGCGACCTGGATGGCGTCCTGCACGGAGGCCGTGTAGAGGACGAGGGAGCGCATGCCCTCGGCGTACGCCTTCTGCGTCATCAGCGAGCGGCGGACGTCGGGGTGGTGCGTGATGGTGACCTTGGGCGCGGCCTTGTCCATGAAGTTGGCCAGGTCGGTGCCCTGGACGCGCTCCTTGGCGTACTCCAGGGCGTTGAGGTAGCCCGTGGAGAGGGTGGAGATCGCCTTCGTGCCGACCATCATGCGGGCGAACTCGATGATGAGGAACATCTGGCGGATGCCGTCGTGCTTGTCGCCGATGAGCCAGCCCTTGGCGGGGTGGCGGTCGCCGAAGGTCATCTCGCACGTGTTGGACGCCTTGAGGCCCATCTTGTGCTCGACGTTGGTGGCGTAGACGCCGTTGCGCTCGCCCAGCTCGCCGGTCTCCCAGTCGAACTCGTACTTGGGGACGAGGAAGAGGGAGAGGCCCTTGGTGCCGGGACCGGCGCCCTCGGGGCGGGCGAGGACGTAGTGGAGGATGTTCTCCTCCATGTCGTGCTCACCGCTGGTGATGAAGCGCTTGACGCCCTCGATGTGCCAGGAGCCGTCCTCCTGCTGGACGGCCTTGGTGCGGCCGGCGCCGACGTCGGAGCCGGCGTCGGGCTCGGTGAGGACCATCGTGGAGCCCCAGCGGCGCTCGACGGCGATCTGCGCGGCCTTCTTCTGCTGCTCGTTGCCCTCGGTGTAGAGGATGCCGGCGAAGGCGGGGCCGGAGGAGTACATCCAGATCGCCGGGTTCGAGCCGAGGAGCAGCTCCGCGTAGGCCCAGATCAGGGAGCGCGGGGAGACGGTGCCGCCGATCTCCTCGGGGATGCCGAGGCGCCAGTACTCGGACTCCATGAAGGCGTTGTACGAGTCCTTGAAGGTGGCCGGGACCGGGGCGGTGTTGGTCTCCGGGTCGAAGACCGGCGGGTTGCGGTCCGCGTCGGCGAAGGACTCGGCCAGCTCGTTCTCGGCGAGGCGGCGGATCTCGTCGAGGATGCTCTTGGCGGTCTCGACGTCCATCTCCTCGAACGGACCGGTGCCGTACACCTTGTCGCGGCCGAGCACCTCGAAGAGGTTGAACTCGATGTCGCGGAGATTCGACTTGTAGTGCCCCATGGCGACGGCTCCGTAATGATCGGGGAGGGTTCCTCGTACCGAGGGCCACTCACGCTCCTGCCCGGCTTCCGCGCAGGATCTACTCACGAGTAGCGCACTCTTCTCCATGATGATGCTACCCACCGGTAATAAGAGCAACCCCTACCGGGAGATCTGTGACACGCCTCGCGCCGCGCGCAGCCGCGCCACCCCCGCGGCGAGGGCCCCGAAGCCCCCGAGGAGCAGGGCCGCGCCGGTGCCCACGACCCCCGGCGCGTGGGCGATCCACCGCGAGCCGACCCGGGTCGCGGTGACCTCGGCGGGGTCCTCCCGCCCGTCGTGGGCCACGAAGGAGAGCCGGGTGGTCCGGACCGGCGGCGGCCCCGAGGGCCTCCCGCGCAGCGCGTCCAGGGCGGCGCGCCGCCGGTCCTCCTCCGCCGCCGCGATCTGCGCGGCGCTCATCCCGAAGCAGTGCCACGCGCCGCCGCCCTTGGCGGTCCGCGTCTCGGCGCAGCTGATCCGGGTGAAGGTGACGGTCTCCAGGCCGGGCGCGCCGGTGCCGACGGCGGTCACCCCCGCGCCGGCGCCCGCGAGGAGCACCCCCGCGCCGAGCCACCCGGCCGCCCGCGCGACCCGGCCCGTCCGCGAGGCCCCGCCTGCGCGCGAGGCTCCGCCGATCCGCGAGGCCCCGCCCGTCCGCGCCCAGCTCGCGCCGGTCGTACGTACCCCGTCCGCCGGTGCTCCGTGTGTACCGTCCGCCCGTGCCCCGTGCGTACCGTCCGCCGGTGCCCCGTCCGCACCGTCCGCCCGTGCCTCGTCCATGCCGACCCCCCGTCGTCGAACGTAGGCCCAGGGTACGGACGTCGGCCCCTGAGCGGGGCGGTCGGTCGATAGGCTGGGGGGCATGTACGGATACGGGCAGCACGGGGACGGCGGCGCCGCCCAGCAGCAGTACGCACCGCCCCCGCAGGGGCAGTACCCCCCGCAGGCCGGCATGCCGGGCGGCGGGTACGGGCAGCAGCAGGCGCCGCTCTATCCCGAGCCGTCGCCGCCCTCCCTCGCCGACGCCGTCCGGGCCTTCACCACCGGCACCCTGGCGCCCGAGGACTTCCAGCAGGTCTTCGCGACCTCGAAGGTCTACTGCCCGCGCGGCGACAACCCCGGCTTCCTCGCCCTGCACAACACCCAGCAGCCCGTGATCCCGATGTTCACCACGCTGAAGGAGCTGCGGCGGTACGCGGGCAAGGAGTCCAAGTACTTCGTGATCACCGGCGCCGAGGTGATCGACCTGCTCCCGACCGGCTACGGCTTCGTCCTCGACATGGAGGGCGACCACCGGATCGTCTTCGACGCGAAGGCCGTGGAGCAGATGGTGGACTTCGCGATGCGACGAATGTACGGCTGACCTGCGGATATACGGCTGTACGGCTGACCTGCGGCTGTGCGGCCGAACACACGGCTGATTCCGCGGACGCACGGCTGATCCCGCGGACGCACGGGCCCGGCCGCGCACCTTCGCCGGGTGCGCGGCCGGGCCCTTGTCGTGGTGTTGCGGGGAGCGGGGCGGACGGAAGGGCGACGGCAGGTCCTAGGACTCGTCGTCCGCGACGTAGGCGTCGTACTGGGCGGCGCTGAGCAGCCCGCCGGGGAGCTTCCCGCCGGAGATCCTGATCCTGACCAGCCAGGCGTCGTACGGCTCGTCGTTGATCAGCTCCGGGGACTCGTCCAGTTCGGTGTTCCTCTCGGTCACCTCGCCGGCGACCGGCGCGTAGACCTCGCTGACGGACTTGACCGACTCCACCGTGCCGAAGGGATCGCCGGCGTCGAGCTTCCGGCCCGTCTCGGGCAGTTCCACGAACACGATGTCGCCGAGCTGCTTCTGGGCGTAGTGGGTGAGGCCGACGAGGACGGTCTCCCCGTCCACCCGCACCCATTCGTGGTCCTTCGTGTACTTCAGCTCGGCCGGGGTCGTCGCCATGGGAGCTCCTCGGGTCGTCGGCGGGCCGCGTGGTCGGCGGCGGGGACAGCCTGCCCGAGCGCCGGCGGGCGGCGGGGGCGACGCGGCCGCTCCCCTCGAATGGGGGAGCGGATTCCGGCCAAGGGAATGGAACGACTGGGAGAGCCGTTCCGGTAGCGAGAAGTTCAGCATTCAACTAAAGTGGTCGTACGAGGACAGGCCAGAAGGCCACCGAGCCCTCAGGCCGTACGAAGGAGGTCCCGCCATGCCCGCCGTGACTGTCGAGAACCCGCTCACCCTGCCGCGCGTCGTCGCCCCGGCCGACGCCGCCCCGCGCCCCGTGCTCGCCGTCACCACGGCCCCCCAGGGCTTCGAGGGCGAGGGCTTCCCGGTCCGCCGGGCGTTCGCGGGCATCAACTACCAGTACCTCGACCCGTTCATCATGATGGACCAGATGGGTGAGGTGGAGTACGCGCCGGGCGAGCCCAAGGGCACCCCCTGGCACCCCCACCGCGGCTTCGAGACCGTCACCTACATCGTCGACGGCACCTTCGACCACCAGGACTCCAACGGCGGCGGCGGCACCATCACCAACGGCGACACCCAGTGGATGACCGCCGGCTCCGGCCTCCTCCACATCGAGGCCCCGCCGGAGTCCCTCGTCGTCAGCGGCGGCCTCTTCCACGGCCTCCAGCTCTGGGTCAACCTGCCCGCCTCCGACAAGATGATGGCCCCCCGCTACCAGGACATCCGCGGCGGCCAGGTCCAGCTCCTCACCTCCCCGGACGGCGGCGCGCTGCTCCGCGTGATCGCCGGCGAGCTCGACGGGCACCAGGGCCCCGGCATCACCCACACCCCGATCACGATGATCCACGCCACCCTCCGCCCGGGCGCCGAGATCACCCTGCCCTGGCGCGAGGACTTCAACGGCCTCGCGTACGTCATGGCCGGCCGCGGCACCGTCGGCGCCGAGCACCGGCCGATCCACCTCGGCCAGACCGCGGTGTTCGGGCAGGGCGGCTCGCTGACCGTCCGCGCCGACGAGAAGCAGGACTCGCACACCCCCGACCTGGAGGTCGTCCTCCTCGGCGGGCAGCCCATCCGCGAGCCCATGGCCCACTACGGCCCCTTCGTCATGAACACCCAGGCCGAACTCCGCCAGGCCTTCGAGGACTTCCAGGCCGGCCGCCTCGGCACCGTCCCGGCCGTCCACGGCATGGGCGAGTAGACCGCCCCGCCCGCCCTCCCGCCCGACCTTCACGAGGACGGGCGGGAGGTCCGCACGGAGGTGACGGGCCGTCGCACGGACGGCCCGTCATGTCCGCGATCCGCACGTATGCGTGTGATCTTATGGACGGGTGGAGACGAGTCGAACGCCCCTGCTGCCCGAGCCCGCCCGCAAGCTCGGCGCCTGGTGCGCCGTCCTGCTCCTCGTGGCGGGCGTCGCCGCCGTCTTCATCTGGCTCTGCGTGGTCTTCAAGACCGCCGTGACCCCCGTGCTCCTCGCGATCCTCGGCACCGCCCTGCTGGGGCCGCTCTACCGGCGGCTGCTGCGGATGAAGGTCAGCAAGTCCCTCGCCGCCGCCGTCACCGTCGCCGCCGTCCTCGTGGTCGTCGGCGGCGCCGGCTACATCGTGGTCGCCGCCCTCATCGAGACCGGCGACCAGATCCTCGCCTCGCTCCGGCAGGCCGCCGTCGACATCGCCGAGCACTTCGGGGCGGCCGGGACCTCCCTGGAGGACCTGGCCAAGAACGCCCGGCAGCTCCTGGAGAAGTTCGGCGGGACGGCCGCCTCCGGAGTCATCTCCGGACTCAGCGTCGTCGGGCAGATGCTCGCCACCGCCGTCCTCGCCCTCCTCCTGATCTTCTTCTTCCTCCGGGACTCCGACAAGGCCGTCGGCGCCCTGCGCGCCTTCGTCCCGTCCGGCACCTCCGACACCGCCGAGGCCATGGCCCGCCGCGCCTTCGAGGCCGTCGAGGGGTTCATGCGCGGCACCACCCTCGTCGCCTTCGTCGACGCCGTCCTCATCGGCGTCGGCCTGCTCGTCCTCGACGTACCCGGCGCGGTCGGACTCGCCGCGCTCGTCTTCGTCACCGCCTACATCCCGTACCTCGGCGCCTTCCTCTCCGGCGCCGTCGCCGTCCTCGTCGCCCTCGCCGACCGGGGCTTCGTCATCGCCCTCTGGGTCCTCGGCATCGTCCTCGCCGTCCAGGTCATCGAGGGCAACGTCCTCCAGCCCATGGTCCAGAGCCGCACCGTCCAGATGCACCCCGCCGCCGTGATGCTGGCCATCACCGCCGGCGCCTCCGTCGCCGGCATCCTCGGCATGCTCCTCGCCGTCCCGCTCACCGCCGCCGCCACCGGCATCCTCGGCGAGCTCCGCGCCCGCTACGGCGCCCGCGCGGAACCCCAGGAGACCGCCTAGACCGGCGCCCCGCCCGGCTCGAAGGACCTCAGCATGGCCTCCAGGGCCGCCTGGTCCGGGCCCACGAACGGGTCGGCGTCCGGCGCCTGCGCCAGCGTCCCCAGCATCCGGTCCGTCATCCGCACGGCGGGCGGCAGATGGGTGCAGAGCACGATCTCCGGGGCCATCTCCCGCAGCGGCGCCAGACTCGCCCGGTACTTCTCCGGGTCCACCAGATGCACCCACGGGCTGTCGAGCGTCGCCCACAGCAACTGCGCGGCCCGCAGGTCCTCCGGCTTCAGGTCGCTCGCGTGCCCGCTCTCGGCCAGCTCGGCACTGGGCATCGGGGCGCCGAAGCAGTCCGAGCTGAAGCAGATCCGCGTCCGGTCGTCGTAGAAGCCGACGGTCGCCGGGTTGTCGAAGAGCGGCGGCCGGAAGGCGTGCAGGGTGCGGTCGCCGACGTCCAGCGACTGCCCCGGGTTGAGGAGGTACACCCGGTCCATCGGCAGCGCCCGCTCGGTCGTCATGATGCCGACGCCCAGGAAGGTGGTCACCACGCGCGCGCGTGGGGCGGCCTCCAGGAGGGCGAAGATCCCGCCCGTGTGGTCGCGGTCGGGGTGGGTGAGCCAGATCCAGCGCACGTCCTCCGGGTCCATCACCCCGCCGAGCGCGGCGACGAAGTCCCGGTCCTCGACCGACAGCCCGGTGTCGACGACGACGGGTTCGGCGGCCGTCAGCACGAAGGCGTTGGCCGGGATGTGCCCGACCCCGGGAGCCTCCAGGCTGTCGGCGATGACGGTGGTGTCGCTGCCGACCTTGTGGGTGTCCATGGCGCACTCCGTGGTCCCCCCGGCGGCCGTACGACACCAGTCTCCGCCGTACGGTCGCCCGCCGCGCGCCGGACGGGCCACGCCGCCGTACGGTGCCCACCGCGCCGGACGTACGGGGACGCCCCGCGTGCCGCACCCCGGCACGGCGCCCCTACGGGCAGCACCCCTCCGCCCCCGTCGGCTCCGTCAGCTCGAACCAGATCGTCTTGCCCTCGCCGCGCGGCTCCACGCCCCACGCCTCCGCCAGCATCTCCATCAGCACCAGACCGCGCCCGCTGGACGCCATCTCGCCCGGGTGGCGCTTGTGCGGCAGCTCGTCGCTGGCGTCCGAGACCTCCACCCGCAGCCGGCGGCCCTTCTCGCCGCAGGTGACCCCGGCGGTCAGCAGGGCGTCGCCGTCCGTGTGGACCAGCACGTTGGTGACCATCTCGGAGACCATCAGGACCGCCGAGTCGAGCTGGTCCCGGTCGGTCCAGTCGTGCAGCAGCTGCCGCACCTGCTCCCGCGCCTCCGCGATCCGCTCCGGCTCCGCCTGGGCGATCGTCATCAGCATGCGGCGCGGGGCCTCCCGTACCGTCGTCGCGGGCCGCCGGGAGAGCAGGAGGACGGCGATGTCGTCCTCGCGCCGGTCCGCGAGCGGGCCGGTGGTGTGGTGCGAACCGGGACCGTGGACGGCCTCCACGAGCGTGTCGGCCAGCTCCTCCAGGTCGTCGCCCCGGTGCTGTTCGAGCAGCTTCCTGACCCGATCCCAGCCGCTGTCGAGATCGTGCCCGCCGGTCTCCAGAAGCCCGTCGGTGCAGATCATGAGGGTCTCGCCGGGCTCCAGGGTGAGGCGGGTGGTGGGGTAGTCGGTGTCGGCGTCGATGCCCAGCGGCAGCCCGCCGGCCGTCGGCCTCAACAGCACCGTCCCGTCGGGCATCCGCACCGCCGGGTCCGGATGGCCCGCCCGCGCGATGTCCACCGTCCCCGACTCCAGGTCCACCTCCAGATACAGACAGGTCGCGAACCGCGGCCCGCCGCCCCGGCCCGCCCCGCCTTCCCCGTCCGCCCCGTCGCCGCCGTCGTCGCCGTCGTCGCCGTCGTTCACCCCGTACAGGAACCGCGAGGCCCGCGACAGGACCGCGTCCGGCCGGTGCCCCTCGGAGGCGTACGCCCGCAGCGCGATCCGCAGCTGCCCCATCAGCGCCGCAGCCCGCACGTCGTGCCCCTGCACGTCGCCGATGACCAGCGCGATCCGGCCCGCGCCGCCGCCCGTGCGGCCGGGCAGCCGGATCATGTCGTACCAGTCGCCGCCCACCTGGAGCCCGCCGCCGGTCGGCACGTACCGCGCCGCCACCTGGATCCCCGGGATCCCGGGGCCGAGCACCGGCATCATCGTCCGCTGGAGCCCCAGCGACAGCTCCCGCTCCGACTCCGCCACCCCGGCCCTGGCCAGCGCCTGCGCCAGCATCCGCGCCACCGTCGTCAGCACCGACCGCTCGTCCGGCGTGAAGGTCACCGGGTGCTTGAAGGCCGCCATCCAGGCGCCCATCGTCCGCCCCGCCACCACCAGCGGCACGAACGCCCACGAGTGCCGCTCGAAACGTTCCGCCAGCGGCCACGTCATCGGGAAGCGGCGCCGGTACTCCTCCGGCGACGGCAGATAGATCGCCCGCCCGGTCCGCACCACCTCCGCCGCCGGGTAGTCCGTCGCCAGCGACATCGACGTGAACGGGCCCTCGTCGCCGTCCCGCTGCCCGTGGTGCCCGATCACCGTCAGCCGCTCGCCCGACATCCCGAAGACCGCGAGCCCGTCCGGCGAGAAGCCCGGCATCGACAGCGAGGCCGCCACCCGCAGCACCTCCGCCGTCGACCGCGCCTCCGCCAGCGCCCGCCCCGCGTCCAGCAGGAACGCCTCCCGCGAGCGCCGCCAGTCGCCCGTGATCGGCGTGTGCGGCCCGGCCGTCCCCGGCTGCGGATCGGCCACCTCCTGGAGCGTGCCGACCAGCTGGTAGTCGCTTCCCTCGATCAGCGGCTTGGACCGGCTCCGTACCGTACGGACCACCCGGCCCTCGCCGTCCATGATCCGCAGCCGGGCCTCGGCGAGCGTGCCCTCGGCCACCGCCAGGTTCACCACGCCGTCGATCTCGTTCCAGTCCACCGGGTGGAAGCGGGACCGCACCGCCGCCTCGCTCAGCCGCACCGGCTCCGCGGGCAGCCCGAGCAGCCGGGCGGCCTCGGCGTCGAGCGAGACGGTCCCGGAAGCGTTGTCCCAGCGCCACAGGCCCGTGGCGATCGCGGCCAGGACGTCCTCGGTGCGCATTGCCCCACTTTATGAATATCGGACAGCGTGCCGCCACCGTGCCCCCACCGGGCACGACCGACAGTAACCGAATCGCGATCTTGGGTGTCCCGGTAGGCTGGGACCGCCCTGACCCTGCCCTGCGGCGCGGTCGGGATTCACACCACGATCCCGAAGACTGGATGAACGACGATGCATCGGTACAGGTCCCACACCTGCGGCGAGCTCCGCGCCTCTGACGTCGGCACCGACGTCCGGCTGAGCGGCTGGCTGCACAATCGGCGCGACCTGGGCGGCATCCTCTTCATCGATCTGCGCGACCACTACGGCATCACGCAGCTCGTCGCCCGCCCCGGCACCGACGCCTACGAGGCGCTCGACAAGCTGACGAAGGAGTCCGTCGTCCGCGTCGACGGCAAGGTCGTCTCGCGCGGCGCGGAGAACGTCAACCCCGAACTCCCCACCGGCGAGGTCGAGGTCGAGGTCGGCGCGGTCGAGGTCCTCGGCGCCGCCAAGCAGATCCCCTTCACCATCAACGCCGACGACGGCGTCAACGAGGAGCGGCGCCTGGAGTACCGCTTCCTCGACCTGCGCCGCGAGCGCATGCACCGCAACATCATGCTGCGCTCCGCCGTCATCGCCGCCATCCGCTCCAAGATGGTGGCCCTCGGCTTCAACGAGATGGCGACCCCGATCCTCACCGCGACCTCCCCCGAGGGCGCCCGTGACTTCGTCGTCCCGTCCCGCCTCAACCCGGGCAAGTTCTACGCGCTCCCGCAGGCCCCGCAGCAGTTCAAGCAGCTGTTCATGATCTCGGGCTTCGACCGCTACTTCCAGATCGCGCCCTGCTTCCGCGACGAGGACGCCCGCGCCGACCGCTCGCCGGGCGAGTTCTACCAGCTCGACGTCGAGATGAGCTTCGTCGAGCAGGAGGACGTCTTCCAGCCGATCGAGAAGCTCATGACCGAGCTCTTCGAGGAGTTCGGCGGCGGCCGCCACGTCACCTCCCCGTTCCCGCGGATCCCGTTCCGCGAGTCGATGCTCAAGTACGGCAACGACAAGCCGGACCTGCGGACCTCCCTCGAACTCGTCGACATCTCCGACGTGTTCGAGAACTCCGAGTTCAAGGCCTTCGCCGGCAAGCACGTCCGCGCGCTCGCCGTCCCGGACACCGGCGACCAGCCGCGCAAGTTCTTCGACGGCCTCGGCGACTTCGCGGTCTCCCTCGGCGCGAAGGGCCTGGCCTGGGTCCGCGTCGGCGAGGGCAACGCCCTCACCGGCCCGATCGCCAAGTTCCTCACCGAGGAGAACGTCAAGGTCCTCACCGAGCGCCTCGGCCTCGTCCCCGGCCACGCGATCTTCTTCGGCGCCGGCGAGTTCGACGAGGTCTCCAAGATCATGGGCCCGGTCCGGGTCGAGGCCGCCAAGCGCGCCGGCCAGTTCGAGGAGAACGTCTTCCGCTTCGCGTGGATCGTCGACTTCCCGATGTACGAGAAGGACGAGGAGACCGGCAAGATCGACTTCTCGCACAACCCCTTCTCCATGCCCCAGGGCGGCCTTGAGGCCCTGGAGACGAAGGACCCGCTGGACATCCTCGGCTGGCAGTACGACATCGTCTGCAACGGCATCGAGCTCTCCTCCGGCGCCATCCGGAACCACGAGCCCGACATCATGTTCAAGGCCTTCGAGATCGCCGGCTACGACCGCGCGACCGTCGAGACCGAGTTCGCCGGCATGCTCCGCGCCTTCCAGTACGGCGCCCCGCCGCACGGCGGCATCGCCCCCGGCGTCGACCGCATCGTCATGCTCCTCGCCGACGAGCCCAACATCCGCGAGACCATCGCGTTCCCGCTCAACGGCAACGCGCAGGACCTCATGATGGGCGCCCCCACGGAGCTCGACGAGACCCGCCTGCGCGAGCTGAACATCCAGCTCCGCAAGCCGGTCGAGAAGCCGTCCGCGAAGACGGACGACCGCCCGGTGACCGAGTCGGTCCACCCGGACGCGGCGCGCTGACCCTGACACGCACGAGAGGGCCCGGAACCGTACGCACGGTTCCGGGCCCTCTCGCGTGGTACGAATCCGGCGGCACGGCCGGCTCCGGCAGCTCCCGCGGCTCCGGTGTCCCGGAGCGCAGGCGTCTCACCCGTCGGCGGGCAGGATCCGGAACGCCGGCAGGCCCCGGGTGAGCGGTTCGATCGCGCGGAAGTCCCGCTGATCGAGAGTGAAGATCCGGTCGGTCCTGTACCGATCCGCGAGCACGACGCCCACGGCGTCCGCCAGATCCAGTCGGAGCCCCTCGTACTTCGCCCGGACCGCGTGCGCGGACAGCAGGTCGGCCAGGCGCAGCTCGGCGAGCTTGTACTGGCCGGCCTCGATCCTCGCGCTGAGCGCCTCCATGATCTGCATGGCGGCGGGGAATCCGAGATCCCGGTGCACCAGGTGATCCAGTTCCGTGATCACGAGGGGCGAGAGGGCGAACACCTCGCGGTCGAGGAGCGCCGCGGCGGCGGCGTGTTCCGGCTGCGCGGCGTCGAAGGCCGCATAGAGAGCGGACGTGTCCGCGATGATGATCAACGCCGGGCGTTCCGCTCTTTGATGTGCTCGTACACGGCGTCATCCATACCGGCCGCGGTCCGCGGACGTCCGCTGTCGAAGACGGGGAGCGCTCCACTGCTCTTCTGAGCCCGGGGCGAGGAGTCCAGGAGCAGAGCGATGGCCCGCCGGATGAGCTCCGCCTTGCTGACGCCGGTGGCCGCGGCCTCCGCGTCGAGGCGCAGCTCCAGTGCCTCCGGCAGATACACCGTCGTCTTTATCATGCCCTATATGGTACCACCCATGCCCGTTTCGTCCCCCTGTGCGCGAAGCGGCGGCGGCGGAGGCAGCGCGCTCGGGGTGGTCACGCCGACCGTCTTGTCCGCTGTGCGGGCTGGGGTGCGGTTTGACCCGTCGTTTCTCAGTCTGCTGGCCGGCGCGTCAGGCCGGCCGGTGGGGAGTCATCGGTACCAGTCCTCGCCGTCGCACCCGAGCGCGCTGCGGAGGTAGTGCTCCAGAGAGCCGGCCACCCAGAAGCGGTCGTCCGTCTCGTGGTCCCACACGAACACGTCGTCGCGCTCGGGGCTGCGAACGAAGGCGAACTGATCGCCGCCTCCGTTGTCGCCGAAGAACATCAGGGCGTCGAACGGCCGGTACAGCTCGCGGAACTCCTCCGAGTGACGGAACGCGAGGTTCGCGCTGAGAATCCCGTCGGCGGTCCAGACGGTCTCCGTTCCGTACTCTCCCTCGATTCCGTTGCTTTGAAGGAGGAGTTCGCGCAGCGACGCGGGGAGGGGCTGTCCGAGCTGCTGCTCGACGGCAGTCAGCTCGCCTTCGGTGACGGGGTCCCGGAGCTCGGCGTCCGAGAACTCCGACACGAGTTCGCGCCATGTCACAGGCGACCGCCACTGCCACGGTCACTGCCGTCCAACCGGGGCCGAGGCTCGGCGGCAGACTCCCACCGCACTTCCCCGTCGTGGATCTCCCCGGTCGGTACGAGCCCGGCGGCGCGGGCGACGGCGGCGGAGGCGGCGTGGTCGGGGTGCACGTGGGCGACGACGGTACGGACCCGGGGCCGCAGCCACCCGACGAGCGCGCGGGCGGCCTCGGAGGCGTAGCCCCGCCCCTGCCAGGCGCTGCCGACCACCCAGGCGACCTCGGCACCCTCGCCGGCCACGGTCGCCTGCACGGTCCCGACCAGCCGCCCGCCGTCCCGCTCCCGCACCACCCAGTTGCACCACGCGGTGTCAGGGTCCGGCGCCCCGGCCTCCCACCGCACGTACCGGGCCCGCAGCTCCTCCAGGCTCTCCGGCTCGCCCCCGATGAACGCGTGCAGCGCCGGATCCCCGAGCACCCCGGCCATCTCCTCGGCGTGCGAGACCTCCAGCGGCACCAACTCCAGCCGCCCGGCCTCGATCACCTCGACGACGACGTCCCCTCGCACCTTCTCGACTCCCCTCGTCCCACCTGTCACAGTTGCCGGACGGCGATTCAGTGGCCATCCCCTTCTTCCTCGTACGGTGGCCGTAGGGCGCACCTTCCGATGCACCCCGATTCCCCCTCCGGGTCGTATTCCACGCGGACCCGGAGCACCACCGTCGCTCCGGCGAGACGTCCCCGTCCTGCCCGTAACTGCGCAGACCTTCGACACCAGACCACGCCCACCTCCGGGATTCGTTCCCCGAGGCTCGGCGTTCCGGCCTGCGGAAGGGGAGGCGGGAGCCGTTGGGCCGGAGCGCCTAAACGGCCCTCAGCTGGCGGAATTCGTGGGCCGAGAGGGGGAACAGGGTGGAGAGGAGACCCGACCTCAGTTCTCCGTCGAGGCAAGAAGCGAGGAACTGGGTGCACGTGACGGGGAAATGCTCCCAGCGTTCGCCCCGGGCCTCGTTCACCATCACCGTCCATCCGTCCGGATCGACGCCTGGACGGGCGAGCCAGTAGAGGCACTCTCCGTTGTCCGTGGTGGCCCAGGGCAGAACCCGGGCCCCCTCGGTCTCGAGTTCCGCGGGCTTCTTCTCGACCTCCCACAGATATTCGAGGTCCTCTGCCTGGTTCCTCGCCCATGTGATGAGGTCATAGTGCTTGTTGGGGCACTCCGGCTCAAGGACGTAGAGGTAGTTGTCCCATTTGCTCCCACCGTAGACCGCGATGAATTCCTTGTAGTCGGAAGGGAGTTCGGACCCCAGCGCGGCCTCGAACGCATCCCAGTTCTTCGTTCGAGGCTCCTCGGGTGCCGGGGCGATGTCGAGCAGGCGAGAAATTCCGCTTGTCATGCCTGAGTCCCTTTCTGGGGTGTTGTGAATTCAATCCGTGTCGGGTTTTAGTTCGATTGCTGCATCCAGTCGTCCCTCGGCTGGTTCGGTATGAATGCGGTATTCGCCAGCTCGGTGACCCCGGTGGTTCTGTGTTGGGTGAACTGGAACCCGTTCGACCCGTAAGCCTCGACATATACGCCCGTGGGGATCTTATCACTGCCATTGTAGCGAGGGGTGACGCTGTACTGGATCGTTTCGCCGGCCTCGACCGCCTGCCTGATCTCTTTTTCGATGTGTCGCATGACGGGGGAATTCGCATAAGCGTGCATGGTGACGAAATTCTCCGGCATGTAGTTCGACCCGCCGAGCTGTGCGCCGAGGAGGTGGGCCCTGTTGTATCCCTTTTCCGACTCCCAGCCTGGAGGGTCGCCATGGGGGTCCGTGGGGTTCTTGCCCATCATGTCCTCGCCCAGAGTCGCGTGCATTCCTGTCGGACGTCTGTGTTCGTCCAGCGGATGGTAGACAACTCTGCCGTCCCACAGGGGGTCGTCGGGTTCGTTCGTCCTGCAAGGGGCAAGTCCGAGAGGATCGGCCCACAGGAGAGGGTTATGGACATATGTCGTCGGGTTCGGTGAAGGAGTGAGCCCCAGAGGGTCCTGGCTGAAGTAGCGGGCCGACTCCGGTTCGTAATAGCGGAAATAGTTGTAGTGGAGGCCCGACTCCGGGTCGAAGTACTGACCGGGAAAGCGAAGAGGCGTGTAGGTCGTGGCGGACTTGTTCCAAGTGGTCGTGCCCCAGATGGTGGTCCGGGTGCGCCAGGCCAGCTCGCCCGATTCATCGACCATTTCTGTCGGTGCGCCGATAAGATCGGTGACGATGGCGAAGAAGCGTTCTTCGTCCGTGTCTGTGCGGCGTTCCGTCTGCGACAAGGGGCGTGGGCCGTCGTAATTCCAGGTGAGTATGACGTTCGAGGCGGTTTGTTCGCAGAGAGTCGTGCCATCCCAAGCGAAATAGACGGTCTCGCGAGAGGACTGTTTGGATATTCGTCGACCCAGCGGATCGTAGGAGTACCGCCAGACAGTGCCGTCGGGTGTCGTCACCGACGTAAGCTGGTCCTCCGCGTTCCACGTATAGCGCCAACTGTCCGGTTTCTGGGAGACCCGGGTTCTCTGCCGGAGTACGACCCGTCCCTGAGAATCATGTCTGTAGCGGGTCGCACCCGCCAGAGAGAGGCGGGTGCCCTGATAGGTGCGGGCGCCCGCGGCTGACTGAGCTGGGTGAGCGGACGGCCAGTCCGCTTCCGTCTGGTTGCCTGCTTGGTCGTAGGCGTATCGTTCCGTCCACCCCTGCCCGTAGACAGCTGTGATGCGACCGGCGGGGTCTACATCGAAGTCACGACGACCGGAGAATGCATCGGCGAAGCCGATGAGGCCGCCCCCTGCCCCATAGGCGTACGAGCGCGTCTGGAGTCGGCCGGACCGAGACGTGACCTCCTGCCCCGTCAGCCGGTTCATGATGTCGTACGACGACGTCAGAGTGGCGAAGCCGCCCACCGTTCGTGCTGTTTCCCGGCCCAGCTCATCGAAGGAGAAGATCAGTTCGCGGCCCGAGGCGGTCAGTTTCGTCCTGCGGCCCGCCGCGTCGTACGTCCACTCGCTGACCGCGCCCGACGGCGTCGTACGCCTCGCCCTCCGGCTCAGCTCGTCGTACGTGTACGTGAGCGTCCGGCCGTTGACCGTCTCGGACTTCAGGCGGCCGTGACGGTCGCGGAGCCGTTCCAGGTGCGCGTCCGGGCTCGTCGCCTGCGCCAGTTCGTCGAAGACGTCGTACGCGAACGTCGTCGTCCCGACGCCCTCGACCTCCTTGCGGACGATCTGCCCCAGCGCGTTGCGCTCGAAGCGGATCGTTTCGCCGAGGCCGTTCACCCGGGAGGCCAGCCGGCCGGCCGCGTCGTACGCGTAGCCCAGCGTCCGGCCGTCGAAGTCCGTCTCGGCGATCTGCCGGCCCGCCGCGTCGTACGCGTACTCCCAGGTCAGGCCCAGTGGGTTCGTCACGCGCGTCAGGCGGAGGTCGGTGTCGTGGCTGAACTCGTGGCGGACGCCGTCCGGGTCCGTGCGGGAGGTGAGCAGGTCGAAGTCGGTGTACGTGAAGCGGGTCGTGCCGCCGAGCACGTCGGTGTGGGTGAGGCGGTTGCCCTCGCCGTCGTACGTCCACGACTCCGCCGTGCCGTCGGGGGCCACCCGGCGGGACGGGCGGCCCTCGACCGTCCACTCCAGGAGGCTCACGGCCCCGAGGGGGTCGGTGATCCGGACCGTACGGCCGAAGGCGTCGTGCGCGTATCGGGTCGTGGCGCCCAGGGGGTCGGTGACCTCGACCGGGAGGCCGCGGGCGTCCAGGACCAGGCGGGCGACGGCGCCCAGCGGGTCCGTCACCGACGTCAGGCGGCCGGCCGCGTCGTACGCGAACTCCGTGCGGGCCCCGGAGGGCGTGGTCACGGACGTGCGGTTGCCGCGCGCGTCGAAGGTCTGCTGGGTGACGGTGCCGTCGGTCGCGGTGATCCGCGTCGGCATGCCGGCGGGGTCGTACTCCATCCGGACCCGCCGCCCGTCCGGGCGCTCTGCCAGGACCGGGCGGCCCTCGCCGTCGTACTCCACGCGGCTGACGTGGCCGAGCGGGTCCGTCCGCGACAGCAGGCGGTTGCGGCGGTCGTAGGTGAAGCGGGTGACCCCGCCCAGGGGGTCGATCTCGGCGACGACCTGGGACCGGTCGTTGATCAGATGGCGCTCGGTGCGGCCGCTGCCGGTCGTGAGCGTGGTCGTGCGGAGTCCCGTCGCCGGGTCCACGTCGTCCCACGTGAAGGTCGTCTCCAGGTGCCCGTTGGCGCCCGACTGGTAGGTGCAGCGGTCCTGGTCGTCGTAGACGTAGTCGAAGCGGCTGCCGTTGGTGTCCGTCCACGCGGTGATCCGGCCGTGCTCGTCGCAGTCGAAGCGCAGGGGACGGCCGGAGGAGTTCGTGACCGAGGTGAGGTGGCCCGCTGTGTAGCCGTACCGCAGGATCTCCTGGTCGGAGCCGTCCGCGGCGGCCCCGGCCAGGTGCAGGGCGGTGATCCTGCCCTCGGCGGTCGTCAGCTTCAGGTGGTAGCCGCCGTGGTGGACGACCGAGACGGGCGCACCCGTCTCGTCGTGCTCGAAGGCGATCCAGTTGCCGTTGCGGTCGTCGATCTGGGCCAGCAGCGCGAGCTCGTCGCCGTGGTCGGCGAAGTGCAGGACCCGGCCGCTGCCGGGGTCGGTGATCGTGTAGCCGTCCTGGACCCGGTCCAGCGGCCACGGCCGGCCGTGGGCGGGCAGGACCGGCACCCCGGGGGCGGGATGGGGGTAGGCGAGGAGGCTGCCCTCGTCACAGCTGAAGACCACGCCCTCCGAGTCGATCTCCAGCCGCTGGTCCACGGTGCTCGACCACGCCGGGCCGAACCACCGCCCGGATCGGCGGGACGAGTCGAAGGTGCGCCGGAAGACGAGAGGGAGCGTGCCGGGCAGGGCGATGTCCGTCTGCGGCAGCAGCATCCGGCCGGTCGCGATGTCGATCGGGTCCTGCTTGCAGACGGTCTCGCTGCACTTCTTGCCGTTGCTCTCGGGGTTCTTCTCCAGGTCGGTGCGGCCGCCGTCCGGCTTCCCGCCGGGCGGGCGCTTGGCGTCGAGGCCGGCGCGCAGGCCGCCGCGGGCGAGCCCGGCGCCCTTGGTGCCGAGCAGCTCCGGTATGAGGCGGCCGAGCCCCTCCGAGGGGTCCTCCTTGAACCCCTCCCAGGCGTTCTTCAGTGCCCGGTCCGGGTTGGCCACCGTGGAGACCAGGCCGGCGAGCGTCATGTTGACGTTCTTGTAGTACTCCGCCGGGTGGGTCAGGTTGTACGGGTCGACGGGGTTGAGGGCGCGGACGAAGTTGACCAGGCCCGCCGAGCCCTTGATGATGCCGCCGCCGAGGTGGGTCAGCTCGACGCCGGTGCCCGCTCCGAGGTCCAGCAGTTCCAGCTTGGCCTTCTCCAGGCCCTTCGGTTCCTGCGGCGCGTGGGCGAGCGCGGCGCGGACGGCGGTCGCCGCCGTCTCACCGGCTTCGTTGCGCGCCGTCCGGGCGTTGTTCAGGAGCTCCTTGGCCCGCTGGCGTTTCGCCTTGCCCGGGTCGGAGAACGGATCGGGGCGGGGCAGCGGGCTGTCGCCCTCCCGGGCCGCGTTGTACGCGTCGACCTTCTGGTTGTAGCTGTCGACGGCCTTCTTGGAGTCCTGGTCGCCCTCCTTGTGGAGGGCGATCGCCTCGCGGGCCTTGGACTGCGCGCTGACGACCGCCTTCGCGTACGTCTCCAGGGCCTTGGCCGCGTTCTCCATCGCGTCCGCCGCGTGCAGCCAGTCCGTCGGCAGCGTCTGGAACTTCGACCGGAACGTGTCGGCCGCCTCGCCCTTCCACTGGGCGGCGTCCAGCTTCTTCATGCCGCCGCCGACGAGGTCGAAGGCCCGCTGGAAGTCCCGCAGGTTCTTCACCGTCGCGGTGATGGTCTCCGGCTTGCCGTGGATCAGCTCGTTCGCTTCCTCGGTCTGCCCGAGCTGTGCCTCACCGACCTGGGCGCCGAGCGAGGAGGCGGTCTCGTCGCCCCAGTCCTCGACCGCGTCCGCCCAGTCCTCGGCCCCGACCTTGTTCAGCGCCTGACCGGCCTTGTCGGTGACGTAGTCGACGCCCTCGCCGAGGAGTTCGCCTCCCTTGTCGACGACACGGTCCCAGCCGTCGACGAGTCCGTCGCCCAGCCCACGCAGGTCCACCATCAGCGGCTCTCCCCCCAGCGCGGCTCCTCGGCCTGGTCGATCGTGGCCTGGTCGGGGTCGAAGTCCTCCCTGGCGCGTTCGTCGAGACGGTCGCGGAGTTCGCTGTCGAGGAGACCGGAGCGCTCCATGGAGTCCATCTGCGAGTCGAGCACGTCGTAACCGGTGTTCTTCCAGGTCTGCTTGACCTCGTCGTGGGCCGCGCTGAAGGACTCGGGGCTCCAGTCGGCGCCGTCGGTGGCGTGCTGGTCGCGGATGGTCTCCCACTTCATCTGCTTGACCTCGTCCTCGGACAGGTGAGGGTTGCCGTTGAGCGAGTTGACGCCGATCTTGATGGTGTCCTTGACGTAACGGTCCTGCTCGGCGAACGAGCCGGCGGACAGGCCCACCCCCTGCGCGAACGCGTTGCCCCGCAGGGTCAGCCCGCGCACGCCCCACTCCCACCGCTCGCAGAACGTCTCCAGGGCGGAGGTGAGGCCCCCGTGGCCCAGCTCCACGCCGGTCAGGGCGAGATCGGAGAATCCCCGGCCCATCGTCGCCGAGCCGATCATGCCGAGCTCCTTCAGCTCCGCATGGGCCAGGTCGATGCCCTTCGCTATCGCCGCCAGCGCCTCGGGCGGCGCTGCCAGATCAGGCTCGGTCCCGCTCATCGTTCCCCCGTTCCGAGATTCCCCTGCCGTGGGATTCCCCTGCTGCCGCTGCTGCCCCGGCTGCCTCTGCTGCCGTTGTTGGTTCGGTTGGCTCTGCCGTGAGATCGACCGCCACGTCGTCCGGCACGATCCCCGCGACCGGCGGGAAGACCATCCCGCCGGCGCTGCCGGCGTCCAGCGCCACGCCGCCCGGACCGGGCAGCATCGGGACCATCGCGTCGAGCAGTCGGGCGCCCAGGACGGCCCGGTACGACCACTCGCGGCCGGCCTCTCCGCGCGCCTCGGCGAACCGGGCGAGGGCTTCCTCGTCCGAGAAGGCGCAGATCCACCGGACGCCGTTGAAGTCCGCCGTCCACAGGCTCCCGTGCTCGTCGAGGGGCACGAGGACCGCGGTCCGCCGGAATTCACCGAGCAAACGGGCAAACTCACGTCGTGCCGCGGCGACGGAGTCGACTGCGGCGTCTGCCGTGACGCCTTCAGTGACGTCGTTCGTGAGGGCTCGCGGTGGTGGTGCGGGTGGTCCGGAGTCCGTCAGATCGGATATTCCGGATCGCGGCTGAGGCTCACTGTTCTTCTCCCCGTTGTCACTCACCTGGACATGCTGTCATGCCGGTCTTTTCGTCAGCAACGAGAGGGGAGTTGGCCGCGGTGGGGGGAGAGGGCGGGGATGGTGTCGGGGTTGCCGCAGGTCGGGCAGGGGGTGGAGTCGGGGGCTCGGAAGCAGATGTCGCAGGGTTCGCAGTAGTGGAGGGGGTGGGGGCGAGCGGGGCCGGGAGTCGGGGGTGGGGCGGTGAGTGGGGGCGCTGGGGGGAGGTGAGTGGCCAGGCGGTGGGCCAGGAGGGCGGCGGGATGGTGGAGGGGGGTGGGGAGGTCGTTGGTCAGGGCGTGGCGGATGGTCTCCGGTGAGGCGCCGCGTTCGAGCCAGGCGGCCACGCCGGGGGTGAGGTAGTCGGCGTCGGCCTCCGAGCAGTACAGGCGGGGGTCCGTCTCGCGCAGTCCGATGAGGACGTGGAGGGCGGAGCGGAGGAGTTCGCGGGCCGGGAAGCCGGGGCGGGGGACGGGAGGGAGGGGGCGGCGGGGTGGTGGTGCGGGCCGCGAGGTCGGGGGCGGGGTGGGCTCCGAGCCTGGCGACGAGGGGGCCGGGTCCGGGTCCGGCGGCGGGGTGGGCCTGCTGCGTCGGGCCGGCCTCTCTGCCCCTGGAGCCCGGTTCTGGCCCGGGCGGTGACAGAAGACCGTGTGCGTCGCGACGCGGCCGTCGGGGGTGCGGATGACCGTACGGCGCAGGTAGCCGTGGGCTTCCAGGGCGTTCAGGGCCTTCGCGACGGTCGTCCTGCCGAGGTCGAGCTCGGTCGAGAGGGTCTTGATGTCCACGGGGGTGCCCTCGGGCAGCGACGCGATGTAGGCGCCGACGCCGATCGCGACGCCGTCCAGCCCCTTGTGCTGGAGCAGAGCGTTGTCGAGGACCGTGAAGTTGCGGGTGAGGCGGGTCCGCTCGTGGCACACACCGCCGGAAGTACGCCGGGAAGAGTGGTTCTTGGGCTGTGAGCGGGACGCGGGGCGCGGCCGCCGACTAGGCTGTCGGGTATCCATCGGGAAGGTTTGAGCTTCCTTGTTGGTAGGCCCTCGCACTGGGACTGCAATCCCGGCGGGGGCCGACGCATTTCTGCGAACGGTTGGTATGGCGCTGACACTAGACCAACCAACCCACCCCGAAACGCCATCAGTTGGCATATTCACTCTCGTGGGTGACCGCGCTCCCACGCCCGCGCGAGGGTGGGTGGGTGGGAGTTCTTTCCCCCGGTTCTTTGTCTTTTTGCCGCCCGCTCCGGCGGCGTCCGGCTCACCGGAGCCCGGTCGGTCGGGCTCCGGTGGGGCGGGAGAACATCACAGGTCAGAAGGGTGATCGAGTTCCGCCCACACCGTCTTGCGGGGTACGGGTCCCGGCGCGATGCCCCAGCGATCCGCCAGCTCCTCCACCAGCAACAGGCCGCGTCCCGAATGGGCTTCGGGGAGGTCGCTCCCTCGTGTGTCGCTGACCTCGATCCGTAGCACCCCGGGGAGTGCGGCGAGCGCGAGACGGAAGTCCCGGCCGGCGACCCTGCCGTGCGTCACCGCGTTCGCCGTCAGCTCGGCGATGATCTGCGCGGCGGCCTCGGTGACGTCGTAAGGGATGTCCTGGCGGGGGCGCAGCCACTCGACCGCCAGGAGTCTGGCGAGCCGCGCGCCTCGCGGAGTCGAGGAGAGCTGGATGTCGAACTGCACTTCGGGGGCGGCCAGTTGGAGGGCTGCTTTCTCTCGGTTCACATCACCGAGCGTGGCCGCGTGCGGCTAGCGTGAACAGTCACTCCGCCGATACGTAGGGTGACTGTCCGGGGCTTGTCCACTGCTGTCCGGTCTGTCGGGGACCCCGTGGCGGGTAGGGGGTTGCGGCCACACAGGACATGCGGAGGGGTGCGGGATGTCGGCTGAGGACAGCGGTTGGGAAGTCGATCCGGACGACGAGTGGGGTGTCGCCGTCGTCGCCACGGTGGGTCGCCAACTGCGCTTGCGGCGTGAATCGGTGGGCATGAGCGCCGCCGAGTTCGGGGATGCGCTCGGCTACGGCGAGGACCTCGTCTACAAGATCGAGGGCGGGAAGCGGATCCCTCGCCCCGAGTACCTGGACAAGGCGGACGGGGTGCTGCGGGCGGATGGGCTGCTGTCGGCGATGAAGGACGACGTCGCGAAGGTCCGGTACCCGAAGAAGGTGCGTGCCTTGGCGCAGATGGAGGGCAAGGCGGTGGAGATCGGCGTCTACGAGTGCAACCTCGTCCCCGGGTTGCTCCAGACGCCGGAGCACGCCCGAGCCGCGATCGAGGCGGCTCAGCCTCCCTATTCGCAGGGCGACGTGGATCGTATGGTCGCTGCCCGCTTGTCTCGGCAATCCGTCTTCGAGCGAGATCCCGCGCCTGCCCTGAGTTTCGTGCTGGAGGAGGGGCCTCTGCGGCGACCCCTCGGAGGCACCCCGGTGTGGCGAAGGCAGCTCGAACGTCTGGTGGAGGTGGGCCGCATGCGCCAGGTGACGCTCCAGGTGATGCCGACGCAGCGGGAGATCCACTCCGGGCTGGACGGCCGGATCGAGCTGCTGAAGTTCGCGGACGGGACGGCGGTGGGGCGCTCCGAGGGTGCGTTCAACGGCCGTACGGTTTCCGACCCGAAGCAGATCCGCATCCTTGAGCTGCAGTATGGGACCATCCGAGCGCAGGCACTTCCGCCAGGGGAGTCGCTGGCCCTCATCGAGCAACTGCTGGGAGAGACATGATCCGCAACACCCCTGCTGGGGGCGCCTCGGAGCTGGCCTGGTTCAAGAGCAGCTACAGCGGCGGCAACAACGGTGAGTCGTGCGTCGAGGTCGCCACCACCCCCGCCGCCGTCCGCGTCCGGGACTCCAAGGACACCGGCCTGCCCCAGCTCGTCCTCTCGTCGGCGGCGTGGGCCGGGTTCGTCGGGTTCGCGCGCGGTGACGGCTGACTCGGAACCCGTCGGGTTTCAGCGGGCGTGGTCCTTCAGGAACGCGCCCGCCAGGGCCGCCGCCTCCTCTTTCGTTGAGGCGGCGGCCCTGTCGTTTCTGGTGCCGTCGGCCGCCGTGGCCGTCCACGTCCAGGTGTCGGCGGAGGGGGAGAGCTCCGCGTGGCCGCCGAAGAGGGCGAGAGTGGTGGTGCCGGGGGTCGGGCGGGACACCGCGTCCGGCCATTTCTTGCGGGCGCCCTGGCGGGTGATGCCCCAGACGGCGCCCAGCTGCTCGTAGCTCGCGCCGTACGAACCGGCCGTGCCGGCGGCGACGGCGGTGAGGCGCTTGACCTCCTGGTCGACCACCTTCCAGGCGGCGAGGACGGAGAGCGCGATGTCCACCGGCTCGCCCCGCCACATGTGCTCTTCGGGCTGCCCGGTCGTGTGGGCGCGGAGGGCGGCGGCGAGGGGGTTCAGGGCCTCGTGGAGCGCCGATTCGAGGCTGGTCAGTTCTTCCGCTGGAAGCTGCTCCGAGAACGTCATGTGACAACTGTAGTTTACCGACCGGAGTCTTGGGAACTCTTGTTTACATGAATCGTGAGTTCGACTTCCTCGCCTTCGGTGTCACACCCTCGCCGTCCGCTCCGTCACTCCGGTGTACGGCTCCTCACGGGGGCCACGACCGGAGGAGTCCCGATGTCCACCACCGCCACCGTCGTCACCGCCGTCGCCGCGTTCATGGCGGCTTTCTCGGGCGCCTCGGTGCTCTTCCGGGCGAAGTTCGTCGTGGAGCCGCTCGCTGCCTACGGCGTGCCGCGGGCGTGGTGGAACGGGCTCGGGGTGCTCAAGCTGGCGGGGGCCGCGGGGCTCGTCGCGGGGTTCTGGGTGCCGGTGGTCGGGACCCTGGCGGCGGTCGGCCTGGTGGTGTACTTCGCGGGCGCGGTGATCACCGTCGTACGGGCGAAGGCGTACGGGCACGTGCCCTTCCCGCTGATCTACATGGCGCCCGCCGCGGCCGCGCTGGTCCTGGTCCGCTGACGGCGAAGGCCGCCGGCCCGGGCGGGGCGGCGGCCTTCGCGGCGATCGGAGTCGTCCGCGGCGGGCGTGACGGGGTCAGAGCCAGCCGCGCTGAGCCGCTTTGAGGCCCGCCTCGAAGCGGCTCGTCGCGTCGAGGCGTTCCATCAGGGCGGCCATCTGGCGGCGTACGGTCCGCAGGGAGACGCCGAGGCGCTTGCCCGCGGCCTCGTCCGTCATGCCGGAGGCCAGCAGTTTCAGCAGGGCGCTCTCGGCGGGGGAGAGGCCGTCAGTGGCGTCGTGGCCGGCGCGTCGGTCGGCGCCGAGCGGGACGGCCATCTCCCAGGTCTGCTCGAAGAGGGCGAGGAGGGGCGTGACGATGCCGGGGGCGCTGGTGCAGAGCGCGCCGAGCCGGGTGTTGGCCGGGTCGATGGGGACGACGGCGACCCGGCGGTCGAAGACGAGCATCCGCGGAGGGGTCTCCGGGCAGGTGCGGATCTGCCCGCCGTTCTCGGTGTGCCAGCGGGCGTAGGCGAAGGTCGCCGGGTCGTTGCGGGCGCTGTCCTGGTAGATCGTCCGAAGGGCCACCCCTCGGGCGAGGGCGCGCTCGTCCAGAGGGCGGGCCGCGGCGAGGCTGGCCGGGGACTGGGCGCCGCCGGGTTCGATGGAGCAGCACTCCTTGGTGAGATCCCGGGCGAGGCTCTCCAGGCGGGACTGGATGGCGTCGAGGCCGACGAGCCGTTCGGCGCCGTCGAGGCCGGTGTCGGGCCGGTCGGCGGCGTAGGCGGCGACCGTACGGGCCACCGCCTCCTTGCTGCGGGCCAGTTCCTGCTGGCGCCGCAGGAGTTCGGCCTCCTGGCGGCGCAGGATGGAGTCGAAGCCGGTCTCCGGGCTGACCGCGCGGAGCATGCCGGGCGCGTCCCGCGAGGGTCGCAGCAGCTCCAGGTCGACCAGGTCGTCCAGGCATTCGCGAACTCGGCACTCCGTGATGCCGAGCCGCTCGGCCAGCCGGACGACGCCGACCGCTTCGCCGGCCAGTCCGCAGTTCAGCAGGCTCTGGTAGACCGCTTCCTGGTCCGGTCCGAGTCCCAGCAGCTCAAGGCCGTAAGTGTCCTGCATGATCGCCCACCCCCCAGTGGCACCACCCCGATGGGACCCATTTTAGAACGCGTTCGGTTCGGGCCGGCCATCCCCCGGATGAAGCGAACCTCCGGGCGGCCGAGCGCGTCACCTTGATGCCATGTCATGGCCACCCGGCGGGAGCCGGGGTGCGGCACCTTGGTGCCAGGCACTTAGGTGACGCAGGGAATCCCTTCACCCGAGGGGGGCGGGCGAACAGGATGGTGTCACCGAAAGGGAGGCGCCCGGAGCAGACCGGACCGGCCTCCCCGAGGAGTCGGTCCGCTTCGATTCCGCGCCGTCCGTGGTGCTCCGCTCGAGAGGAAACCCCGTGTTCACGTCCGTCCGCCGCTCCCTCGCCACTGCCGCCCTCGCCCTCGCCCTCGCCGGCTTCGCCACCGGGGAGACGATCGGCTGGGACGCCGTTCCGGCGGGCGTGGGCGTCGCGGCTCCCGCCGACACCATCGGTTGGGACTCGACCCCGGCGGGCGGGACGCCGCTCGCGGCCTCCTCGGACACCATCGGCTGGGACTGACCGGATCCGGCCGTCCCCTGACCGTTCTTCCTCCCCCCCCTCGACGTCGTTCCGAGAGTCCTCCCATGCGCATGGTCTGTGTCCTGCTGAAGGGACCCGAGGGTGGCCCCCGCCGCGCCGCGCTCCCCAGCCTGATCCACGACCTGCTCTGGGCACACGCCGTCCCCGCCGACGGTCTGGAACACGTCCGGAGCCGCCAACTACCCGACGGCCTGGACGTCGTCCTCTTCCTGAACGCATCCTCTGACGAGGCCGCCATCCGGTCCGCCGAGGTACTGCTGGAACGCGTGCGGGAGCCGTTCGCCCGGCACGGTCTCACCGGCGGCATCGCCCGCTAGGTCCCGCCGGGGCCCGTCGGTGCCGTAAGGGCGCGGGGCGGTCTCCGGGTTCTCCGCGGCCTTCCGGTCGTCCTCACGCCTCCTCCTTCTCCGACTCCCTTTCCCGTCGGGGTGCACGCCACCCCGTTTTCTGTCATGCCCACTTCAGGCATGCTCGTCCTCGCGCCCCAGGAGCCCTGATGAACACCCGTGCCCGCGTCCTCTCCCTCACCTCCGCGGCCGCCCTCGCCGCCGTCGTCCTCGGCGTCACCACCCCCGCCCAGGCCGCAGCCCCGGCCGGCCTCGCCGCCACGACGGCGGTCGCCGCGGTCGCGGCCGACTCCTCGGTCGGCGGCTCGATCACCCGCGACGAGGTCATCCAGCGCGCCAAGCACTGGCTCGGCAAGTCCATCCCGTACAACCAGGGCGCCACGTACCCGGACTCAGACGGCAAGAACTACCGCACCGACTGCTCCGGTTACGTCTCGATGGCCTGGCACCTGACCACCAGCCTCAGTACCCGGACGCTCGAGGACAGCGCGGACACCTACGAGATACCGCGCAGCGACCTCAAGCCCGGAGACATCCTCAACAGCTACTACGACCACGTCTTCCTCTTCGACAAGTGGGAGGACGCCGCCAAGACCAAGTTCTCCTACTACTCCTTCGGTTCGACGCCGGTGAAGCACGTCACGGGCGTCTCCATCAACGCGGCCACCTGGGACAGCCACCCGAACGGCGACTACAAGGCGCTCCGGTACAAGCGGATCGTGGACGCACCCGTCGACAAGGGCATGACCAACGTGACCGCCGTGGGGGACCTCACCGGCGACGGAGTCACCGACATCATCGCCGTCGAGTCCGCGACCGGGGACCTCTACCGCTACAGCGGCCCCGGCTACGTCGGCATGGCCGCCCGCACCAAGATCGGCAACGGCTGGAACACCATGTCCACCATCGTCGGCACCGGGGACGTGACGGGCGACGGCGTCGCCGACGTCATCGCCGTCGAGAAGGCCACCGGAGACCTCTACCGCTACCCCGGTCCGAACTACAACGGCGGCGCCCGCGTGAAGATCGGCTCCAACTGGGACGCGATGACCAACATCACCGGCGTCGGCGACCTCACCGGCGACGGGGTGCCGGAGATCATCGCGGTCGAGAAGTCGAACGGCAACCTCTACCGCTACTCCGGCCCCAACTACGTCGGCGGCGGCCGCGTCCAGATCGGCAACGCCTGGAACTCGATGTCGACCCTCGTCGGCGTCGGCGACCTCACCGGTGACGGCGTCGCGGAGATCATCGCGGTCGAGAAGTCCACCGGCAACCTCTACCGCTACTCCGGCCCGAACTACAACGGCGGCACCAAGGTCCAGATCGGCACCAACTGGGACGCGATGACCAACATCACCGGCGTCGGCGACATCACGGGCGACGGGGTGCCGGACCTCATCGCCGTCCGCTCCGACACGCAGAAGCTCTACCGCTACTCGGGCCCGTCCTTCAACGGCGGCTCGGCCGTCGAGATCGGCTCCGGCTGGTAGACCGCGAGCCCCACCCCGCGCCCCACCCCACCCCGCGCCCCGGCCGGCGGCCCCGCGCCGCCGGCCCCGCCCGTCGCACCCCTTCCCGCCCGCCTCCCCTCCCGTACGGGCCTTCCCGTACCGCCCGCAGAGGAACTCCATGAGCACCCGCAAGCACCGCCCGTCCCCGCGTACGGCCCTGGCCGCGCTCCCGCTCGCCGCCCTCGCCCTCGGGCTGCTCGCCGCCCCGCCCGCCTCTGCGGCCTCCGTCGCCACCTGGGACGAGGTCGCCCGGTGCGAGTCCGGCGGCAACTGGTCCATCAACACCGGCAACGGCTACTACGGCGGCCTGCAGTTCCTGAAGTCCACCTGGGACGCCTTCGGCGGCGGCGCGTACGCCGCGTACCCCCACCAGGCGACCAAGGAGCAGCAGATCCGGATCGGCGAGAAGGTCCTCGCCACCCAGGGCGAGGGTGCCTGGCCCACCTGCGGGCCCAGGGCCGGACTCGGCTCCGACCCGGCCGATCCGTACCCCGCCGAACCGGCCGCCCCGCAGACGAAGATGGCCCACCTCACCTCCGTGGGGGACCTGAGTGGCGACGGCGTCCCCGACATCGTCGCCGTCGAGGTCAAGACCGGCGACCTCTACCGGTACGACGGTCCCGGCTACGTCGGCATGGGCGGGCGGACCAAGCTCGGCTACGGCTGGAACGGCATGAGCGACCTCGTCGCCGTCGGCGACCAGACCGGCGACGGCAAGGCCGACATCCTCGCCGTCGAGAAGGCGACCGGCGACCTGTACCGCTACTCCGGCCCGACCTACAAGGGCGGGTCCCGGGTCAAGGTCGGCTCCAACTGGGACGCGATGACCAACGTCAACGGCGTCGGCGACCAGACCGGCGACGGCGTCCCCGACCTCGTCGCCGTCGAGAAGGCCACCGGCGACCTGTACCGCTACGCGGGCCCGAACTTCACCGGCGGCACCGCCCGCGTGAAGATCGGCGTCGCCTGGAACTCGATGTCCGTCCTCGCCCCGGTGGGCGACCTCACCGGCGACGGCGTCACCGACGTCCTCGCGGTCGAGAAGGCGACCGGCGACCTGTACCGCTACTCCGGCCCGAACTACAACGGCGGCTCCCGCGTGAAGATCGGCGTCAACTGGGACGCCATGTCGAACATCACCGGCGTCGGCGACGTCACCGGGGACGGCGTCCCGGACCTCCTCGCCGTCGAGACCGCGACCGGCAACCTCTACCGCTACGCCGGCCCCCTCTACAACGGCGGCTCCCGCACGCAGATCGGCGCCAGCTGGTGACCGGGCGCCCCGCCCCCACCCTTCCGACCAGGAGTCAACGATGAGACTGCGCAAAGCCCTCGGCGCCGCCGGGGCCCTCCTCGGCAGCGCCGCCGCGCTCGTCCTCGGCGTCCCGACCGCCCAGGCGGACACCGTGACCGCCGGCACCGCTCCCGCCCTCCGCTTCGTCAGCTACAACATGTGCGGCAGCGGCAGCCCCTGCACCGACGCCCTCGGCTACACCGACGAGGCGAAGTACACGACCATCGTCGACCAGACGAACGGCTCCGTCTGGAACGCCGACCAGATCTTCCTCCAGGAGGTCTGCCGCTACCAGTACGACGAGCTCGCCCGGCGGCTCGCCCCCAAGGGTTTCCAAGGGCTCTACACCACCACCGTGCAGCTCGGCACCGGATCCACGCTCTGCGCCAAGGGCCCCGACGGCACCAAGGGCGACTACGGCATGGCCGTCCTCGTCAAGGGAACCGTCACCGAGCGGAAGGTGCTCGACCTCACCGCCGGCGGCGAGACCGAACCCATCAAGTCCCCCTGCGTGAAGAGCTACACCCAGGGACGTGCCAACTGGGCCTGCTCCGTCCACCTCTACTGGGCCGCCGACCCCACCCTGCGCAACCAGGAGGCCCGGTTCCTCGCCTCCCAGGCCGCCGCCTGGCAGGAACAGGGACTTCCCGTCGTCCTCGGCGGCGACTTCAACGACACTCCCGGATCCACCATGGCCGGGACCTTCTACGGCCCCGCCACCGGGTCGGGGACCGGCACCTTCACCGAGGTCGACGAGACCGACAAGGACTACTTCACCAGCGCCTGCGCCACGGCGACCCGGTGCCGCAGCGGCGAGACCACCTTCGGCAGCAGCCGACGGAAGATCGACTACATCTTCCTCTCCTCCGCCCACTTCAAGAACGTCAAGGGCGACGTCCTGCCCCGGGTCACCGACGCCTCCGACCACGACATGGTCCGCGGCGCCGCCACCTGGGCCGACTGCGGCCCCGCCGGCACCACCGACGGCCTCTTCCGACGCGACGCGAGCGGCGCCCTCTACCGCTACGCCGGGCAGACCGACGGCAAGCTCGCCGCCCCCTGCAAGGTCGGCAGCGGCTGGGGAATCATGGACAAGGTGGCCCAGGACGGCACCACGCTCGTCGCCGCCGACGACAGCGGCGTCCTCTGGCGCTACCCGGCCGACCCGGCCACCGGTGGTTATTCCGGGTCCACCCGTGTCCAGGCCGGGACCGGCTGGCAGGCCAACGACGTGCTCCTCGCCCCCGGTGACTTCGACGGCGACGGCAAGCGCGACCTGATCGGCCGCGACACCGCCGGAGCGCTGTGGCTGTACCCGGGCGACGGCGCCAACGGCTACGGGGCCCGCAAGCAGATCGGCACCGGCTGGCACATGTTCGACGCGCTCGTCGCCCCCGGTGACTTCGACGGCGACGGCAGGGCCGACCTGATCGGCCGGGACACCGGCGGCGGCCTCTGGTTCTACAAGGGCAACGGTGCCGGTTCCTACGCGCCGCGCGCCCAGATCGGCTCCGGCTGGCAGATCTACTCCGCGCTGGTCGCCCCCGGTGACGTCAACGGCGACGGCAAGGCCGACCTGATCGGGCGCGACGCCGACAACGACCTGTGGCTGTACAAGGGCAACGGCGCGGCGTACTACGCGCCGCGCGTCCAGATCGGCTACGGCTACCCGGGCGGCGAACTGCTCTTCTGAACGCCGTTGACGGCGAAGGCCGCCGCCCGGGTAGGGGCGGCGGCCTTCACGGCGTGCGTACGGACGTCGGTGCGGACGCCGGTGAGGACGTCAGTGAGGACGTCAGTCCTTCTTCGGCTCCTCCAGGCGCGGGAAGAGAACCGCGCCCTTCGTCACCGTCGCACCGGCCGGGAGCTGGCCCCAGCGGGCCGCGTCCTGGACCGGCTGCGCGGCCAGGGCGCCCAGCCCGGCCTCGGCACCGAGGGAGTCCCACAGCTTCTGGGACGACTCCGGCATGATCGGGTTGAGGAGGACGGCGGCGGCGCGGAGGGACTCGGCGGCCGTGTAGAGGATCGTCGCCAGGCGGGCCCGGCCCTCCTCCGACTCGTCCTTCGCGACCTTCCACGGCTCCTGCTCCGTGATGTAGCCGTTGACCTGCTTCACGAAGTCGAAGACCGCCAGGATGCCGCCCTGGAAGTCCAGCTCCTCGCCGATCTTGGCGTCGGCCGTCGCGACGGCCTTGGCCAGACCCTCCTGGACCGCCTTCTCGGCGTCGCCGTCGGCCGCCGAGGCCGGCAGCTCGCCGCCGAAGTACTTGCCGACCATCGCCGCCACGCGGGAGGCGAGGTTGCCGTAGTCGTTGGCCAGCTCGGAGGTGTAGCGGGCGGAGAAGTCCTCCCACGAGAACGAGCCGTCCTGGCCGAACGCGATCGCGCGGAGGAAGTACCAGCGGTACGCGTCCACGCCGAAGTGCGAGGTCAGGTCCTGCGGCTTGATGCCGGTCAGGTTCGACTTCGACATCTTCTCGCCGCCGACCATCAGCCAGCCGTTGGCCGCGACCCTGCCCGGCACCGGGAGGCCCTGCGCCATCAGCATCGCCGGCCAGATCACCGCGTGGAAGCGGAGGATGTCCTTGCCGATCAGGTGGACGTTCGCGGGGAAGGTCTCGTCGAACTTCTCCGGGTTCTCGTTGTAGCCGACCGCCGTCGCGTAGTTCAGCAGCGCGTCGATCCACACGTAGATCACGTGCTCGCTGTCCCACGGGACCGGGATGCCCCAGTCGAAGGTCGAGCGCGAGATGGAGAGGTCGTCCAGGCCCTGCTTCACGAAGTTCACGACCTCGTTGCGGGCCGACTCCGGCTGGATGAAGCCCGGGTTCGCCTCGTAGAACTCCAGGAGCTTCGGGCCGTACTCGCTCAGCTTGAAGAAGTAGTTCTCCTCCTTGAGGATCTCCACCGGCTTCTTGTGGACGGGGCACAGCTTCGTGCCGTCCTCCGCCTCGATGAGATCGCCCGGGAGCTTGAACTCCTCACAGCCGACGCAGTACGGGCCCTCGTAGCCGCCCTTGTAGATCTCGTCCTTGTCGTACAGGTCCTGCACGAACTCCTGGACGCGGTCCGTGTGACGCTTCTGCGTGGTGCGGATGAAGTCGTCGTTCGCGATGCCCAGGTGCTCCCAGAGGGGCTTCCAGGCTTCCTCGACGAGCTTGTCGCACCAGGCCTGGGGCGTGACGTTGTTCGCCTCGGCCGTGCGCATGATCTTCTGACCGTGCTCGTCCGTGCCGGTGAGGTACCACACCTTCTCGCCGCGCTGACGGTGCCAGCGCGTGAGCACGTCGCCTGCGACGGTCGTGTAGGCGTGGCCCAGGTGAGGAGCGTCGTTGACGTAGTAGATGGGGGTCGTGACGTAGAACGCCTTCGCCCCCTGCTTCTCGGATCCAGTGGCCGCCATGGTCGAAATCCTAACGGGCGTACGAAGATCCACTCACATCGAGCGAGTCGGGAGCAGGGGGCGGAGCCGGGGCTTCCGGAGGGGCTACAGGGACAGGCCGGTGACGACGCCCCGGTAGAACTCCGCGTGCGGGGTCTCGACCGGCGCCGGGCCCGCGAAGTGCGTGGCGGTACGGTCCGCGGTGAGCTTCCGCAGGTAGTCGAACGCCTTGCCGTCCTCCTCGCCCCAGGCGGTGAACCGCCAGTGCACCGGCCGGCCGGCGGCCTCCGCGAGGGCCTGCGTCGCGGCGGTACGGGACTCGGGGGCGCCGTCCGTCTGGAAGATCACCAGCGCCGGGCGGGCCGGGTCCGCCTTCTCGTGGTGGGCCAGGACCTCCTCGACGGCACGGTGGTAGTTCGTCCGGCCGAGACGGCCGAGACCGGCGTTGATCTCCTCGACGCGGGTGGGGGTGAGGTCGGCGGGGGTGAGGTCGACGACCCCGTCGATGTCGGTCGAGAAGAAGACGGTGGTCACCGTCGCCTCCTCGTCCAGGTGCGCGGCGAGCGCGACGGCCTGCTCGGCGAGGCGCTGCACGGAGCCGTCCTTGAAGTACCCGCGCATCGACCCGGACCGGTCGACCACCAGGTACACCTGGGCCCGGGCCCCCTCCAGCCCCTCCTTCCGCAGCACACCACCCGCGGCCTTGTACGCCTCCGCGAGCTGCGGCGCGACGCCCTTGACGCGCGCGAGCGAGAGGGCGGACTTGCGGCCCGCGGCCTCGGAGGGGGCGACCCCCTCCGCCTCCGGCGCGGCCTCGTCCGCGAGCGCCGCCACCGGCTCCGCCTGGGCGGGGACGTCCGCGGCGGCTGCCGGCTCCACCTGCGCGGTCTCGTCGTCGTCGGCTCCGGCCGTCGGCGCGGACTCCGCGTCGGCGGTGGCGGCGGGCTCCGACGCCGCTGCGTCGGCCACAGCCTCCGGCTGCGCCTCCGCGGTCGCCTCGGGCGCGTCCGTACCGGCCTCGGACTCCGCCTCCACGGCGGTGTCCTCGCCCGTGGCGACGGCGTCCGCTTCGGCGGTCGCCTCCGCCACCGTGCCGGTGGCCGCCTCGGCCGGCGCCTCCGGCGCGGCCTCGACGGTGCCGGCCTCCGGCTCCGCGTCCGCCGGGGCGGCGGCGGCCGGGGCGGTCTCGTCCGTGACGACGACCGTCGGCTCCGCCGGGGCGGCTTCGACGGTGTCGGCCGCGTCGGCCGGGGCGGCGGGGGAGGTCTCGTCCGTGACGACGACCGTCGGCTCCGCCTCGGCGGCCCCGTCCGCGGCGGCCGTCTCGCTCGCAGCGCCCACCGCATGCGGGGCGGCCTCTACGTCGGCGGCCTGCGGCTCCGCCTGGGCGGCGGCCTCCGTCTGCGGCTCCGCCTCGGTGGCCGCCTCGGCCTGCGCCTGCGGCGCGGCCTCGACGGCGTCGCCCTCCGGCTTCGTCTCGGCGGTCGTGGCCGCTTCCGGCTCCGCGCCGGTGCCCGGCTCCGCATCCGCGTCGGCGGGTACCTCGGTGGCCTCCGCCGTCGGGGCGGGCTCGGACGGCTCCGTCTCGGCTGCGGCGGTGGTCACCGGTGCCGGCTCGGCCTCGGCGGTCGCCTCGGTCTCCACCTCCGCCGCTTCCGCCGCCTCCGGCTTCACGGTGTCCGTGCCCGGGACCGCCTCAGTCTCGGCGGCGTCGGCCACGGCCTCCGGCGCCGACTCCTCGGCGTCGGCCACGGCCTCCGGCGCCTTCTCGGCCGCGTCGGCCGCCGCCTCCGCCGCTTCGGCGGTCGGCTCCGGGGTCGACTCCGTCGCCTCGGGGGCGGACTTCGGCGCGGGCGTCGGCTCCGTGGGCTTCGTGGCCGGTTCCGGTTCCGCTTCCGCCGTGGCCGTGCGGGCCTTGGGGATCTGGGGGTTGTCGAAGGCGGCGGCCACCATCGCGTCGGCGGTCCTGCGCGCGGCGTCCTCGGGGACCTCCGCGGCGGGCGCCGGAGTGGCGGCCGGCTCCGGCGCTTCGACGGGCTCCGGGGCCCGGTCCTGCGCGGGGGCGGGCGCGTCACCGGGTTCGCGGGACTGGGGCGGGACGGAAGGGGTCGCGTGATCTTCGCGGTCACGGCCGAACACCTTGCGCAGCAAGCTCCGAATACCCATGGGCGAACCCTTTCGCATGAGTTGGATGCGGTATGCGTCCTTCATCCCTGGCCAGGGCGGACACGTAAGGTTAGCGGCCACGTCCTCCGGTTCTCGGGACCCCGTCGGTCACGGTTGCCGCTCATTCATCCGGCGTTCATTCCGCCGCCGCCCGCGTGCAGATGTGCGCACATACCGTCGCGGCCGGATGGATTCCCGACACCATGTCGGCGCACTTCTGCGCCGGAGGAGGACGAAGTGCGCAAGCTGCTGCCGATGATCGGCTCCCACTCCCACGCGGGCGGTCGTTCCGCGCTCACCTGCCGGTTCCGTTGCGGTGACGCCTGCTTCCAGGAAGTGCCGAACACCAGCGACAACGAGTACGTCGGTGACGTCATCGCCGGTGTCCTGTCCCGCCGTTCCGCGCTGCGGGCCGCCGCCGTCGTGACCGTGGCCTCCGCCGCCGGCGGCTCGCTGGTCGTCGCCGGAGCGCCCGAGGCGCAGGCGCACGGCGGGCACAAGCCCCACTGGCCCGCCCCCAAGACCGACGGCGCCCGCGGCCTCCGCTTCGCGCCGGTCGCGCCGAACACCGCCGACCAGGTCACCGTCCCGTCCGGGTACGGGCAGAACGTCGTCATCCGGTGGGGCGAGCCGATCCTCCGCGGCACCCCCGCCTTCGACGCCGAGAAGCAGACCGCCAAGGCGCAGGCGGGCCAGTTCGGTTACAACAACGACTTCCTCTCCCTGCTGCCGCTGCACCGGGAGTACGGCCGGCAGGTGCTCGTCGCCAACCACGAGTACACCGACGAGCAGCTGATGTTCCGCGGGTACGACGCCGCCAACCCGACCCGCGAGCAGGTGGAGATAGCCTGGGCCGCGCACGGCCTCTCCGTCGTCGTGGTGCAGGAGGAGCGCCGTACCGGCAAGCTCACCCCGGTCTCCCGCCACTACCTGAACCGCCGGCTCCACACCGGCAGCGAGTTCGAGCTGACCGGTCCGGTCGCCGGTTCCGCGCTCGTCCGGACCTCCGCCGACCCCCGGGGCCGTACCGTCCTCGGCACGCTCAACAACTGCGCGGGCGGCACCACCCCGTGGGGCACCATCCTGTCCGGCGAGGAGAACTTCAACCAGTACTTTGCCAACGGCTCGTCCGCCACGGACAAGCGCTACGGCGTCGGCACCGGTGCCTCCGAGCGCAAGTGGGAGCGGTTCGACAAGCGCTTCGACCTCGCGCAGGAGCCGAACGAGATCCACCGCTTCGGCTGGGTCGTCGAGCTCGACCCGTACGACCCGGAGTCCACGCCCCGCAAGCGCACCGCGCTCGGCCGGTTCAAGCACGAGGCCGCCCAGCCGCGCCTGACCGCCGACGGCCGCCCGGTCGTCTACATGGGCGACGACGAGCGGTTCGACTACTTCTACAAGTTCGTCTCCTCGAAGCGGATGATGAAGGGCGACTCCCGCCGGGCCCACGCCCACAACCTCACCCTGCTCGACGAGGGCACGCTCTACGTCGCCAAGCTGACCGGCGACTCCCCGGCCGCCGAGATCGACGGCACCGGCAAGCTCCCCAACGACGGCGAGTTCGACGGTTCCGGCACCTGGATCCCGCTGGCCACGGCCGGCCCGAAGGGCGCCGTCTCGCACGTGCCCGGCATGACCGCCGAAGAGGTCTTCGTCTTCACCCGCCTCGCCGGGGACAAGGTCGGCGCCACGAAGATGGACCGCCCCGAGGACGTCGAGCCGTCGCCGCGCACCGGCCGCGTCTACGTCGCCCTGACGAACAACACCAACCGCGGCAAGGGCACCAACCCCGGTGTCGACGAGGCCAACCCGCGCAACCTCAACAAGCACGGCCAGGTCCTGGAGCTCGCCGAGCACTGGGACGACCCGACCTCGGACGGCTTCGCCTGGCGCCTCTTCCTCGTCGCCGGCGACCCGAACGACCCGGCCACCTACTTCGCCGGCTACCCGAAGGAGAAGGTCTCCCCGATCTCCTGCCCGGACAACGTGGCCTTCGACCCGCACGGCAACCTGTGGATCTCCACCGACGGCAACGCCCTGGGCACCCACGACGGCCTGTTCGGCGTCGCCACCCACGGCGAGCGCCGCGGCGAGCTGAAGCAGTTCCTCACCGTCCCCCGGGGCGCCGAGACCTGCGGCCCGATCATCCAGGACCGCCGCGTCCTGGTCGCCGTGCAGCACCCGGGCGAGCTCGACGGCGCCACCGTCGAGAACCCCGCCTCCGCCTGGCCCGACGGCCCCGGCAAGATCGTCCGCCCGTCCGTCGTCGCCGTCTGGCGCAACGACGGCCGCGACATCGGCGTCTGACCGGCGCCGGAACCACAAGGCCCGTCAGGCCCGGGGAGCCGGGGCCCGGGAGGCCGAGGCCCGGGCGGCCTGGGGGCGGTCAGCCGACCCCCAGGCCCTCCCGGAAGCGGACGAACTGGTCCTCCGGGTCGCCCGTGTACGCCCACGGCACCCACGCCGCGCGGTTCCCGAGCAGGCCGAGCAGCTCACGGGCCGGCTCCACCTGGCCCGCGTAGCAGGCGGCGTGGGCGAGGAAGTTGAGGTCTCCGACCTCTTCCGGCGCGACCGGCCGGGAGGGGTCCCGGCCGCCGATCCAGCGGTCGTAGGTGCGGCGCAGCTCGGTGACCGCCAGCTCGTGCTTCCAGTGCTGGTCGAAGCCGCGCACCGGGCCGCGTCCCAGCGCCCCGTCCGCGATGTAGCGGTACTCCTCGACCCGCGCCACCTGCACCAGGACCGGCAGCGCGGAGCCGGGCGGCGCCACCCCCGCCGCGTCCCGCGCGAAGTCGTACATCGAGCCGTGGGTGCCGTGCCAGCGCGCCGACAGGTAGCGCAGGACCTGCACGTGGCCCTCGGTGTTGTACGGGTCGCGGCGGCGCAGCTCGTCGAACCAGTAGCGCAGTTCGCGGCGCTGCACCCCGCCCTCGTACAGCCGGGCGACCGACAGCAGCGACACCCAGGGCATCGGGTCGGCGGGGGCCGCGTCCGCCGCGCTCCGGCAGGCGTCCACGGCGGCGTCGAGCCGGGACCGGTCCACGGCGGCGCCCCGGCCGGCCGCGATGGCCGCGTCGAAGACCCGTACCACCTCGGTCGCGGCCCGCAGTACCGCCGCGTCGGCGCTGTGGGGCTCGGCGGCCCGCCACGTCTCGACGGTGGAGCTGCCGGCGGCGGCGTGCGAGAGCAGCCGGATCCGGTGGGTGCGGCGGGCCCAGTCGTCGCCGGTCGCGGCGATCAGGTCGCGCACGCCCTGCCAGCGGCCGATCACGATGTCGTGGCGGGCCTCCGTCAGCGCGCGGTCACCGTAGTCCGGGTCGAAATCAGGCGTGAACCGCTCTCCGCGGGACCGTCTGAGGGCGCGTCGGCGTACGCCCATGAGGACCTCCTTCGGTCGGTACCTCTGAAGAGAGGAGGGGTGGAGGAGAACGGTTCGTCAGAAATCCGTGGCGTAGCTCTTGTCCCTGCGGGTGTGCGGGGAGGCCGGGGCCGACTCGTCGGCGGCGGCGAGGGCGCGGGAGGCGTCCAGGCGGGCGGGCCGGTAGTAGTCGCTGCCCTTGCGCCAGTACACCGTCATCGGGACGACGCCGACGGCGAGCCCGCCGAGGCCGATGGTGAGGGCGGTGGTGGACAGCTCGCCCAGCGACTCGACGAACACCCACAGCATGAACGCGGAGCCGAGCAGCGGCCACACCCCGCCCAGCAGCAGGTTCTTCGCGGAGCGCAGCAGCAGCGACTTGTACGCGACGGCGGCGGCGATGCCCGCCAGGCCGTAGTAGAAGGCGATCTGGAGGCCGATCGCGGAGACCGCGTCCCGCAGGATCCGCTGCACGGAGCCGGCGGAGGCCGCGGCGGCGAAGAGGACGAGGGCGGCGGCGCCGACGGCGACGACCGCGACCCACGGGGTGTTCCAGCGGCGGTGGACCCGGCCGAGGGCCGCGGGCAGGGTCCGGTCGCGGCCCATCGCGAAGAGCGAGCGGGTCACCTGGAGCAGGGTCGTCTCCAGGGTCGCGACCGTGGACAGGATCACGGCGACGACGAGCAGCTTCCCGCCGACGCCGGGCCAGATCTCCTGGCCGAGGACGGCGAGGACGTTCGGTCCCGCGGCGAGGATCCGGTCGGCGGGCAGCAGCACGTTCACCGCGACGGTGAACGCCACGAAGAGGACGAAGACGAAACCGACGCCGACCAGCGCGGCCAGCCCGGCCGTCCGACGGCTGTTCCGGGTCTCCTCGCTGAGGTTGCTGGTGACGTCCCAGCCCCAGTAGTAGAACGCGGCGATCAGCGCGCCCGCCGCGAAGCCCTCCGGCCCGTGGAAGTGCCCGAGGCCGAACCAGGACCAGTCGAAGGCGACCGCCCGGCCGCGGTGGGCGACGGCCGCGAGGACGAAGGTCAGCAGGATCGCCATCTCGATCCCGGACATGAGGAGTTGGGCCCGTACGGTGAGCCGGGCGCCGCCCAGCACGACGCCGAGCATCAGCAGGAACCAGCAGGCGCCGACGGCGGCGGCCAGCGGAGTGGAGGCGGCGAGGTCCGCGTCGAAGAGGGCGAGGGTCAGCGCCCCGGCCGGCAGCGAGCCCGCCACCATGAACACGGTCGCCGCGAGGACCAGCGCCCAGCCGGAGAGGAAGCCCAGGAAGGGGTGGAGCGTGCGGCCCACCCACGAGTAGCCGGCGCCCGCGTTGACGTCGATCCGGCCGAGGCGGGCGTAGGCGAGGACGATGCCGAACATGGGTATCGCGCAGTACAGCAGCGCGGCGGGCCCCGCGAGCCCGACCGCCCCGAAGAGCACGGCGGTCGTCGCGGCGAGCGAGTACGCGGGGGCGCTGCCCGCGACGGCCATGACGATCGTGTCGAAGGTGCCGAGGACATTGGGCTGGAGCCCTCTGCTCGTGGTCGTGCGCATGGCGGTGTCCTCGGAGTCCTGGGAGCGGGTGTGGGGGGTTCCGGACGACGGAGGGTGAGGAGGGTGAGGAGGGTGCGGAGGGTGCGAAAGGTGCGGGGGTGACGGCGGGGATGGCGGCGGGGATGGCGGCGGGGCGGGGCGAAGTGGCCCGTTCGGCGGGCCGGGCGGCCGGCCGGAGGTGGGCGCGGGCAGGGGAGTGGGCGCTGATCACGTCGGGGCGGTCGAGCGCATCGTAGTCGTCCCGGTGGATTCCGGTAACGGTGGCAGGAGGGTTCCGTTCCGTGACCGCCGGTAAGTCCTTCCCCGCGCCCCGCGTACGGTCGCGGAAGGGGTTTGCCACCGCCTCGAAGGGGGCTAACGCAGCTCGGGACCGGCGATCGCGCGGGCCGCGCGCACCTCCTGGCGGAGCGGTGCGAGGACGCCGTCCTCGTCGTCCGGCAGCTCGGCGCGGACGGCGAAGAGGGTGTCGGTCGCCCGCAGTCCCTCGGCGAGTTCGCGCAGCTCCCGCGCCACCTCCGTCACCTCCTTCGGGTCCGGCGGGGCGGCGCCGTGCGCCACCCGGATCCGGGCGGCCGTGGTGGCGTCCACGATCCGTTCGACGGCGATGGCCAGCGGCCACCAGGCGGCGGCGCGGGTGCCGGTCGGCGGCGGCTCGGTCAGGGCGCGCTGGAACTCGGAGCGGACCGCCGACAGGTCCCGGTACAGCTTGCGGCGGGCCCGCAGCCGTCCCGCGTCGGCGTCGGCTCCGAACGCGCGGTCCACGTACGCGGCCGAGTCGGCGACGGCGTCGGCGAGCCGGTCGCCGATCCGGCTGTGCCAGGACTCCGGCCACAGCAGGTACCCGGCGATCAGCGCGATGGCACAGCCGATGAGGGAGTCGTAGAGGCGGGGCAGGACGAGGTCGAAGCCCTGCTGGTTGAGGGCGTCGGAGAGCAGCAGGATGACGGGGGTGATGGCCGCCGTCTGGAAGGCGTAACCCTTCGCGGAGAAGGCCGGGATGAGCGCGGCGAGCACCATCATCACCGGCACGTCCCACCAGCCGCGGGGCACCTCGGCGAGGACCAGCGCGGCGGAGACGAGCCCCAGGCAGGTGCCGACGGCGCGCAGCACGGCCCGCGAGAACACCGAGCCGAAGTCCGGCTTCATCACGAAGGTGACGGTGAGCGCCACCCAGTACGAGCGCGGCACGGCGACCAGCGACACCAGGGCCTGGGCGAGGCCGATGCACAGCGCGAGGCGGAGCCCGTACCGCCAGGACGGCTCGGAGAGCAGCATCGTGCGGGCGGCGCGGCGGGCGCGGACGGTGAGCGAGGCGGGCCGGCCGAGGCGGTCGTCGACGTTGTAGGGGTCGGGTTCGGCCTCGTGGACGACGGTGGCGGCGTGCCGGAGGGCGTGCTCGACGGCCTTCTCCGCGGGGCGGGTGGACGGCGGGAGGACCAGCTCGGGGCGCTCGGTCCGGCCGCTCTCGACCGCGTCGGCGAGGTCGCGGACGGTGGCGGCGACGGCGGCCGGCAGCGGCCCGTACAGGCGGACCCGCAGGTCGGCGGCGGGCGCCGCCTCGAGCAGCGGCACCAGCACGTTGAGCTGGGCGAGCAGCCGGGCCAGCGAGGTGGTGCGGCCGTGCTGGCGGGTGCGGCGGGCCAGGATCAGGTCGTACGACTGGTTGAGCGAGGCGGTGACCGCGTGCCGCTTCTCCTGGTACGCCTCCGAGCCCGCGGCCTCGTACAGTTCGGCGACCGTCCGGTAGGTGGCGGCCACCGCGGCCCGCTCCGGCGCGGCCCGCCGCAGCGGCCAGCCGAGCAGCGTGAGGACCAGCACCACGAGTCCGCCCGCGGTCAGCAGCAGCGGCGCCTTCCACCACGGCTCCGGCATCGGCAGACCGGCGCCGACCACGGCGTTCAGGAGCAGCAGCAGTCCGGAGGCGGAAGCGACCGCGCCGATCGAGGAGATCATCCCCGAGACGAGCGCGACCAGCGTCAGCGTCACCACCGCGAGCCACCCCTGCCCGAAGACGAGCGTCCCGAGCGTCACCCCGAGCGCGCCGAACAGCTGCGGGACGGCGATGTTGAAGACCCGCATCCGGTACGCGTCGGCGGTGTCGCCGATGACCCCCGACAGCGCCCCCATCGACACGAGCGCCCCGTACGCCGGCTCCCCCACGGCCAGGCCCACCGCCAGCGGCAGCGACAGCGCGAGCGAGGCCCGCACGACGGCGGCCCACGGGATGGGCGCCGGTGCGGGCCGGAGACCTGCGGTCAGCCACGCGGGAGGAGCGAGGCGTACGGATCCTGCGGGGCGTGCCATGCGTCCAACTTACGCGGGCGGCGCGGGAGTCAGTTGCGGTAGGACTCGACCTCCGCGGCGGGGCGGAGGGCGGCGGTGTCGGGGTCTTCGCCGAACTCGGCCTTGGCGCGGCGCTGGCGGAGCAGGTCCCAGCACTGGTCGAGGCGGACCTCCAGGGCGGCGAGGCGTTCGAGTTCCTCCGGGGGGAGGCCGCCGGTGCGGCTGCGGAGGGCGCGTTCCTCCTCCACGAGCGCTCCGATGTCGTCGAGGATCTGCTCGTTGTCCATGCTCCCAGCGTCGCCGATCAGCGTCCTTCCTGCAGGTCGAGGTCGGCGACGACGGCGCGGTGGTCGCTGCCGGGGAGGGACGGGAAGCGGGTGGCCCCGGCGACGAGGTCGGTGGTGGTGAGGACGTGGTCGATCTGGACATAGGGCGGCAGGGGGCCCTCGGCGGGCCAGGTGGGGGTGCGGGAGGCGCCGGTGGCGCGGGCGGCGTCGCGCAGGAAGCCGGCGGCGGCGACGGAGCGGAAGGCGGCGTGGTCCTGGGAGGCGTTGAAGTCGCCGGCGACGATCAGGGACTCGTCGGACGGACGGGCCGCCACCTCGTCCCGGAGGCGGGCCAGCTCGGTCTTCCAGAGGCCGACCTGGCCGGGGAGGGGCGGCATCGGGTGGGCGAGCTGGAGCCGTACGGACCGCCCCGCGACGGTCGCGGTGGCGCCGGGCATGCCCATGGTGGAGGGGACGACGGACCGGTCCCGGAGCGGGTAGGCGCTGAGCAGGACGGAACCGGCGGAGCCCTCCGCGTCGACGGAGACCCGGTGCGGGAGCAGGCCGGTCAGGGCGGTGGTGAGGGCGCGCCCGCAGGCGGGGTCGCACTCGGAGACGTACAGGAGCTGGGGTCGCTCCCGGCGCGCGAGGGCGATGAGGGAGCCGGTGGCCTGCCCGAACTCGACGTTCGCGGCGATGACGCGGATCCGGGCGAGTGAGGGGCCGTACGGGGTGACGAGCGTCGGGGTGTACGGCAGTGACGCCCAGGCGGTGCCGGTGAGGACGAGCACCGCGACGAAGGCCAGCGTCCGGCGGCGGGCGGCCGCCGCGAGCAGCAGCCCCAGACCGGCGGGGACGGTCAGCCAGGGGAGGAAGGAGAGCAGCTGGGGGAAGGGGGTGATGCCGTCCTCGTCCAGTGCCCGGCAGGCGGCGACGGCCGCGGGGACGGAAAGGAGCAGCCCCGCGGCCCAGGCGAGCGCGCGGTCGCGGTGCCTGGGCCGGAGGGGTGGCGAGGGCGGTGCGGCGGGTGTGGTGGGTGCGGTCGGTGTCGCGGGCGGGGTCGTGCCGGGCGACGTGGTCAGGGCTGCTCGGTCCACGTCCTCAGTGTCGCAGGGCCTGGGCGATCTCCGCGGTCGTCGCCCCGCCGAGCGTCCGATTGCTGCGTGTCGTACCGGACTTGGAGGTTCCGGCTCCGACGCCGTCGATGGTGAGGACGACCGTGTCGAGGAGGTTCCCGCCGCCGTCCCGGAAGATCACCATGACCGTGTAGTCGGCGGTCTTGTCCTTGGGGTTGGTGGCCGTGATCGTGGCGATCGTGCGGTCGCCGTCGACGGAGGTGGGTCCGGCCTTCACGTCGCCGGCGGCGTTCACGCCGTCCTTGATCTCGTCCATCTTCTGCTGCGCGGCCGAGGCGACGGCGGCGGTCGCCGAGGAGACGATGTCGCCGGCGGTCTCCTTGGCGGCGTCGCAGCCGGTCGTCGCGCCGGTGACGGCGAGGGCGAGGGTGAGGGTGAGAGCGAGGGCGGCCGGTCGCCGTCTCCGTGGCCGGCCCGGTGCTCCTCGTGCCCCTCGTTCCCGTGGTCGTGGGGTCATCGCCGGTCAGTACCGTTCGCCGGGGCCGTACGCGTCGTCCGTGGCGAGGGCCCAGATCACGAAGATCGAGATGGCCATGGAGAAGAGCGCCCACCACGGCTGGTAGGGCAGGAAGAGGAACTGCGAGAGGAGGTTCAGGGACGCCAGGCAGATACCGGCGACCCGGCCCCACTCGGCGCCCTTGAGGATCCCGTAGCCGGCGATCGCGACGACGATGCCGATGATCAGGTGGATCCAGCCCCAGGTGGTGAGGTTGAACTTGAAGACGTAGTCGCCGACGCGGGTGTAGATGTCGTCCTCGGCGATCCCGGCGATGCCCTGGAAGACGTCCATGATGCCGGTGACCAGCATGAGGACACCCGCGAAGAGCGTGCCGCCGGAGGCCCACGCCCCGGAGGTGCTCGACGTGCCCGACGGGCGGGAACGGGGGGCGGAGTCCGGGCGCGGAGGTGTGCTGTTCTGGCTCATGGCCCCATCGTGGGAGTAATCGGATGATTTCGACCTTCTGGTTGGTCCGGACGGGTGATCGCCTTTCCCTTGCCTCTCTTATTCTGGATGTGTAAGGTCCAGGATTATGAGGATGAACGAAGGCGTGGAATGGGCGCTCCACAGCTGCCTCAACCTGGCCTGGATCGGGCCCGGCCGGGCGGTCACCGCCGCGCGGCTCGCCGCCTACCACGAGCTGCCCGCCGCCTATCTCAACAAGCAGCTCCAGGCCCTCGTCCGGGCCGGCATCCTCAGCTCCGTCTCCGGCCCCAAGGGCGGCTTCCGGCTCGCGCGCGGCCTCGACCGGATCACCCTCATGGATGTCGTCACCGCCGTGGAAGGCCCCGAAGAAGCCTTCCGCTGCACGGAGATCCGCCGGCAGGGGCCCGGGGCGGGTCCCGCGGGCGGGTACGCCGCAGAGTGCGCCATCGCCGGCGCGATGGGCCGCGCCGAACTGGCCTGGCGCCGCGAACTCGCCGCCCAGACCCTGGACGGGGTCCGCGCACGCGCCGAGGAACAGGCGCCGGACGCTCCGGAGCGGATCCGGCGGTGGTTCGCGAACGTGGGGTGACGGGGCCTGTGCGTCGCGCTCCACCCGCTCATTCTGGATATTGAACGTCGAGAAATACCGAGAAGTGCCCCTCTGTCGCTCGTCTGTGGAAGGAACGATCCGTCATGGCTGATCAGCGCACCCTCACCAACCCGCCCACCCTCCACGACCCCACCCCCTTCGGCTACAGCCACGCCGCCTCCGCCCCCGGGGAGCTCGTCTTCGTCGGCGGGCAGTACGCCTCCGACGTCACCGGCGCGCCCGTCCCCGGCGACTTCGCCGACCAGGTCGCGCGCTCCCTCACCAACCTGCGGCACGCCCTCGAAGGCGTCGGGCTCGGCTTCGAGCACGTCGTGCGGCTCGGCTCGTACGTCGTCGACCACGACCTCGGCAAGCTGGAGGTGCTGGGGAAGGCGCTGCACGAGGCGTTCGGGGAGCGGCTGCCGGCGCAGACCCTCAGCGGGGTCGCCTCGCTGGCGCTGCCGGGCATGCTGTTCGAGATCGACGCGGTGGCGGTGCGGCCCGCGTCCTGATCCACTTGCGGCGGGCGGGTGGCGGGTGTGCCCTGGAGGGTGCAGCGGGGGGACGACACGAAGGAGCCTCCGCCATGGCCGCACACGCAGCGGTACCCGCCCGGCGCCACGTGAACCTGCACGGCGCCGTCCTGCCCGCCGTCATCGGCATCGCCTACGGCCTCTACACCTCGACCGTCTCGCGGCACGGCGGAGCGCTGACCTGGGGCCAGCTCTGGCTCGGGATCGTCTCCGCGGTCCTCCTCGGCGGAGGCGTGTACGCGCTCCGCACCTACGGCCACAGGCTGCGGCGCGAGCTGCGCGCGCCGGCGTGGGGCGCGCTCGTCGGCGGTGCGACCGGGTTCCTCTTCAGCCTGTCGGGAGCGAGCGTGCTGTCGTCGAGCGGGCTGGGGCTGGCCATGGGCGCGGCGGTCACGGCGGGGATGTTCTACCTCTACTACACGCACGAGGACGCGGCCGGGCGTCCGGCGCCGTACTGATACCGCCTCCACCTCCGCGCTGCCCGTGCGGTGACGGACGTGCTGTGACGGACGTGCCGTGCCTGCGGCGGCGCCTGCCCGTGACGCGGGCGGCTCCCGCCGCGCGGGTGCGGTGCGGCGGGGCGCGGGGGAGACTGGGGAGGGTTCGAGGGAGGCGGCATGAGCGAGGGCGCGGCCATCGAGACCGAAGGTCTCGTCAAGACGTTCGGGAAGAACAGGGCCGTCGACGGCGTCGACCTCCGCGTCCCGGCCGGCACCGTCTACGGCCTGCTCGGACCCAACGGCGCCGGAAAGACCACCGCCGTGAAGATGCTCGCCACCCTCCTCCGCCCCGATGCCGGCAGCGCCCGCGTCTTCGGGCACGACGTCGTCGCGGAGGCCGACACCGTCCGGGGCCGCGTCAGCCTCACCGGCCAATACGCCTCCGTCGACGAGGACCTGACCGGCAGCGAGAACCTGGTCCTCCTCGCCCGGCTCCTCGGGCACGGCCGGCCCGAGGCCCGCGACCGGGCCGAGCAGCTGCTCGGCGCGTTCGGGCTCGCGGAGGCGGCGGACCGGCAGGTCAAGAACTACTCGGGCGGCATGCGGCGCCGTATCGACATCGCCGCGTCCATCCTCAACACCCCCGACCTGCTCTTCCTCGACGAGCCGACCACCGGCCTCGACCCGCGCAGCCGCAATCAGGTGTGGGACATCGTGCGGGCCGTCGTCGCCCAGGGCACGACCGTCCTCCTCACCACCCAGTACCTCGACGAGGCCGACCAGCTCGCCTCCCGGATCGCCGTCATCGACCACGGCAAGGTGATCGCGGAGGGCACCAAGGGCGAGCTGAAGGCGTCGGTGGGCTCGGGCTCCGTCCACGTACGGCTCCGGGACGCGGAGCAGCGGCCGGAAGCCGAACGGGTCCTCACCACCGCCCTCAAGGCATCCGTCCAGCTCGACCCCGACCCGGTCGCCCTCACCGCGACCGTCAACGGCCACGGCACCGACCTCGGTGCCGCCGAACAGGCCGCCCGCGCCCTCGCCGAACTGGCCCGCGCCGGGATCACCGTCGACAACTTCGCCCTCGGCCAGCCGAGTCTGGACGAGGTCTTCCTCGCCCTCACCGACCGGAAGGGGCCGGCCGCATGAGTACCGGCACCACCTCGACCGACACGACCGACACGACCGGCACTGGAACGACCGACATCGCGGCCACCGGCACCGAGTTCGCCGCGCCGCGCGTCGACGAACTCGCCGCCCTGCTCGTCGGGAAGAGCCGGCCACCGCGGCCCAGCGCGCTCTCCGCGTCGCTCACCTTCGGCTGGCGGGCCATGCTGAAGATCAAGCACGTGCCGGAGCAGCTGTTCGACGTGACCGCGTTCCCGATCATGATGGTGCTGATGTACACGTACCTCTTCGGAGGCGCGCTGGCCGGGTCGGTCACGGAGTACATCCAGTTCCTGCTGCCCGGCATCCTCGTGATGTCCGTCGTCATGATCACGATGTACACGGGCATCTCGGTCAACACCGACATCGAGAAGGGCGTCTTCGACCGCTTCCGCACCCTGCCGATCTGGCGGCCCGCCCCGATGGTCGGCTACCTCCTCGGCGACGTCGTGCGCTATGTGATCGCCTCCGCCGTGATGCTGAGCGTCGGCCTTCTCATCGGCTACCGCCCGGACGGCGGGATCGTGGGCGTGCTGCTCGGGGTGGCACTGCTGCTGGTCTTCTCGTTCGCGTTCTCGTGGATCTGGACCATGTTCGGGCTGCTGCTGCGCAGCGAGAAGTCCGTCATGGGCGTCAGCATGATGGTGATCTTCCCGCTGACCTTCCTCTCCAACGTCTTCGTCGACCCGAAGACCATGCCGGGCTGGCTCCAGGCCTTCGTGAACAACAGCCCGGTGACCCACCTGGCGACGGCGGTACGGGAGTTGATGGCCGGCAACTGGCCCGCGGCGGACATCGCCTGGTCGCTGGGGTGGTCGGCGGTCTTCGTGGCCGTGTTCGGCGCGGTGACCATGCGGCTCTACAACCGCAAGTGAGGGAGAGCCCGGCGGGCCGGGAGGAGAAGCCGAGGCGGTGACGGGGCCGCGCGCGATCGGGGCCACGGCCTCGGCCGTGGCCGTGGCCGAGGATGGCCCCATGCGTGCTCCTGCCGATCCACCCGAAGCCCGTCCGGTCTCGCGAGGCGAGTACCCCTTGTGGGACGCGGCCCTCGCGGTCCTCAATGAGGACCTGGCCGCGACCCTGCCCGAGCAGGGACCGCTGCGACTGCTGGCCGAGCCCCCCTGCGAGGCGGGCGAGCCGGAGCGCGTCCACGTCGCCCTGGACGACGGCGAGTGGCACGGCGGTCATCTGTACCCGGAAGCGCCCGAGGACTCCGCCCAGGCCCTGGCGATCGTCGCCGACGCCGCCCAGGAGACCGTCGCCGAGTGCCTGTGGCGGGCGTGGCCCCTGTGTGCCGAACACGACCTGGGCATGCACGCGCGCGACGTGGAGGGGCTGCTCTCCTGGTGGTGCGCCGGGAGCCCGTCGGGGGGCGGGCCGGGCCACATCCGTGCGGCCGTGGGCGCGCTCGACGGTCTCCGAGGGCCGTGATGGGGGAGGGGGAATCCGTTGGCTGTCGGTCCCCCCGCGCGTCACCGGTTCCTGGGGGCCTTCTGCTGGACCGCCCAGCGGTTGCCGTCCGGGTCCGTGAAGTACACGAACGAGCCCCAGGGCTGGTCGTCGATCTCGCCGACGTCGATGCCGCGGCCGGTCAGTTCGGCGTGGGCCCGCTCGATGTCGTCCACGCAGACCTGCATGTTGTCGAGGGAACCGGGGGGCATCTGCGTGATCCCCTTCCCGAAGGCGATCGAGCAGGCCGACCCGGGCGGGGTCATCTGCACGAAGCGGATGTCCTCGCTGACGGTCACGTCGTGGTCGGCGTGGAAGCCGACCTGCTCGTAGAAGGTCTTGGCGCGGTCGACGTCGGTGACGGGGACGCCGATCAGTTCGAGTTTGATGTCCATGGTGCCCATGAGGGCATCCTCGGTCGGGGCGGAGCCCGCCGCACGGCGGAGCGGGCGCGGGAGTGACCGCCGGGGCCCCGCCCCCGCCCCGGGTGCGCGGGTGCGGTGCCGGCGCGCGCGTACACGCGTACGCGCCCGCGCTCGGTCCGAGCACGGGCGCGCAGCGGGGCCGGCCGGCCCGGGCGCGGCCCCTCCGGAGCCAGCGGTCCCCCGGAGCCAGCGGCCCTCCGGACCCAGCGCCCCCCGGCGCTACGCGGCCTCGTGGGCGCGGACGACCACCACCGGGCAGGGGGCGTGCTGGGTGACGTTGGTGGAGACCGAGCCCAGGACGGCCGCCTTGAAGCCGCTGTAGCCCCGGTCCCCGACCACCAGCAGCTCCGCGCCCGCCGCCTGGTCCACCAGCGCCTGCGCCGCGTTGCCGCCGACGACCGTGCGGGTGGTCGCGGCCGCCTGCTCCGGCGTGAGGGCCTGCTCCAGGGACTGGTCGAGGATCTGCTTGGCGAGCCGTTCCGGGTCGAACTCGGGCGGCACGCCCGGCATCAGCGTCGCCCAGGACGCCGGGTACTCCCAGCTGATCACCGCGTGGAGCGTGTCCCCGGTGAGGGCGGCCTGGGCCGCCGCCCACTTCAGCGCCTTCAGGGACGGTTCCGAGCCGTCCACGCCCACCACGATCCTGCCGCCGGCCATCGCCGACCTCCGTCCGTCGTCGGGAACTACCTCCCACAACCTAACAAACCGGTCAATCGAGCCGAAGGTCGGCCAGTTGCTTCTCGAAGGGGACGAAGACGTCCTCCTCCGCCCGGTCCTTCCGGTCGGCCGCCGCGGCGACCAGCTCCGCGAACTCCTCGCCCGCCCGGGTGATCCGGTGCGGCAGGCCCTCGGTGTACTCGTCGCCGCCGCTGCCCCAGTCCTCGGAGGCGGCGTACACGGCGGTCGGGGCGACCCGGGCCCGCAGGTAGGCGAAGAGGGGGCGCAGGGCGTGGTCGAGGACGAGGGAGTGGCGGGCGGTGCCGCCGGTCGCGCCGAGGAGGACCGGCGTACCGGTGAGGGCGGCCGGGTCGATCAGGTCGAAGAAGGACTTGAACAGGCCGCTGTAGGAGGCGGTGAAGACGGGCGTCACCGCGATGACGCCGTCCGCGCCGGTCACCGCGTCGATCGCCTTGCCCAGCGCCTCCGACGGGAAGCCGGTGACGAGGTGCTTCGCGATGTCCACGGCGAGGTCCCGCACCTCGACGACCTCGACGTCGACCGCGTACTCCTGCTCGGCGAGCCGGTAGCGGGCGGCCTGGACGAGCCGGTCGGCGAGGAGCCGGGTGGAGGAGGGGCTGCTGAGGCCGGCCGAGACGGCGACCAGCTTGAGCGTACGCACGGCGGTCACGCCTCCTTCTTCTGCGAGACGGCGGGGTGGAGCGGGGCGGTGGCGGGGACGCCGGCGGGGCGGAGGTTCGCGAACTCCTTGCGGAGGACGGGGACGACCTCCTCGCCGAGGATGTCGAGCTGTTCCAGGACCGTCTTGAGCGGCAGCCCGGCGTGGTCGACGAGGAAGAGCTGGCGCTGGTAGTCGCCGACGTACTCGCGGAAGGAGAGGGTCCGCTCGATGACCTCCTGCGGGGAGCCGACGGTCAGCGGGGTCTGGCTGCTGAACTCCTCCAGGGAGGGGCCGTGGCCGTAGACCGGCGCGTTGTCGAAGTACGGGCGGAACTCCCGTACCGCGTCCTGCGAGTTCTTCCGTATGAAGACCTGGCCGCCGAGGCCGACGATCGCCTGCTCCTCCGTGCCGTGCCCGTAGTGCGCGTACCGCTGCCGGTAGAGCCGGACCATCTTCTCGGTGTGCTGCTTGGGCCAGAAGATGTGGTTGGCGAAGAAGCCGTCGCCGTAGTACGCGGCCTGCTCGGCGATCTCCGGCGAGCGGATGGAGCCGTGCCAGACGAACGGCGGGACGCCGTCGAGCGGGCGCGGGGTGGACGTGAAGCCCTGGAGCGCGGTGCGGAACTTGCCCTCCCAGTCGACCACGTCCTCCCTCCACAGCTTGTGGAGGAGCGCGTAGTTCTCGATGGCGAGCGGGATGCCCTGGCGGATGTCCTGACCGAACCACGGGTAGACCGGCCCGGTGTTGCCCCGGCCCATCATCAGGTCCACCCGCCCGTCGGCGAGGTGCTGGAGGGTGGCGTAGTCCTCGGCGATCTTCACCGGGTCGTTGGTGGTGATGAGCGTCGTGGACGTGGAGAGGACCAGGTTCTCCGTGCGGGCCGCGATGTGGCCGAGGAGGGTGGTCGGGGAGGACGGGACGAACGGCGGGTTGTGGTGCTCGCCGGTCGCGAAGACGTCGAGCCCGACCTCCTCCGCCTTGAGCGCGATGGCGACCGTGTTCTTGATGCGCTCGTGCTCGGAGGGGGTGCGGCCGGTGGTGGGGTCGGTCGTCACGTCGCCGACGGTGAAGATCCCGAACTGCATCGTGGTCACCTCTCGCGTTCCTCGGTAGTGGTTGAAGCTTAAACTATCCCGTCCAACGATGCCAGCCACCTCCCTATTCCGCGCTCCTGGGCCGCGCTGCCGGGCCCTGTTCCGGACCCTGCCGCCCCGCGCTCCCGGGCCCTCGTTCCGGACCCTCCCGCCCCGCGTTCCGTGCCCGTCGCCGTCGTACCCTGGGCCCCATGACCGAGAAGGCGCACGACAGCGAGAGCTGGAAGGAGCGGGGCGTGATGCTCCGCGTCTTCGTGTACGTCTTCGCCACCCACGCCTTCGCCGGCTTCGTCTGGATCCTCTTCTACGTCGGACAGAACGCCCAGAAGTGACGACCCAGCCCCCGAGGCCCCGCCCTGACGTGGGCCCCGTCCTGACGTGAGCGCCTCCCTGACGTGAGCGCCGCCACACGCCGCCGACCTGCGGCCCTCACGTAGAGTCCCGGACGTGAACGCCGCGAACGCCCCCCTCGACGCCGCGCACGCCCCGGACACCCCCCTGGCGGTCGTCGGCATCGGCGCGGACGGCTGGGACGGGCTCCCCGAGGGCTCCCGCCGGGTCCTGCGCGCCGCCGACGTGCTGCTCGGCGGCCCCCGACAGCTGGACCTCCTCCCCGGGGACGCCTGCCCGGGCGAGCGGATCGCCTGGCCGTCCCCGCTCCGCCCCGCCGTCCCCGGTCTGCTCGCCGCCCACGCGGGCCGCGCGATCGCCGTGCTCGCCAGCGGCGACCCGTCCTTCTACGGCATCGCCCGCACCCTCGCCGAGACCGCCGGCCCGGACCGCCTCGACGTCCGCCCGCACCCCTCCTCCGTCTCGTACGCCTGCGCCCGCCTCGGCTGGCCGCTGGAGGCCGTCGACACGCTCTCGCTCGTCGCCCGGCCGCTCGACGCGCTCCGCGCCGCCCTCCACCCCGGGCGCCGGCTCCTCCTCCTCGGCGAGGGCCCCGAGACCCCCGCCCGGGTCGCGGCGCTGCTCCGCGAGGCCGGGTGGGGCGGCACCAGGATCCGGGTCCTCGAACAGCTCGGCGGCCCCGCCGAACGACTCCTCGACGCCACCGCCGCCGACTGGCCGCACGAGCGCACCGACGCCCTCCACGTCCTCGCCCTCGACTGCGTCCGCGACCCCGGCACCCTCCGGCTCGGCACCACGCCCGGCCTCCCCGACGAGGCGTACGAGCACGACGGGCAGCTCACCAAGCGGTACGTCCGCGCCGCCACGCTCGCCGCCCTCGCCCCCGCCCCCGGAGAACTCCTCTGGGACGTCGGCGGCGGCTCCGGCTCCATCGGCGTCGAGTGGATGCGGGCCCACCGCGACTGCCGGGCGATCGCCGTCGAGAAGTCCCCCGAGCGGGCCGCGCGGATCACCCGCAACGCCGCCGCCCTCGGCGTACCGGCCCTGCGCGTGGTCACCGGCCCGGCCCCCGCCGCCCTCGCCGGCCTGCCCGTCCCCGACGCCGTCTTCATCGGCGGCGGGCTCACCGCCCCCGGCCTGATCGACGCCTGCTGGGACGCGCTGCCCGCGGGCGGCCGGCTCGTCGCCAACACCGTGACGCTCGAATCCGAGGCCCTGCTCGCCGACCGCTACCGCCGCCACGGCGGCGAACTGGTCCGGCTCGCCGTCTCCGCCGCCGTGCCCGTCGGCGGCTTCACCGGCTGGCGTACGGCGATGCCCGTGACCCAGTGGTCCGTAACGAAAGGTTCTGAAGAGGGATGACCGTCTACTTCATCGGAGCGGGCCCCGGCGCCGCCGACCTCATCACCGTGCGCGGCGCCCGCACCCTCGCGGCCTGCGGGGTCTGCCTCTACGCCGGCTCCCTCGTCCCGCGTGAACTGCTCGCCGAGTGCCCGCCCGGCGCGAGGCTCGTCGACACGGCGCGGATGGACCTGGACGGCATCGTCGCGGAGATCGCCGCCGCCCACGAGGCCGGCCAGGACGTCGCCCGCCTCCACTCCGGCGACCCGTCCGTCTTCAGCGCCATGGCCGAGCAGATGCGACGGCTCGACGCGGCCGGCATCCCCTACGAGGTCGTGCCCGGCGTCCCGGCCTTCGCCGCCGCGGCCGCCGCCCTCAAGCGGGAACTCACCGTCCCCACGGTCGGCCAGACCGTCATCCTCACCCGCATCGCCCAGCAGGCCACCCCCATGCCGGAGGGCGAGGACCTCGCCACCCTCGGCCGCAGCGGCGCCCTGCTCGTCCTCCACCTCGGCGCCCGCTACGCCGACCGGATCGTCTCCGAGCTCGTCCCCCACTACGGCGCCGACTGCCCCGCCGCCGTCGTTGCCATGGCCAGCCGCCCCGACGAGCTCGTCCTGCGCGGCACCCTCGCGGACATCGCCGGCCAGGTGAAGGAGGCCGGCATCACCAGGACCGCCGTGATCATCGTCGGCCGCACCCTCGCCGCCTCCGAGTTCCGCGACAGCCACCTCTACGACCCGGCCCGCGACCGCCACACCTGCTGACGCGCGGGCCCGCGACCGCCACCTCTACGACCCGGCCCGCGACCGTCACACCCGCCGACGCACCGGAGGCCGGACCCGTCCGGCCCGGCCTCCGTCGTCGTCACGGCTCAGGCGTTGGGCCGCTTGCCGTGGTTCGCCTTCTTCTTCTTGCGAGCCCGCTTCTTGTTGCCGCGCTTCGCCATCGGACTCCCTCTCTCGCGGGGTTGCGTCGTGGCCAGCGTAGGTTCGGGGGCGGTGCCCCGCATGTCGGCGCGACCCCCTTCAATGGAACCCATGACCGTCTACGACACGGCCCGGGCACTGCCGGGCATCGAGGAACTGCGCGACCACTCCCGGGGCCTCGCAATGCTGGACGCCGTGCTGAGCCCCGCCTGGGAGGGCCGGTACTACTCCTTCGACGCGCACTGGTCCGACACCGAGCAGCTGGCGTCGATGAAGGACGGCCAGGGCGGCGAGTACACGATCGTCCTCTCCCCGGCGGGGGCCTTCGCCCGCGTCTTCGACCACGAGTCGCCGCTGAGCCCGTACGGGCCGCTCGCGGACGGCGCGACCTGGCCCGGGGTCCTCGACGGCGTCCCGGACGCCTTCTCCGAGTACCTGACCGAGCCCGCCTTCCTCGACGAGGACGACGTCCACGTCACCACCGCCTGCCTGTGGCGCGAGCCCGCCGACACCGCCTGGCACACCGGCCAGGTCGCCTTCCCCGATCTGGACGACCACCCGGACCCGGACGGCTCCGGCCGCCTCCTCCACCTCCTCCTGGACCGCACCCCCGAGGCGTACGCCACCTGGGCCGCCGAGTACTACGAGACCGACGTCCCGCTCGAAGCCGTCCGCCACGTCCTCGCCCTGCGCCCGCTGACCCCGGAGGTCGTGACGGCCCTCAACCCGGCGGCGACCCTCACGGACCTCGCCGAGGACATCGCGGAGATCGGCTTCCCGCCGCCCCGCCCCTGACGGGAACCCGCCCGTGACGGAGGTGCCGCGTGTTGCCCCCGGGACGGTCGCGCGCGGGGATAATCGGAGGCATGGCACACGAGACGGCGACCGTCTCCGAGGTACGGCGCGAACGGTACGCACGACGGCTCCCCACCGACCTGTCCGCACTGCGCGGACCCGGGCACGGGTCGGTCCGGCTTCCCCTGCACCTGGCCTGGTCCGGGCTGACCGAGTACGACCTCGACCGGCCCCGGCTGCGGATGAGCTGCTACCGCACCGTCCTCGCCGAGGGCGGCCACGACGACCTCGTCCGGCACCTCAACCGGGACCTCCTCGTCGAGCTGTGGCCCGTCCTGCGCACCCTCGTCAGCAAGGACCTGCGCGTCGTCTGGGAGGACGCCTTCCACGAGCTGGCACCGGTGGCCGTCGCCGGGCGCGCGGGGTGAACCTCACCGAGCTGCACCGCCGCCTCCTCGACGACGTCCTCGCGGCGGGCACCGAGTACCCGCTCGTCCTGACCGGCGGCTACGCCGTGCAGGCGCACGGCCTGGTCGACCGGCTGAGCCGGGACCTCGACGTCGCCACCGAGAACCCCCGGCCGATGCCGGAGATCGCCGCCCACCTGCGGGCCGCGCTGGAGGCCGGCGGCTGGCTGGTGCGGACCCTGGAGACCGACCCGCTCACCGCCCGGCTGATCGTCACCGACCCGGCCACCGGCGAGGAGTGCGAGGTCGACGTCCTCAAGGAAGTGCTGTGCGGCCCTCCCGAACGGCGCGACTTCGGACTGCTGCTGTCCCTGCGGGACGTGGTCGGCACGAAGGTCCGCGCCCTCGCGGACCGGGGCATGGCCCGGGACCTCGTCGACGTCCGAGCGGCGGCCGACCGCTGGAGCCACGAGGAACTGGAGGAACTGGGCAGGCAGCACGCCCGGGACGCCTTCGACCTGGAGGAACTCCAGACGAAGCTCGCCGGCGCGGAGTGGATCGACGACGACGAGTTCACCGCGCACGGCCTCGACGAGCACCGGATCCGGGACCTGCGCGCCTGGGCCCAGCGCTGGGCCGACGACATCGGCGAACGCCTCCTCGAAGGCACCCCGCCACAGGACGACCCCTGACCGTGCCCGCCCCGGCGCGCGACGCCACCCGGCTAGGCCCCCGCTCCGGCGTGTGACGCCGCCCGGCTCGGCCCGCCCCCGGTCCGGCGCCGGAACGCCGCCCGCTCAGCCGCGCGCCGCCGCCCACTCCGGCGCCAGCACCGACATCACCGTCGCGTCCACCCGCTCCCCCTCCCACAGCAGGGCCCCGCGCAGCACGCCCTCCGGCGTGAAGCCGGCCTTCTCGTAGGCGCGGCGGGCGCGCGGGTTGAAGGCGTACACCTCCAGCCACACCCGGTACAGCCCCAGCCCCTCGAAGGCGTGCCCGACGATCAGCCGCGTCGCCTCCGTCCCGAGCCCCCGGCCGAAGGCGGCCGGGACGAAGGCGATCCGGAAGGCGCAGCTCTCGTTGTCGGGGTCCCACTCGTTGAGCACGGCCTCCCCGACCACCCGCCCCGTCGCCCGTTCCACCACGGCGAGGTCCAGCCGGTCGTCGGTCCCGCCCCGCGAGCCGTACCACTCCCGCAGCGCGGGCTCGTCGAAGGAGCGGTGGCTGCCGGTCAGCCGGGCGACCTCCGCGTCCTCGAAGAACGGCAGCAGCGCGGGCACGTCGTCCTCCGTGACGGGACGGAGCGTGACGAGGTCACCGGTCAGCGTGGGCTTGTTCGAGAAGTCGGCCATCCCTGGATTCTCGGCGGGGCGGTCCCGGCTGTCGCCCGGTTTACGCCGCCGGCCCCTTCGGGGAGGAGCGGCCCACCACGGCGCCCGCGCGGTCGATGGCGATGACGTCGACCGTCACGGGGGCGCCGCGCAGGACGGCGAGGGCCTCGTCGCGGGCGCGGGCGGCGACCCGGTCGCCGAGGGGGACGCCCGCCGCCTCGCAGAGCCGGAGGGCGGCCAGGCCCGTGTTGGCGGCGGCGATCTCCGCCACGAGGGCCGGGTCCGCGCCCGCCTCGCGGGCCAGTTCGGCGAGGAAGCCCTTGTCGACCTGGGAGCGGGCCGAGTGGAGGTCCAGGTGGCCGGCGGCGAGCTTGGAGAGCTTGGCGAAGCCGCCGCAGACCGTCAGGCGGTCGACCGGGTGGCGGCGGACGTACTTGAGGACCGCGCCCGCGAAATCGCCCATGTCGAGGAGGGCGATCTCCGGGAGGTCGTAGAGCCCGGTGACCGTGCGTTCGGAGGTGGAGCCCGTGCAGCCGGCGACGTGGGTGAGGCCGCCGGCGCGGGCCACGTCCACGCCCCGGCGGATGGAGTCGATCCAGGCCGAGCAGGAGTACGGGACGACGACGCCGGTCGTGCCGAGGATCGACAGGCCGCCGAGGATGCCGATGCGGGGGTTCCAGGTGGAGCGGGCGATCTCGGCGCCGTGGTCGACGGAGATCGTGATCTCGACGTCCCCGGGGGCGCCGTGCGCCGCCGCGACCTCCGCCACGTGCTCGCGCATCAGCCGGCGCGGCACCGGGTTGATCGCCGGCTCGCCGACCTCCAGCGGCAGACCGGGGAGGGTGACCGTGCCGACGCCCTCGCCCGCGCGGAACACGACGCCGGAACCGGGCGGCAGGAGCCGTACCGTCGAGCGGATCACCGCGCCGTGCGTGACGTCCGGGTCGTCGCCCGCGTCCTTCACCACGGCGGCCATCGCCGAGCCACCGCCCAGCGACTCCGCCGTCAGGGCGAAGGCCGGCGTCTGGCCCTTGGGCAGGGTGATCGTCACCGGGTCCGGGAAGTCGCCGGTGAGCAGGGCGGTGTACGCGGCGGTCGTCGCGGCCGTCGCACAGGCACCGGTCGTCCAGCCGGGCCGCAGACCGGTGTGCTTGAGTTGGGCCTCGCGCCCGCCGCCGGTACTCACGAAGGGGCTCCTGTGCACGTGCTCATTCTCGGAGGGACGACCGAGGCCCGCGCCCTGGCCGGGCTGCTCCATCCCGGTACGAGGGTGACCAGCTCGCTCGCGGGGCGGGTGGCGGAGCCCCGGCTGCCGGCCGGCGAGGTCCGGATCGGCGGGTTCGGCGGGCCGGACGGGCTCGCGGCGTGGCTGCGCGAGCACGCCGTGGACGCGGTCATCGACGCCACCCATCCCTTCGCCGAGCGGATCAGCTTCAACGCGGCCCGGGCGGCCGCCACCGCCCATGTTCCCCTGCTGGCGCTGCGCCGTCCCGGCTGGGTCCCGGGGCCGGGCGACGACTGGCGTGACGTGGGCTCCCTGGAGGAGGCGGCCCGCGCTCTGGACGGCTTCGGGCGGGTGTTCCTCACCACCGGCCGGCTGGGGCTCGCGGTCTTCGCGGAGCGCCCCGAGTGGTTCCTGGTGCGGTCGGTGGACGCGCCGGACGCGCCGATGCCCGCACGGACCGAAGTCCTCCTGGATCGGGGGCCGTTCACCCTCGGCGGCGAGCGCGAGCTGATCGCCCGGCACCGGATCGACGTCCTGGTGACGAAGGACTCCGGTGGCGCCGCGACCGCCCCGAAGCTCAGCGCCGCCCGCGAGGCCGGCATCCCCGTGGTCGTCGTCCGCCGGCCGCCCGTCCCGGAGGGCGTACCCACGGTGGCGACCCCGGAGGAGGCGGTGGCCTGGGTGGCCGAGCGGCACGGCCGATAGCTCCGCCGCGGCAGGCCGGACAGCCACCGGCGAGGCAGGCCGCACAGCCTCCGCCGCGACAGGTCGCCTCGCCCGGCGTTCAATGGAAGGCGTGGCTACCGTTCGCTGGCTTGTCGCGGCGGGGCTGGCGGCGCTCCTCGGAGCGACCGCGCCGACCCCGGGCCCGACTCCCACGCCTCCGCCGAACCAGCCCCCGCCCGAGCTCGACACCGCCGACGTGCGGCGGGCCGTCGACCGGCTGGACGGGGTGGTCGAGGCGGCCATGGAGCGCACCGGGGTGCCGGGCGTGGCCGTCGCCGTCGTCCACGACGGGAAGGTGCTGCACCTGAAGGGGTACGGGGTGCGGAAGGAGGGCGAGAGCGCCGCCGTCGACGCCGACACCGTCTTCCAGCTGGCCTCCGTCTCCAAGCCGATCGCCTCCACCGTCGTCGCCGGCGCCGTCGGCGTCGAGGGCTGGTCGCAGCCGGTCGCGCCGCACGTGCCGGGCTTCCGCCTCAAGGACCCGTGGGTCACCGGGCACGTGACCGTCGCGGACCTCTTCTCGCACCGCAGCGGGCTTCCGGACCACGCCGGCGACCTGCTCGAAGACCTCGGCTACGACCGCGAGTACATCCTCTCCCACCTGCGGTACGAGCCCCTGGCGCCGTTCCGCGCCAGCTACGCGTACACCAACTTCGGCCTGACGGCGGCCGCGCAGGCCGTCGCCGACGAGAAGGGCGTGCCGTGGGAGAAGCTCGCCGAGGACGTCCTCTACGAGCCGGCCGGCATGGACGCGACCAGCTCCCGCTTCGAGGACTTCGCGAAGGCGGAGGACCGGGCCTGGGGCCATGTGAAGGACGGCGACACGTGGAAGGCGGAGTTCGTCCGGGACCCGGACGCGCAGTCCCCGGCCGGCGGGGTCAGCTCCACCGCCCGCGACATGGCGGTCTGGCTGCGGCTCCAGCTCGCGAACGGCGAGCTCGACGGCGAGCGGATCATCGCCGCCGACGCCCTGGAGCGCACCCACTGGCCCGAGGCGGTCTCGAACCCGCCGAGCGCCCCGGCCGCCCGCACCGGCTTCTACGGCCTCGGCTGGAACGTGAACTACGACGACGCCGGCCGGCTCCGGCTCTCCCACACGGGCGCCTTCGCGGAGGGCGCGCACACCAACGTGACGATGCTGCCCGGCGAGCGGCTCGGCATCGTCGTCCTCACCAACGCCGCGCCGGTCGGCGTCGCCGACGCCGTCGCGCTCGACTTCTTCGACATCGCGGAGACCGGCGACATCACCCGGGACTGGATTCCGCTGGTCGACGCGATCTACCAGCAGCAGGAGGACGAGGGCCGCTCGGACACCGACTACGCCCGCCCGCCGTCCGGCGCCGCGCCCGCGCGGGACGCGGACGCCTACACGGGCACGTACCGCAGTGACTACTACGGCGCCGCGCGGGTGGTGGAGGAGGACGGCGGCCTGGTCCTCCGCCTGGGGCCGGAGCCCCAGTCGTACCGCCTCACCCACTACGACGGCGACGTCTTCAGCTTCGAGACGCGCGGCGAGAACGCCGTCGGCCGCACCGGCGTCACCTTCGCCGCGGACGGGAAGTCCCTCACCGTCGAGTACCTGGACGGCGAAGGACTCGGCACCTTCACCCGCGGCTAGCGCCTTCACCCGCGGCTAGCGCCTTCACCCGCCGGCGACGGCGCCTTCACCCGTGGGCGGCGCCGTCACCCGCGGCGGCGGCGCCCGTCAGCCGTACCGCCGCCTCGTCAGCCGCACCGCCGCCCCGTCAGCCGTACCGGCGCGGTGTCCACGCGATCGTGCGGCCGTCGCCGCGTTCGACCGCTCTCGTCTGCGAGGAGCCGATGAGCAGCAGGGTCCGCATGTCGACCTCGGAGGGCTCCAGGGTCTTCAGGGTGACCACGCGCACCGACTGCTCCGCGCCGCCGACGTCGCGGGCGACGACGACCGGGGTGTCGGGGGAGCGGAGCTCCAGGAGGAGGTCGCGGGCGGCGGCCACCTGGTGGGTGCGGGACCGGGAGCCGGGGTTGTAGAGGGCGAGGACGAGGTCGGCCTCGGCGGCGGCGCGGAGGCGGGCCGCGATCACCTCCCAGGGCTTGAGCCGGTCGGAGAGCGAGATCGTCGCGTAGTCGTGGCCGAGGGGCGCGCCGGCCGCCGCGGCGGCGGCGTTGGCGGCGGTCACCCCGGGGAGGACCCGTACGGGGACGTCCGCGTACTCCGGCTCGCAGGCGACCTCCAGGACGGCGGTGGCCATGGCGAAGACGCCGGGGTCGCCGCCGGAGACGACCGCGACCTTGTGGCCGCGCCGGGCCAGGTCGAGGGCGAACTCGGCCCGCTCGGACTCGACCTTGTTGTCGGAGCCGTGCCGGATCTGGCCGGGGCGGAGGACCGGGACCCGGTCGAGGTAGGTGGTGTAGCCGACGAGCACGTCGGCGTTGACGAGCGCGCCGCGCGACTCGGGGGTCAGCCAGGGCGCGCCGGCCGGTCCGGTGCCGACGACGGTGACCTCGCCCCGCTCGCGGACCGGGTTCTCGCGGTCGACGCGGGAGGGGAGGACGGCGACGGAGAAGTAGGGGACGGACTCCGGGTCGACGTCGGCGAGGCGCTCGGTCCGCTCGCCCGCCATGAAAGCCCGCTCCACGTACCGGGCGTCGTCGAGACGGCCCGCCCGCTCCAGGGCGCGCCGTACGGCGGGGAAGGTGCGGCCGAGCTTCATGACGACGGCCGAGTCCGTGCCGGCGAGGCGGGCCGTCAGCTCGTCCTCGGGGAGGGTGCCGGGGACGATCGTCAGGACCTCCTCGGCCTCGCACAGCGGCTCGCCGAGGCGGGCGGCGGCGGCGCTGACGGAGGTGACGCCGGGGATGACGGTGGTGTCGTAGCGGTGCGCGAGCCGCTTGTGCATGTGCTGGTAGGAGCCGTAGAAGAGCGGGTCGCCCTCGGCGAGGACGGCGACCGTGCGGCCCGCGTCGAGGTGGGCGGCGAGCCGGGCCGCGGCCTCCTCGTAGAAGTCGTCGAGGGCGCCCCGGTAGCCGCCGGGGTGGTCGGTGGTCTCGACGGTGAGCGGGTACATCAGCCGCTCCTCGACGTGGTCCTCGCGCAGGTGGGGCGCGGCGATGGAGCGCGCTATCGAGCGCCCGTGCCGGGCCGAGTGGTAGGCGACGACGTCGGCCGCGGCGATGGCCTTCACGGCGGCGAGGGTGAGGAGGTCGGGGTCGCCGGGGCCGAGGCCGACCCCGTACAGCTTGCCCTTCACTGCGTTCACTGCTGGATCTCCGGTTCGTGCGCGAGGGCGTTGAGGGCGGCGGCGGTGATGGCGCTGCCGCCGCGCCGGCCGCGGACCACGAGGTGGTCGAGGCCGAGGTCGTTGGCGGCGAGGGCGTCCTTGGACTCGGCGGCGCCGATGAAGCCGACGGGGATGCCGAGGACGGCGGCGGGCTTCGGCGCGCCCTTCGCGATCATCTCCAGGAGGTGGAAGAGGGCGGTGGGGGCGTTGCCGATGGCGACGACGGAGCCTTCGAGGCGGTCGCGCCAGAGTTCGAGGGCGGCGGCGGAGCGGGTGGTGCCCAGCTCGGCGGCGAGCGCGGGGACGGCCGGGTCGGACAGCGCGCAGAGCACCTCGTTGTCGGCGGGCAGCCGCTTGCGGGTGACGCCGGAGGCGACCATCTGGGCGTCGCAGAGGATGGGGGCGCCGGCCTGGAGGGCGGCGCGGGCGCGGGAGACGACCCCGGGGGAGTAGGCGACGTCCCGGACGAGGTCGGTCATGCCGCAGGCGTGGATCATGCGGACGACGACGGTGGCGACGTCGGCGGGCAGGGCGGCGAGGTCCGCCTCGGCGCGGATCGTGGCGAAGGAGCGGCGGTAGATCTCGGCGCCGTCTTTCTCGTACTCGTACATCCTCAGCTCTCATTCGATCTCGTGCGGGCCGCCGCGACGGCCTGGGCCAGGGCGGTACGGGGGACGGGGGTGCCGTCCAGCAGATAGGTGTCGGAGTCCCGGGCCGTGACCTCGATCCGCAGGCCGTGCGGGTGTCCGCAGCGGCGCTCGCAGCCGGAGTAGTGCACGGGCAGCGGCCCGCCGGGCGCGCGCGCCGCCTCCGCCCGCACGTCGGCGAGGGACTTGGCGCAGCCGGGCGTCCCGGTGCAGGCGGTGACGCCGGTGCCCGGGTCGGTGGGATCGGTGATCAGGCCGAGGGCGCCGAGCGCGGCGAGCCGGCCGGATACCGCCGGCGGGGCGGCCAGGACCACGACCACCCCGCGCCACGGGGTGAGCCGCACCTCGGCCGCGCCCTCGCCGAGCGCCCGCAGCCGGGCGGCGGTCAGCCGGCCGAGGGGGGCGAGGACGTGCAGGGCGTGGTCACCGAGCGGGCCGGGTGCGGGCGGCGGCGCCGTCGGGGGAGTGAAGGGGGGTACGGGCTCCGCGGTGATCCCCGCGCGGGCCAGGGCGCCGGCCCAGTCCGGGAGGTGCCCGGGCGGGAGCTCGCGCGGGCGCCACGCGCCGGTGCCGGCCGCGTCGGCGGCGTCGAGGAAGGCGAGGGCGCAGGCGAGCGCGGCGGGCACGGCGTCGGCGGCGGGCAGCCGGAAGGTCCGGGAGCCGGCCGTGAGGAGCGCGGCGCCGTCCGGTGCTGCGACCAAGGTCACATCGCCGCCGAGGCCGGTGACGTCGCCGCGTCCGTCGTCGAGGACGAAGAGGAAGCGGCCGGAGAGGGCCGCCGCGCGGGGCTCCGCGCAGAGCGCCGCGTCCAGGGCCCGGGCCCACAACTGCACGTCGGCGTGGCCGAGTCCGTCGAGTCCGGCGGCGGGGGAGGCGACGATGTTCCGGACCCGCTCGTGGGTGGGGGAGGGCAGCAGTCCCGCCTCGTCGAGGAGCGCGGCGAGCCGGCCGCCGCAGTCCTCGGTCAGCCCGCGCAGCTCGGCGTTGCCGCGGGAGGTGACGGAGAGGCCGCCGTCACCGAGCTCCTCGGCCGCGCCGGCCAGGACCGTGAGCTGATGCCTCGTCAACCGCCCGGCGGGGAGCCGGAGTCGGGCGAGGAAACCGTCGGCGGCGGCGTGCAGCCGGAGCGCCCCCGGGCACGCGTCGCCTCGGTCCCGTATGCGAAGTTCGCCCGCTTCGGGCGGACTGGGTGGGGTCGGCGGCATGGCGGCGAGCATACCCACGCGAGAACGGGCCGCCACCGAGTGTGATCCGGCCGACTTCCCGGCCCCCTCCGGCTCCCGGAGACCACGATCTACTATGCAGAGCGGCATGGGGTCCCAGGACCCCGGGGAGGAAGCCCGGTGAGAATCCGGCGCGGTCCCGCCACTGTGAGCCCGAGCCGGCGACGGCCCGGGTGAGTCAGGAACTCCCCCGCCGTCCATACGACCACCCGGGGCGCGGACAACCCCGAGGAAGGGCCTGAGCCTCGCCATGCTCCTGCTGCTGTCGCACTCCGACACCGACCTGCTCAGCGCCCGGGCGGCGAACGCCGCCGCGCCCGAGGGCCCGGTCGCGTACCGCTTCGCCAACCCCTCCCGGCTCCCGCTCGGCGACCTCCCCGGTCTCCTCGACGGCGCCGAGCTGGTCGTCGTCCGCCTCCTCGGCGGCGTCCGCTCCTGGCAGGAGGGCCTCGACGCGGTCCTCGCCACCGGAAAGCCGGTCGTCGTCCTCAGCGGCGAACAGGCCCCCGACGCCCAGCTGATGGCCGCCTCCACCGTGCCGATCGGCGTCGCCACCGAGGCCCACGCCTACCTCGCCCACGGCGGCCCCGCCAACCTGGAGCAGCTGGCCCGCTTCCTCTCCGACACCGTGCTCCTCACCGGCCACGGCTTCGAGGCCCCGGCCGCCGCCCCCACCTGGGGCCCGCTGGAGCGCGCCGCGAAGGACGTGACCGGCCCGACGATCGCCGTGCTCTACTACCGCGCCCACCACATGAGCGGGAACACCGCCTTCGTCGGCGCCCTCTGCGACGCGATCGAGGACGCCGGGGCCCGCCCCCTCCCGCTGTACGTGGCCTCCCTGCGCGCCCCCGAGGAGGAGCTGCTCGCCGTCCTGCGCGGCGCCGACGCCGTCGTCACCACCGTCCTCGCCGCCGGCGGCACCAAGCCGGCCGCCGCCCAGGCCGGCGGCGACGAGGAGGCGTGGGACGCGGGCGCGCTCGCCTCGCTCGACGTGCCGGTGCTCCAGGCGCTGTGCCTCACCGGCTCCCGCTCCGCCTGGGAGGAGAACGACGAGGGCCTGTCGCCGCTCGACGCGGCCAGCCAGGTCGCCGTCCCCGAGTTCGACGGCCGCCTCATCACCGTCCCCTTCTCCTTCAAGGAGATCGACGCCGACGGCCTGCCCGCCTACGTCGCCGACGCCGAGCGGGCCGCCCGCGTGGCCGGCATCGCCGTCCGCCACGCCCGCCTGCGGCACATCCCGAACGCCGAGAAGAAGCTCGCGCTCGTCCTCTCCGCGTACCCGACCAAGCACTCCCGCATCGGCAACGCCGTCGGCCTCGACACCCCCGCCTCCGCCGTCGCCCTGCTGCGCCGGCTGATCGCCGAGGGGTACGACTTCGGCCCCGAGGCCGAGCTGCCCGGCCTCGTCTCCGGCGACGGCGACGAGCTGATCTACGCCCTGATCGAGGCCGGCGGCCACGACCAGGAGTGGCTCACCGAGGAGCAGCTGGCGAAGAACCCGGTCCGCATCCCGGCCGCCGACTACAAGCGCTGGTACGCCGAACTCCCCGCCGAGCTGCGCGAGCAGGTCGAGGAGCACTGGGGACCGGCCCCCGGCGAGATGTTCCTCGACCGGTCCCGGAACCCGGAGGGCGACATCGTCCTCGCCGCGCTCCGCCGCGGGAACCTCCTCGTCCTCATCCAGCCGCCGCGCGGCTTCGGCGAGAACCCGATCGCGATCTACCACGACCCGGACCTCCCGCCGTCCCACCACTACCTCGCCGCCTACCGCTGGATCGCGGCCCGCGCGGAGGACGGCGGCTTCGGCGCCGACGCCATGGTCCACCTCGGCAAGCACGGCAACCTGGAGTGGCTGCCCGGCAAGAACGCCGGCCTCTCCGCCGCCTGCGGCCCCGACGCGGCCCTCGGCGACCTGCCGCTCGTCTACCCGTTCCTCGTCAACGACCCGGGCGAGGGCACCCAGGCCAAGCGGCGCGTCCACGCCACCCTCGTCGACCACCTCGTGCCGCCGATGGCCCGCGCCGACTCGTACGGGGACATCGCGCGCCTGGAGCAGCTGCTCGACGAGTACGCGCAGATCTCCTCCATGGACCCGGCGAAGCTGCCCGCGATCCGCGCCCAGATCTGGACCCTGATCCAGGCCGCCAAGCTCGACCACGACCTCGGCATGGCGGAGCGGCCCGACGACGACGGCTTCGACGACTTCCTGCTGCACGTCGACGGCTGGCTGTGCGAGGTCAAGGACGCCCAGATCCGCGACGGCCTGCACGTCCTCGGCGGCGCCCCGGAGGGCGAGGCCCGGGTCAACCTGGTCCTCTCCATCCTGCGCGCCCGCCAGATCTGGGGCGGCACGCAGGCCCTGCCCGGCCTGCGCGAGGCCCTCGGCCTGGACGAGTCCGCCGCGACCCGGACCACCGCCGACGAGGCGGAGGCGAAGGCCCGCGAGCTGGTCGAGGCGATGGAGGCCGCCGGCTGGTCCCTGGACGCGGTCCCGGCGGTCGCCGGCGACCACGGCCCTGAGGTCCAGGCCGTGCTCCGCTTCGCCTGCGAGCAGGTCGTGCCGCGCCTCGCCGCCACCACCGACGAGCTGGGCCACGCCGTGCACGCCCTGAACGGCGGCTTCGTCCCGGCCGGCCCGTCCGGCTCCCCGCTGCGCGGCCTGGTCAACGTGCTGCCGACCGGCCGGAACTTCTACTCCGTCGACCCGAAGGCCGTGCCGTCCCGGCTCGCCTGGGAGACCGGCCAGGCGCTCGCCGACTCCCTCCTGGAGCGGTACCGCACCGACAACGGCGAGTGGCCCACCTCGGTCGGCCTCTCCCTGTGGGGCACCAGCGCCATGCGCACCGCCGGCGACGACGTCGCCGAGGCGCTGGCCCTGCTCGGCGTCCGCCCGCTGTGGGACGAGGCGTCCCGCCGCGTCAACGGCCTGGAGCCGATCCCCCTGGAGGAGCTGGGCCGCCCGCGCATCGACGTCACCCTGCGCATCTCCGGCTTCTTCCGGGACGCGTTCCCGCACGTCATCGGCCTCCTCGACGACGCCGTCCGGCTGGTCGCGGGGCTCGACGAGCCCGCCGAGTCCAACCACGTCCGCGCCCACGCCCAGGCCGACCTGGCCGAGCACGGCGACGAGCGCCGGGCCACCACCCGCATCTTCGGCTCCCGGCCCGGCACCTACGGCGCCGGCATCCTCCAGCTGATCGACTCCCGGGACTGGCGCACCGACGCCGACCTCGCCGAGGTGTACACGGTGTGGGGCGGGTACGCGTACGGCCGCGGGCTCGAAGGCCGCCCGGCGCGCGACGAGATGGAGACCGCGTACAAGCGGATCGCGGTGGCGGCGAAGAACACCGACACCCGCGAGCACGACATCGCCGACTCGGACGACTACTTCCAGTACCACGGCGGCATGGTGGCGACCGTCCGCGCGCTGCGCGGCACCGCCCCCGAGGCGTACATCGGCGACTCGACCCGCCCGGAGACCGTCCGCACCCGGACCCTGGTGGAGGAGACCTCCCGGGTCTTCCGCGCCCGGGTGGTCAACCCGCGCTGGATCGAGGCGATGCGCCGCCACGGCTACAAGGGCGCCTTCGAGCTGGCCGCGACCGTCGACTACCTCTTCGGCTACGACGCCACGACCGGCGTCGTCGCCGACTGGATGTACGACAAGCTCACCCAGGAGTACGTCCTCGACGAGACGAACCAGGCCTTCCTCAAGGAGGCCAACCCCTGGGCCCTGCACGGCATCGCGGAGCGCCTCCTGGAGGCCGAGTCGCGCGGCATGTGGGAGAAGCCGGACCCGGAGACCCTGGCCGCCCTGCGCCAGGTGTTCCTGGAGACGGAGGGCGACCTCGAAGGCGCCGGGGACGACGAGTAGTTCGCCCCTCGCCCCGGTCGCCCCGACCACCCCGATCGTCCGCTCCGTCTAGATCGTCATCAGGGCCCGGGCCGGGGCCAGTTCGAGGCGCCGGCCCGGGAAGCCCTGCCGGAGCCGGCGGTCGTGGCTGACGATCACCAGCGTGCCCCGGTAGCCGGCGAGCGCGGCCTCGATCTCCTCCACGAGGCCCGGGGCCAGGTGGTTGGTCGGCTCGTCGAGGAGGAGCAGGTCGGCCGGCGCCGTCACGAGCCGGGCCAGCTCCAGCTTGCGGCGCTGGCCCACCGACAGCAGACGCACCGGGGTGCTCAGGTCCCGGGCGGCGAACAGCCCGAGGGCGAGCAGCTCGTCCTCGCGGCCCTCGCCGAACGCTTCGCCGACCGTCCGGGGATCGGTCGGCGACGCCGTGTCCTGGCGGAGCAGCCCGGTCCGGCGCGGCGCGCGCACGGTGCCCGCGTCCGGGGCGAGTTCACCCGCCAGGACCCTGAGGAGGGTCGTCTTCCCCGCGCCGTTGGGCCCGGTGACGAGCAGCCGCTCGCCCGGCTCCAGGCGCAGGGTGACCGGCGAGAGCCGCCCCTCGACCCCGGCCCCGGTCAGCTCCACGGCCGCGCCCTCGCCCGCCTCCGCCAGGTCCGCGCGGAAGCGCAGCGGCTCGGGCGGCGGCGGCACCGGGTGCTCGGTGAGCCGGGCCAGCCGCTCGCGGGCGGAGCGGATCCTGCTCATCGCCCCGTGCGCCCGTGACCGGGCCCGGAAGGCGCCGGCACCGCTGAAGGCGGCGGGGGCCTTGCGGGGGATCGCCGAGAAGCGGTCGATGTTGCTGTCCGCGAGGGCCCGGTGGCGGGCCAGCTCGTCCTTCCACTCCTCGTGCTCCCGGACCCGGCGGGCCCGTTCGGCGGCGCGCCCGGCGAGGTAGCCGGCGTAGCCGTCGCCGTAGCGGCGCAGGGTGTGCCGGTCCTCGTCGACCTCCAGGACGGAGGTGGCGACCCGGTCGAGGAAGGCGCGGTCGTGCGAGACGGCCACGACGGTGCCCCGGTGGGTGCGGAGCCGCTCCTCCAGCCAGGCCACGGCCTCGTCGTCGAGGTCGTTGGTCGGCTCGTCGAGCAGCAGCAGCTCGGGGTCGGCGGCGAGGACGCCGGCCAGCGCGAGCCGGGCCCGCTGCCCGCCGGAGAGCGTGCCCAGCGTCCGGTCCCGGTCGAGCGGCGCGGTCTCGCCGAGCCGGCGGAGCACGGTCGCCACGCGGCGCTCGGCCCCGGCGCCGCCGCGCGCCTCGTAGGCGGCGAGCAGTGCGGCGTACCGGTCGAGGCCGGCCGGGGTGAGGACGGCCTCCGCCTCGCGGATCTCCCGCTCCAGCTCCCGTATCTCCGCCAGCGCGTGGTCGACGGCGTCGCCGACGGTCGCGGTCGCGGGGAGGTCGAGGGTCTGGGCGAGATGACCGAGGCCGCCGGGGGCGTCGACGGCCACGGTGCCGTTGTCGGCGCTTTCGAGGCCGGCGAGGAGCCGGAGCAGGGTGGACTTCCCGGAGCCGTTGTCACCGACGACGCCGAGGCGCTCGCCGGGACGGACGGTGAGGGAGACGCGGTCGAGGACGGTCCGGTGGTGGACGTACCGGTCGTCGTAGCGCTTGGTGACCTCGGTGAGTTGTGCACGGAACAAGGGCGGTCTCCTGACCGTAGGGGACTTCGGAACGATTCGCGAGACGTTCCGTCTCGCGTTCTCGATGTGTTCGACCGTACGGCATGGCGAGCGATATGACAAGACGAATCGTCTCGTCTCGTCTTGGAGGGGGGTGAAGGGCTCAGGAGGCGGCTATGCGCAGCACCAGCGCGATCGCGGGGAGGGCGGTCAGGACCAGCGCCGGCGCCAGCTCGTAGTCCTTCGCCCGCAGGTGGGTGACGACCGCGCCGGCGAAGTAGAGGACCAGGCCCACGGCGGCGGCCGCGCCGAGCGCCGGGACCGCGAGCCCGGCGAGCAGGCCGAGGGCGCCGGCGACCTTCGCCGTGCCCAGCCAGGGCAGCCAGCCCTCCGGCACTCCCAGCTTCGTCATGTTCCCCGCGACCGCCGGGTTGCGGGTGAAGGTCATGAAGGCGGAGGCCGACAGGGCGAGGGCCAGCAGGACGGCGAGGACGGCGTAGCCGATGAACATGGTGGTGCTCCAATGGTCCGATGACGAAAACCATTGAAGAGTAACAACGATTTATCTCGCTCCACAATAGAGTTGTTGCTACGGTGGACGGCATGGCAGCCCACCCGACCGACCGGCTCGGTTTCCTCCTCTCCTTCCGGGGGGAGCTGACGAGCGCGCGCATCCGCTCCGCCCTCGGTGTCGCCGGGCTGCACCCGCGCAACGCGATGACCCTCATGCGCCTCGCCCCCGCGCCGATGAGCCAGCGCGAGCTGGCCGCCGCGATGGAGGTCGACCCCAGTCAACTGGTCGCGATCCTGAACGAGTTGGAGTCCGACGGGCTGGCCGAGCGCCGCCGTGACCCGGCCGACCGGCGCCGCCACATCGTCGAGATCACCCCGGCGGGCGCGGCCGCCCTCGACCGCATCGACCAGGCCGTCGGCGAGGCCGAGCGCGAGCTCTTCGCCGACCTCACCGAGGCCGAGAAGACCCTCCTCCGCGGCCTCCTGGACCGCGTCGTCGTCGACCCGTCCGCCCACGAGTGCGGCGAGTAGACGCCACCCCCGCCCCATCCGGCAGGACGCCGCACCGCTCATACGCCGCCGTATCCGGCGGGAGGTCACGCCCGCCGGCCCTCACCGGCCCTTCTGCCGTGGCTACTTGTCCCCGGCCGCGGTCTTCCCCGCCGCCCGCACGGCGGCGGACGCGTCCACGTTGCCGAGTCCCAGCTTCAGGTTGTTCGCCGGGTTCACCGCCGTGTCGCGGATCGTCCGCATGATCTCGGCCGGGCTCAGCCCCTGCTGGTGCAGGAGGGCGGCCACCGCGGAGACGTAGGGCGAGGCCATCGAGGTGCCGGAGAGCTTCCCGTACCCCGTGGTGTTCTTCAGGGTCTCCTTCGCCGTGTAGGTCGGCAGGGTGGAGAGGATGTCCACGCCGGGCGCCGCCACCGCGTCCTGCGCGCCGAAGTTGGTGAAGTCGGCCGGCTGTCCGTTCCGGTCGGCGGCGTTGACGACGAGGACCGGGGTGTCCACCTCGTAGGGCTGGAGCAGGGTCGAGTCGTTGCCGGCCGCGGCGACCACGACCGCGCCCTTGCCGTTCGCCACCGAGATCGCCTCGTTGAGCACGCCGCCCTTGAGCAGCCGGGCCATCAGCCCTGACTCACCGAGGGAGAGGTTGATGACGTCGGCGCCGTTCTGCGCGGCCCAGACGATCCCCTTGGTGATGTTCGCGTCGCTGCCGCTGCCGTCGGCGCCCAGCACGCGCACCGGCATGATCCTGGCGCCGCGCGCGCCGCCCGCGATGCCCACGCCGTTGTCGGTGTGGGCGGCGGCGATGCCGGCGACATGCGTGCCGTGCCCGTTGAGGTCCTTCGGGTCGTCGTCGCCGTCCACGAAGTCGTAGCCGTCCACCAGCCGCCCCTTGAGGTCCGGATGGCCGGGGTCCACGCCGGAGTCGACGACGGCGATGACCGTGTCCTCCCCCTTCGCCGTGCCCCAGGCGTCGGGCAGCTTCAGCGCGTCGATGGCCCACTGCTGGCTCCGCAGGGGGTCGGGCTCGTCGTCACTGCCGCAGCCGGTGGCGAGCGCGGCGGTGAGGGCGGTCAGAGCGGTGAGGGCGGCGGCGGACCGACGGCGCATGAAGACTCCCCAATCGACGGCATACGTCAGCATGTGCGGCTAATTCGCCCATTCAACAACCGCCCGTTCGGCCTCGCATCCGGAGTGGAGGCGGCGGCCCGACCTGGTCGGGAGGCGAACCGGTGGGCGGTTCTGCCCTCCTCCGGAGCGAGGCGGTCGGGGTCGGCCCTCGTCCGGAGCGAGGGCGGTCAGGGTCGGCCCTCGTCCGGGAGCGGAGGCCGTCGGGGCCTGCCTCAACTCTCATTGTTCTAGTAGAGTGCGAACAAGGGAGGTTTTCATGACCACTGCTCCGACCGCCGCCGCCGCGTTCCGCGCCCCGGCCAGGCTCCGCGCGCTCGCCGCGCTCCCGTTCCTGCTCGCCGTCGCCGCGTACCTGCTGCTCCTCGCCGTCTGGTCCGACCGGCTGCCCGACCCGCTCGCCACCCACTTCTCCACCGGAGGCCAGGCCGACGGCTACACCGGCCGGGCCGCCTTCGCCCTCGTCGGTACCGCGCTGCTGCTCGCCCTCGGCGCCGGCTGGGCCGTCTTCGCGCAGCGGAACGCGCTGTGGGGCGCCTGGCTGACCGCCGGTCTGCTCGGCACGCTGCTCTGCCTCGTCGTCGGCGACAACCTCGACGCGGCCGACCCCGCCCGGGTCGTCTCGCCGCTCTCCCACCTCGCCGTCGCGGCCGGCGCGGGAGCCGCCCTCGCCCTCGCGGGACACGCCCTCTCCCGGCTCGTCCCGGAGGAGGAGTCCGACGGCACCGGCCGCCCCGACCCCGAAGCGCCCCGCCTCGACCTCGGCGCCGGCGAGGTCGCCGGCTGGTCCCGCGCCACCGCCTCCGCCCCGCTCACCGCGCTCGGCCTGCTCCTCGTCGCCGGCGGCGCCGTCGCCGCGCTCCTCGGACCCTGGCCGCTGCTCCTGCTCGGCGTCCTCGTCGGCCTCCCCGGCCTGGCCCTGGCCCGCGTCCGCGTCAACGTCGACCGGCACGGCCTCACCGTCCGCTCGACGCTCGCCCCCCGCCCCCGCGTCCACCTGCCGCTCGCCGACATCGCCGGCGCCGACGCCCGCGAGGTCGCCGCGCTCCGCGAGTTCGGCGGCTGGGGCTACCGGGTCCGCGCCCACCGCACCGGAGTGATCCTCCGCTCCGGCGAGGCCCTCGTGGTCCGGCGGGGCAACGGGCGCGAGTTCGCCGTCACCGTGCCCGACGCCCGGACCGCCGCCGCCCTCCTCAACACCCTCGTCGAACGCCGTGGAAGGCTCTGACCGTGCTCTTCCGTGTCGACCCCGCCTCCTCCGTCCCGCTCGGCGACCAGATCGCCGCCTGCGTCCGGGGCGCCCTCGCCGACGGCACCGCCGCGCCCGGCGAGCGGCTCCCGGCCGCCCGGGAACTCGCCGACTCCCTCGGCGTCAACGTCCACACCGTCCTCCGCGGCTACCAGCGGCTCCGCGAGGAGGGCCTCATCGAGCTCCGGCGCGGCCGCGGCGCCCTCATCGTCCCCGGCGCCACCGCCCCCGACCGCGCCCGCCTCCTCACCCGGCTCCGCGAGGCCGCCGCAGAGGCCCGCGAACTGGGCCTGACCGACGAGGAGTTCCTCGACCTGGCCCGCGCGGGACTCCGGTAGCCGCCCCGCCCGCGGCGGCCCCCGCGCCGGCCCCCGGCAGGGGACCGGGCCCTCGCGCGAGCCGCCCCTCCGGCAGGGGACCTCGTACGCGCCGCCCCCTCCGGCGGGCGGACCGGCCCCCGTACCCGCCGCTACTCCAGTACGCGCACCGGCGCACCCGCCAGGTACGCCTCGACGTCCTCGACCGCCTGCCCGAAGTAGCGGGCGTAGTTCGCCTCGGAGACGTAGCCGAGGTGGGGGAGGGCGAGCACGTTCGGGAGGGTACGCAGCGGGTCGCCGGCCGGCAGCGGCTCGGTCTCGTACACGTCGAGCCCCGCCCCGGCGAACCAGCGCTCGCGCAGCGCCCGCAGCAGCGCCGTACCGTTCACGAGCCCGGCCCGCGAGGTGTTCACCAGATACGCGCCCGGACGCATCGCCCGCAGCTCCGGCTCGCCGACGATGGCGCGGGTGCGGTCGGAGAGCACCAGGTGCAGGGAGACCACGTCGCTGTCGGCGAACAGCTCGGCCTTGTCCTTCGCCAGCCGGACGCCCCCGCCGTGCGCGGCGACCCGCTCCTCCGTCAGGTTCGGGCTCCAGGCGAGGACGTCCATGCCGAAGGCGCGGCCGACGGCGGCGACCCGGGCGCCGATCTTCCCCAGGCCCAGCAGGCCCAGGGTGCGGCCGGCCAGGTCGCCGCCGACCGTCGACTGCCAGGGGCCGCCCTCGCGCACCGCGCGCGCCTCGGTCGTGACGTGCCGGACGAGCCCCAGGATCAGCGCCCATGTGAGCTCGGCGGGCGGCTCGGAGCCGCTGGCCGTGCCGCAGACGGTGATCCCGCGCTCCCGGCAGGCCGCCAGGTCGATCGAGGCGTTCCGCATCCCCGAGGTGACGACCAGTCGCAGCCGGGGGAGCCGGTCGAGCAGGGCGGCGTCGAGCGGCGTCCGCTCCCGCATGACCACCAGGATCTCGCAGTCGCCGACGGCGGCGACGAGCGCGTCCCGGTCCGTCAGGTGCTCGCGCAGCACCCGGGTCTCCACCCGCCCGTGGAGCGGACTCCAGTCGGCGGAGGAGAGGGCCGCGCCCTGGTAGTCGTCGAGCACGGCACAGCGCGGCAGCGGGGCCGGAGCGGGCGAGGCGGGAGGCGTGGGCGGCGTCATACGGGCATGATCGCCCACCGCGATCGGGTACGACGACCCCCGGGAACAGCGCGACGCCCTCGCACGACGACCCCGGGAACAGCGCGCCGCCCTCGCGCGACGACCCGGGGGGATCACCCGTCCGGACCCGCCCGGCGCGCGGGACCCCCGACCCGCCCCCACATTGGCCCCATGGGAGTACCAGCCGGCGGGGCCGACGACGACGAACTGACCGCCCTGCGGGCGCGGGTGGCGGCGCTGGAGGCGACGTCCGCGGGACCCGCGCCCCGGCGGGAGCACCACCGCCTCCGCTCCTTCTTCTCCGGGCTGCTCGTGATCCTCGGCTGCGTGCTCGTGCCGCTGGGCCTGGTCGCCGCCTGGACCGCGGACATCCTCGGCGACACCGACCGGTACGTGCAGACCGTGACCCCGCTCGCCTCCGACCCGGACGTGCAGGCCGCGGTCGCGAACCGGGTGACCGGCGCCGTGATGGAGCACGTCGACCTGCCCGCGCTCCTCGAAGGCGTGGCCCCCGACGAGCGGCCGCTGGTCGAGAAGGCGCTCGGGAAGCTCGGCGGTTCCCTGGAGAGCGCGCTCTCCAGCTTCGTCCACGACCGGGCGCAGGACGTCGTCGCCTCCCCGGCCTTCGAGACGATCTGGACCGATGCCAACCGGGCCATCCACACCTCCCTCGACCGGGCCCTGACCGGCGACGAGGACGGGGCGGTGAAGATCGAGACGGACAGCGTGACGATCGACCTGGCGCCCGTCATCGAGCGGGTGAAGGAACGTCTCATCGACGGCGGCCTCACGGTCGCCTCCAACATCCCCGAGATCCACACCGACTTCACGGTCCTGCGCTCCGACGACATCGGGAAGGCGAAGACCGGCTTCGCGCTGCTCCAGTCCCTGGGTCTGTGGCTGCCGGTGATCGCGGTGCTGTGCGTGGCCGGCGGAGTCCTGCTGGCGGTGCGCAGGCGCCGGGCGCTGGTCGCCGCGGCCCTGGGCTTCGCGCTGGCGGCCCTCGTCCTCGGGATCGCCCTGACCGTCTTCCGTACCGTCTACCTCAACGCGCTGCCCGCCTCGGTCTCCCCGGCGGCGGCGGGTTCGGTCTACGACACCCTCGTCCGCTTCCTGCGCACCTCGGTCCGGGTCTGCGCCGTGCTCGGCGTCCTCGTCGCACTGGCCGCCTGGCTCTCCGGGCCGAGCCGCCCGGCCGTCCTGGTCCGCGGGCTGTGGCACTCGGGCATCGCCGCCACCCGCTCGACGGCGGACCGCGCGGGGATGCGGCTGGGTCCGGTCGGCGGGTTCGTCCGCCGCTACCGCACCTGGATCGCGTGGATCCTGGTGGCGGGCGCCGCACTCGCCTTCGTCCTCTGGCCGCACCCGACCGGCTGGGTCGTGATCGGCCTGGCCCTGGCCCTCCTCTTCGCCCTGGCGGTGACGGACTTCCTGGGGGAGGGCGAGGACGAGAAGGCCGGCGCGGCCGGGGACACCGGCGGGGGCGGAGGAACCGGCGCGGAGGGCGGGGTCTAGCGGGTGTTGCAGAACGCCCCGAACTGAGCCTTCTGCGCAACCCTTCAGGGCAGCCGCGCGGCCAGGCCGTCGAGGAGCGCCGAGAGCCCGAACGCGAAGGTGTCGTCGGGCGCCTCGGCGTACGCGGCGGCGGCCGTGTCCATGGCCTCGATACGGCTCATGAGGCGGGGGAGTCCGGCGGCCGCCGCGGCGGCCTCCTTCATCGTCGCCGCGAAGACCTCCTCGGGGTCGCGGCCCTCCCGCTGGATCCGGCGGGTGAGGGCGGCCGTGGCGGAGGCGCCGGACGCGTTGCCGAGGACGTACGTGAACACGGCGGCGGCGGCCCGGTCGGCGGCGCCGCCGGCGAAGCCCGCCGCCTCGTAGACGGCGAGGCTGTGGTCGTCGTGCCGGGCCTTGGCCTCGCCGTGGAAGAGGTACGTGCTGAGGGCCTGCACGAGCCACGGGTGGCGGGTGAACACCGCGTGCAGGTCGTCGGCCATGGCGGTGGCGGCGGTGCGCCAGTCGACGGCGGCGAGGTCGGGCAGCCGGATCTCGGCCCAGACGCGGTCACCGGCGAGGGCGACCAGGTCGTCCTTGTTCTTGACGTGCCAGTAGACGGCGGTGGCGGCGGAGTTCAGGCGCTGCCCGAGGGCGCGCATGTTGAGTCCTTCCAGACCGTCCTTGTCGAGGAGTTCGACGGCGGTGGTGACGATCTGGTCGCGGGTGAGGGCGGGGCGGGGCATGCGTTCACGATAGGTCACCCGAGCGCGCGTTGCACTTAGTTCAAATCGATCGGCACATGGTTCGGGAAGAGGCTTGCACTTAGTTCAAGTTCGCCTCTATGGTTCCGATGTCGCCACTTGAACTAAGTGCAAGTGGCCCTGGAGCAGAGACCGAGGACACCCCCATGAACACGCCCGCCGTCATCGCCGCCGTCGCCCAGATCGCCGTCGCCCTCGCCTTCCTGAGCATCCCCCTCCTGCGCCACCGCTTCGGCCCCGCCGCCAAGGCCGCGGCCGTCACCGAACTGAAGCGGCAGGGCGTCCGCCCCGAGGTCCTGGACGAGAACGGCCTCCGCTTCGACGCGAGCGGCCACGAGTGGTGGGCCCCGGGCTCCTTCGCCGCCGTCAACCTCGCCGTCGCCGCGCTCAACCTGGCGGGCAACTCCTGGGGAACCACGCTGACCTGGGTCTTCTCCTCGATCGCCTTCCTCGCGAACGTCGCGATCCTGCACAGCCAGCTCGGCGCCGCGAAGTCCGTCACCGCCGCGTTCCGCCGCAAGGGCGACCCCGAGCTGGTCCGGATCGACGTCCCCGCCTTCCTCAAGGCCGCCGAGGGCGCCTTCCCGGCCTGGACCCGCACCCTGCAGAACGTCCGGCACGCGTTCGTCTTCGCCGGCTCCGCGCTCGCCGTCACGGCGATCACCCTGGTCTGACCCCTCCGCCCGCCCCTCCACCGGTGTCCACGCGCCTCGGCCAGACCCGGTAAGGCCAGGCCCGCCCAGGCCCGCCCAGGCCCGCCCAGGCCCGCCCAGGCCCGCCCAGGCCCGCCCAGGCCCGCCCAGGCCCGCCCAGGCCCGGTCAGGATTCGAGAAGCGGGCCCGGACCCCGCCAACTACCGTGATCCGTATGGAACTCACCATCCACACCACCGTCCTCCCGCACGAGGACCCCGACGCCTCCCTCGCCTTCTTCCGTGACGTCCTCGGCTTCGAGGTCCGCGGCGACGTCGGCCAGGGGAGGATGCGCTGGATCACCGTCGGCCCCGCCGGACAGCCCGGCACCTCGATCCTGCTCGCCCCGCCGGCCGTCGACCCGGGCATCACGGAGGACGAGCGCCGCACCATCACCGAGATGATGGCCAAGGGCACGTACGGCTGGATCCTCCTCGCCGCTCCCGACCTCGACGCCGTCTTCGAGAAGGTCGCAGCGGGCGGCACCGAAGTCGTCCAGGAACCGACCCGCCAGCCCTACGGCGTCCGCGACTGCGCCTTCCGGGACCCGGCCGGCAACCTGATCCGCGTCCAGGAACTCGGCTGAATCCCCGGGGGGACCGACATGTGCCGACCCGCTTGGGCCGCGGCCCGCACCGAGGCGGTACGCCTCCGGGCGCTGAAGGACCTGCGCGGGATCCGCGACCGCATCGACCGCGAGTACACCCGCCCGCTCGACGTACCGGCCCTCGCCCGGACGGCGGGCCTCACCGCGGAGACCCTGCACCGCACGTTCACCCGGGCGTACGGCACCACCCCGTACGCCTTCGTCACCACGCTCCGCGCCACCCGGGGGCGGACGGACGCGTGACGGGCGACGACGCCCGGCCCGCCCGGGCCACCCGTCCGGTCAGTTTCGGAGAAGCACCCGGAAACCCCGGAACCTAGCCTGGGAACAGCACCGGGAAGACCGGTACGGACACGCCGGGAACGCCCACGACGAGGGGAAGAGCGACCGCCATGGCGACCAGGACCACCAAGAGCGCGACGACCACCAAGACCGCGGCGACGGCCAAGACCGCGACGACTGCCAGGACCACCAAGACCGCGGCGACCGCCAAGTCCGCCAAGTCCTACGACGGCTTCACCGAGGACGAGCGGGAGGCGATGAAGGAGCGGGCGAAGGAGCTGAAGGCCGGCAAGGCCCGCACCTCCCGCGCCAAGGCGGCCGACGGCGAGGCCGACCTCCTCGCCAAGGTCGCCGAGATGCCCGACGAGGACCGCGTCCTGGCCGAGGGGATCCACGCCCTGGTCAAGAAGGTCGCCCCGGACCTCACGGCCAAGACCTGGTACGGCATGCCCGCCTACGCCAAGGACGGCAAGGTCGTCCTCTTCTTCCAGGGCGCAGGCAAGTTCAAGGCCCGCTACGCCACCCTCGGCTTCAACGACGCCGCCGCCCTCGACGACGGCGACATGTGGCCCACCTCCTTCGCCCTCACCGCGCTCACCCCCGCCGTCGCGTCCCGCATCGAGGCCCTCATCGAGAAGGCCACCGCCTGAGGCCCGGACCGAAGGGATGCCCGGGAGTGCGGCTCACCGCGCCCGCATCCCCGCGCGGTGGTCCGCGTACCGGGGGGTCCAGGCGAGCTCGCGGGTGGCCTTCGCGTGCGAGACGCGGAGATGGGTGTCGAGCATGAGGGCGCCGAGGTAGGGCACGGCGAGCCGGAGCAGCCCGCCCGGCAGGCGGAGGCGGGAGCCGCGGGCGGCGGCCAGCTCGCCCCAGGTCGACGGCCGGTCGTCGACGATGTTGTACGCCTCGCCCGCCCGGCCCCGCTCCAGCGCCGCGACCGTCGCCTCGGCCGCGTCCTCGACGTGGACCCACGACATCGTCCCGCCGCCGTTCCTCGGCACGGGGAAGGGGCGGCTGCCGGGCGTCGGGTCGAACCAGGTGCCGGGACCGTAGAAGACGCCGTACCGCAGCGCCGTACCCGCCACGTGGTCCGCGGCGAACAGCCGGCCCTCCGCCTCGACCAGGCCCGTGATCACATGGTCCGCGACCGTGCCGCTCCGGACGCCGAACGGGTCCTCCTCGGTCACCGGCCGCTCCCCGTGGTCGCGGTAGCCGTACCCCAGGACGAGCGACTGCGTGACGAAACGGGCCGCGCCGAGCACCCCCGCCGCCTCCAGCAGGTGCGCCGTGCCGCGCTCCCGCAGCACGTTGCTCGGGTCGTCCGCGGTGAGCCTCAGCTTCGGTGCCTTGAGCGCCGTCAGCTGATGGACCACCGCGTCGGCGGACATCCCGTCCAGTGCCCGCAGCAGGCCCTCCCGGTCGAGCGCGTCCGCCCGCACGGGCGACGCGCCCAGCGCGCGTACCGCCTCCGCCGAACCGTCCGAACGGGCCAGGGCCAGCACCTCGTGCCCGTCCCGGACCAGAGCCCGGGTCAACGGCCGGCCGATGGCGCCGGTGGCACCGGCGAGCAGGATCCTCATGGTCGACAACCTCCAGTTGGCTTTACAGAGAAGGTTGCCGAGCCGCCCGTTCCGTGACAGCCCACCCCCGGCGAAGCGCGGTGATCCCCGTCACATGGCGCCGGGGGTGGGGATGGCGTCGTCGTACAGCCGGAACAGGCGCGGCCGCCCGGGATCCTGCCCGCCCTCGCCCCTACCCCCGGCCTCATCCCCACCGGCCCCGAGGGCGTCCCAGCACTCCGCGGCCAGGGCGCGGGCGCGGCTGCCGGGCCAGGGCTGGGGGAGCAGTTCGGGGGGCAGCAGGGGGTCGGGTTCCATGGCGGTGGTGAAGGCGGCCGCCAGCTCGATCGCGTACGTCAGACGCTCGGTGTCCGTGGGCCGGTCCGCCCCGGACGGCCTGGTCGGGCCGGACGGCCTGGTCGGGCCGGTCGGACGGTTCAGGCGGGTCAGGCGGGTCGAGGCGAGGGCGGCGAGGGCCTCGTGACGCTCCGCCACCCGCTGGAGCGGCCAGAGCAGGGCGGCCAGCCGGGCCGGGTCCGTCTCGTCCCCGACCCGCAGGTCGCGGCTGGTGAAGCTGGTGAGGGAGGCCAGGACGCCCAGCCGGCGGGCATGGGCCTCCACGATCTCGCCGATGGCGTTGGCGCTGACGTAGAGCCCGCCCTGGAGGGGGGCCGCGCCGAGGTGCAGGAGGGTGTCGCGCAGGGTGTCGCGGGCCTGCCGCGCGGTCTCGGGGATGGCGAAGGCGAACAGGTGCCAGGTCCCGTCCCAGGGGGCCAGCCCCTGGTCCTGCCGATAGGCGTGGCGGACGTACTCCACGTCCGGTGCGATCGCGCCGGTCGCGTCGGCGGTGGCGCGCAGCACCGCCTTGCGCCCTCGCCCGTCCTGGGTGAACCGGCCCTCGGCGACGAGTCGTTTGAGGCAGAGCCGGACCTGCTGGTCGGTCATGCCGAGGGCTTCGGCGACGGAGTACAGCTCGCCGGCGTCGACGGTGCCGTCCTCGCGGACGAGGGCGAGGACCAGGGTCCGGGTACCGATCTCGGGGGTGTCGATCCCGGGGGTGTCGATCTCGCGGGTTTCGATCCCGCGGGTGTCGATCCCGGGGGTGGCGGGCTCCGCCGCGTGGGCGTCCACGGGCTCGCTGGTCATCGCTGTGGCTCCAAGGTCTCGTCGGGCGGGCCGGGCGGGCCGGCCGGTCGGTCCGGGACGGTGCGACGCATCGTCGTGACGGCGCCGAAGCCCATCAGGTCCCGGAGGTACGGCGTCCGTTCGGTGCGTACGGCGGTGAAGCCGTGGCGCTCGTACAGGGCGCGGGCGCGCGGGTTGACGTCGATGACGTCCAGGCGGATCCGCGCGCAGCCGTGCTCGGCGGCGACGGCGGCGATCTCCGTCAGCAGCAGGCTCCCGATGCCCGTGCCGCGGCGGGCGGGGTCGACGGCGATGCCGTCCATGACGAGCTCCCCCGGCCCCGGGGTGCGTTCGAGCAGTGCCAGCAGGGCGAGCCGCGGCAGACCGCGGAGCGGCCCGTAGCCGGCGAGCACGTCGCGCGCGCCGCCGCCGGTGAGGCCCCGTTTCCCGAGCCGGTAGCCGGCCACGCCCACGACGTGCCCGCCGCCGGGGGCGAGCGCGACGACCGCGCGGTCGTGGTGGAGGTGGCGGGCGAGGAAGGCGCGGCCCCGCTCGGCCGGGCCCAGGGCGGCCCCGAGCTTGCGGCCGAAGGCCTCCCAGTACAGCCCGGCCACCCGCTCCTCGGCGCCGGGCGGTACGCCGCGCCTGATGACGATCGCCGCGTCCATGACTCCTCCTCGGTGCTCGCGTGCTTCCGTCCCGCCCTCGCATTCTACGTACGAACTAGGTACGGTCGAAAGAGAAACGAGCGTTTCACATGCGTTAGTTTTTCGTTCGTCCGTTCCCGTCCCTGGAGGGGCAGATGTCGACGAGACCGCGACGCAGGACCCCGACCCGCCGTCGTCGGGTCGTGCGGACCGTGCTCACGACCCTGGCGGCGCTCGCGCTGGTCGCGGCCGGCCTCGGCGGGGTCGTGGTCTGGCAGAACAGCTACGACCTGCGGGAGGAGACGGTGACCGTGCGGCACGGCGGGCGGACCCTGCACGGTGTGCTGGCGCTGCCCGAGGAGGGGGAGGGGCCCTTCCCCCTGGTGGTGTTCGTCCACGGGGACGGCCCGGTCGACGCCACGCACGACGGCTTCTACCGGCCGATGTGGGAGTCCTTCGCCCGGGCCGGGTACGCCTCGCTCTCCTGGAGCAAACCGGGCGTGGCCGGCGCGCCGGGCGACTGGCTCGACCAGACCATGGAGGACCGCGCGCGCGAGGCCGTCGACGCGATCGCCTGGGCCCGGCAGCGGCCGGACGTCGACGCCGACCGGATCGGCCTGTGGGGCGCCAGCCAGGCGGGCTGGGTCCTGCCCGCGATCGCCGCGAGAGACGGCCGGATCCGCTTCGCCGTCGCCGTCTCACCCGCCGTCAACTGGCACCGGCAGGGCCGCTACCACCTCCTCTCCGAACTGCGCCGTGACGGCGCGTCGGACGCGGAGGTCGCCGCTGCCCTGCGCCGCCGCGAGACCGTTCTGGAGCTGCTCGAAAGGGGTGCCGGCCACGCCGAGTACGTGCGGGCGGTCGGGGACCCCCAGGGCATGACGGCCGCCCGCTGGCGGTTCGTCTCCAGGAACCACACCGCCGACGCGACCGCCGGCCTTCCGGCCCTGCGCGGCCTCCCCGTCCTGCTGGTGCTCGCCGGCCACGACGTGAACGTGGACACCGCCGAGACCGAGTCCGCCTACCGCCGCCTGCTCCCCGCGCCCCACCTGCGCGTCGCCCACTACCCCGACGCCACCCACGCCCTGCTCAGGCACGAGGTCGAGACCGACCCGCTGCGCCTCACCCTGACCGCCCTGTGGGCGCCGCGCTCCCTCTTCGCCGCCGGCTTCCTGTCCGACCAGCGGCGCTTCCTCGCCGACGTGGATACTTACGGATGAGAGCGCGTGACGGCCTCCCGCCGGCGTCCTCGAACGCCGCATCCGCGGATCCCCACCTCCACGACCGGGAGCACCCGTGACCGACAGCAAGAACATCAACAACCCCGTGGGCCAGGGCGGCGGCCAGCGCAAGAAGCAGTCCCGCGCCGAGCGCCAGAACAACGGCCCCCACCGCAACCTCGACCGCCAGGGCGCCGCCGACCGCAAGGCGGAGCTGGTCCGCAAGATGCGCGAGAAGACCGGCACGACCGCCGCCCCCGAGCGTCCGGACACCGGCACCACCCAGAACTGACACCGAAGGCCCTGGTCACCGACCAGGGCCTTCGTGCGAGAGCGGACGACGGGAACCGAACCCGCGCCAAGAACTCCCATGAGCCGGCCTCGGACCGGGATCCGGCGTGTGCACCGGGGTGGGCGGCCGTGACGGCATCGGTCGCCTGATCGTTGTCGGGGCGCCTCCCTTCCACGGCATCGGCGGGCGGTCGCCGCGGGGCGGGGCGCCCCGGCGGTCGCCGCGGGGGCGGGCCGCCCACGGCATTCCGCGGTGGGCGCCCCGCCCTCCCCTTCCTGCGTGGACCGGAGCGCATCCGTGTCGACCGAGGGGACCGCATGCCGAGGGAACGCCTGGATCCCGCCCTGCTCCGGCTGTGCGGCGTTCTCGCCGTGGGCGCCTTCGCGCCGCTGCTCGACAGCACGATCCTCTCCGTCGCGGTCGACGCCCTCGCCGCCGACCTCGGCGTCCCGACGACGACCGTGCAATGGGTCAGCACCGCCTACCTGCTGGCGTTCGCGATGGTCATCCCGGTGAGCGGCTGGGCCGGTGACCGGTTCGGGACGCGGCGGGTCTGGCTGGGCGCGCTGGTCCTGTTCTCCGTCGGCTCGCTGCTGTGCGCCTGCGCCTGGAGCATCGGGTCGCTGGTCGCGTTCAGGGGCGTGCAGGGGGCCGGAGGCGGGCTGATGATGCCCGCCCTCCAGACCATCGTCGTCAGGGCCGCCCGCGGCCGACAGGTCGGACGGCTCGTCGCCGTCGTCTCGCTGCCGGCCCTCCTCGGCCCGGTCCTGGGGCCGCTGTGCGGCGGGCTGCTGCTCGCGCACCTCGACTGGCGCTGGATCTTCTACGTCAACCTGCCCGTCTGCGGGCTCGCGCTGCTCCTCGCCCGGCGAGGCGTGCCCCCGGACCCCCGGCAGCGGGCCTCCCGCCTCGATGTCGTGGGGCTGATGCTCGCCTGCCCGGGCCTGACCGCGCTCGTGTACGGGCTCTCGCAGTGCGGCGGCCCGGACGGCGCGGGAGGAGGGCGGGTGCTCCTGCCGTCGGCGGCGGGGGCCGTCCTGCTCGCCGCGTTCGTCGGACGGAGCCTGCGGAGCAGCGCGCCCCTCATCGACCTGCGCCTGTTCCGGCTGCGCTCCTTCGCCGCGACGTCGGTGCTGATGTTCGTCGGCGGTGCGACCACGTACGGCGGGATGTTCCTGCTGCCCCTGTACTGCCAGCTCGTACTCGACAAGGGCGTCGTCGCCACCGGTCTCCTGCTCGTGCCGCAGGGCGTCGGCGCGCTGGCGGCGCGGGTGGCCGGCGCGCTCACCGACAGGATCGGGCCTCGGCCGGTCGTGGTGGCCGGCCTGCTGCTGAGCGCCGCCGCGACCTGGCCCCTCGCCGCCTCGGTGGGGGAGGGATCGGTCCTCGGCGCCGCTCTCTTCCTCCGCGGTCTCGGCACGAGCGCCGTCACCCTCGCCGTCACGGTCGGTGCCTATCAGGGGCTGGACGACTCCCAGGTCGCGGACGCCGGCACCACGACGCGCATCCTCCAGCAGCTCGGCGGCTCCTTCGGCATCGCCGCCCTCGCCGTCCTGCTCCAGCGCGGTGATCACAGCGCCGTGGCCTTCGCCCAGGCCTTCGGCGTGACGACCGCCCTCGCCCTCTGCGCCGTCATCGCGGCGGCGCTGCTCCCCGGCCACCGAGCCGCGGCCCCGGCGCCCCTGGTAACGGCCGGGGGACGGCCCTGACGCGATCCCGGCCGCGGACATCCGCCGGCCGGCCGACGGCCGGACGGCTCCTGCCGGCCTGACATCCGCTCACGACGCGCCCCTGTCAGATGATCACGTCGCGTGACCTATGCCCGCCCGTCCCTGTTGACCGGGCATGAACAGCGAGAGGGTCCGCCGCCTCACCTTCGACGACTTCGGCTACCGGTGCCGGATCGTCGAGAACGCCGCGCCCGCCACCGATCCCGTCGTCGTGCTCGGAGGCGCCTTCCAGGACATGTACGCCTTTCGGCGGCTCGAAGCGCGCTGGGCCCGGTCCGCGACCGTCATCAGCGTGGACCTGCCGGGATCGGGCGCGGCCGATGTGCTGCCCGCCTCGTACGGCTTCGACTTCCTCACCGGCGCGCTGACGGACCTGCTGGACCGGCTGGGGCTGGCACGGGTGAACCTCTTCGGAGCCTCCTACGCCATGCCGATCGCCTACGGCCTGGCCCAGCGGCATCCCGAGCGCGTCGCCCGCCTGGCACTGGTGGGCGCCGCTCCCGTCTACCCGCCGGACCGGCGCGCCGCGCTGCGGAGGATGGCCGAGGCCCTGGAGTCGGGGGACGCCGACGCCTACGCCCGTACGAGCATCGCGGCCCTGCTGTCCCCCGCCGAGCGGGACGTCCACAAGCGCGCGGTCGTCACCCGCGTCCTCGCCCGCACCATGGGTTCGGTCCCGCAGGCCGACATCCCCCGGCACCTCGCCTCGACCTACCGTGTCATCGACTGGCAGGGGCTGCGGCCCGGCGGTGTACGGGACGTCCCGGCGCTGGTCTTCACCGGCGAACACGACAGCCTCACCCACCCCGACCTCGGGCGCGAGGTCGCCTCGACCATCGACGGATGCGTCTTCACCCTGATCCGGGGCGCCGACCACCTCTGCCATCTCGAACGGCCGTCGGAGATGTCCGAGCTGCTGGATCGCTTCTTCACCGATCAGCCCCTCGACGACCTGCCGTACCTCACGCCCCTCGAACGCCACGCCAGGCCGGCCGCCCTGGTCCCGTGACGGCGACCCGGCGCCCCCCACCACCAGCCCGCCACCGCACTCCTCCCGCCCTCCCGCCCTCCCGCCCATCTCCCAAGGGACACCGATGTCCGACCTCCGGCCCGGGGCGGCCCCGCCGCCCGAGTCCGCCGACCCCGGCTTCGTCACCTACACGGACGCCCTCCTCCACACCCTGGCACGCGACCCCGCCCTGCCCGTGATCATCTGTCCCGACCGCCGGCAGATCACCGCGGGCGAGCTGCGCGACAGCGTCCACCGGCTCGCCCGCGAGCTGATCGCGCGCGGTGTCCGGCCCGGGCAGACCGTCGCCCTGCTCACGGGCAACACCCCTGAGGCGCTCGTCGCGCGCTACGCGGCCAACCTGGCAGGCGCGCGCGTGACACCCCTGTACGACGGCCTGAACGCCGAGGCCCTGGCGCACTTGGTGGACGTCGCCGACACCGAGCTGCTGCTGGCCGACCCGACCCGGTACGCGGACCTGGACCGGCTGAAGCCGCTCCTGCGCGTACCCGTGTCGGCGACGCTGGGCCCGCACCCGTCCGCCGACGACCTCTGCGCGGCGGCGGCCGGGCAGCCGGCGGAGCCCGTCACCGTGCCCGTCGGCGCCACCGACGACTGGTGCATCCGCCACACCGGCGGCACCACGACCGGGCTGCCGAAGAGCCTCCAGATGAAGCACGGCCCGTACCGCCGCACCCTGGACCACCTGTCCTCCCCCGCCGGCGCTCCGCCCCGCTATCTGGCCTGTACGCCGCTCACGCACATCGCGGGGCTCTGGGCGGACGTCGTGCTCCTCCAGGGCGGATCCGTCGTCCTGCAGCCCGCGTTCGATCCGGGCGAGGTCCTCGCGGCGATCGAGCGCGACCGGGTCACCCGCCTGTTCCTCCTGCCGCCACTCCTGCACCAGCTCCTCGACCATCCCGCGCTGCCCGCGACCGACACCTCCAGCGTCCGGCAGCTCACCTACGGCGGCAGCCCCGCGTCGACGTCCAGGCTGCGGCAGGCCGAAGGCGTCTTCGGCAAGGTGCTGCACAGCTGGTACGGACAGAACGAGACGCTCGGGCTCACCGAGGTGGGCCCCGAGGAACACGACCGCGTCGGCCGCCACGGACAGATCACCGTCGGCCGCGCCATGCCCGGCGTCGAACTCCGCGTCGTCGACCGGCACGGCGACGCCCTCCCGAACGGCGGCGAGGGCGAGATCCACGCGCGCGCCCACAGCGCGATGAGCGGCTACTGGAAGCAGCCCGCACTGACCGCCCGCGTACTCCACGACGGCTGGGTGCGCACCGGCGACATCGGCTACCTCGACGACGACGGCTATCTCTTCCTTGCCGACCGGGGCCACGACATGATCACCGTCGACGGCACACGGATCTGTCCCGGCGAGATCGAGGAGGTGCTGACGGCCCACCCCGCCGTGGTCCAGTGCGCGGTCTTCGGGACGCGTCACGACGACACCTCCGAGCACGTCCACGCCGCCGTCGTGCCCGCCCCGGGTCACCGCACCGACCTCGACGAGCTGCGCCGCCTCGTCGCCGCCCGCGGTCTCCCCGTCCCCCACGCGTTCCACGTCCTGAAGGCCATCCCGCTCAGCACCGTCGGCAAGCCCGACAAGCACGCACTCCGCCGCGCACTCTCCTGACCGGCACAGACAAGCAGATGCGAGACGGGGGAGAGCGGGCGTCATCAGGCCGTGGTCGGCACCGGCCCCGCCCGGGCGACATCACCACACCGGCGGGATCACACGCCAACAGAGCGCGGACGCCCGCCTCACCGGGTCCGGGGGTCGGTGAGGCGGGCGCCCGTGAGGGCTCGGGGCGGGCGGGTGTCAGTGGTGTGCGGCGGGCGCGGGCAGCGCCTCCGGAGCGGGGTCGCTCTTCCCGCCGAGGTGGTTGAAGGCGAGGTTGAGGAGGACGGCGACGACACAGCCCGTGCTGATGCCGGAGTCGAGGACGATGCGGGCGCCCTCGGGGAAGGAGTGGTAGAAGTCCGGGGCCGCGATGGGGATGATGCCGGCGCCCAGGGAGATGGCGACGATGAGGACGTTGTCGCCGCGTTCGAGGGCCGCCCCGGCGAGGGTCTGGATGCCGCTGGCGGCGACGGTGCCGAAGAGGGCGATGCCGACTCCGCCGAGGACGGGCTGGGGGATGAGCGCGACGACGGAGGCGAGGAGGGGGCAGAGGCCGAGCAGGAGGAGGATGCCGCCGGCCGCGGCGACGACGAAGCGGCTGCGGACCTTGGTGATCGCCACGAGACCGACGTTCTGGGCGAAGGCGCTGGCCGCGAAGCCGTTGAACAGCGGGCTGAGGGCGGTGCCGAGGCCGTCGGCGCGGAGCGCGGCGGCGAGGGTCTTCTCGTCGGCGGGCCGCTCGACGATCTCACCGAGGGCGAGGACGTCCGCGGTGGACTCGGTCATCGACACGAGCATCACGATGCACATGGAGATGATCGCCGCGGCCGCGAACTGCGGTGCGCCGAAGTGGAACGGGGTGGGGAGTCCGATGATGTCGGCGTCGCCCACGGAGCTGAAGTCGGCGACACCCAGCGGCAGGGAGATCAGCGTGCCGGCGACGAGGCCCAGCAGGATGGAGATCTGCTTGAGGAACCCCGTCAGGACGCGCCGCAGGACCACGGTGATCAGCAGGGTGGCGGTGGCGAGGCCGATGTACTTGAGGCTGCCGTAGTCCGGTGCCTGCGCGTTGCCGCCCTGCGCCCAGTTGAACGCGACGGGCAGCAGGGAGACACCGATGAGGGTGATGACCGTGCCCGTGACCACGGGCGGGAAGAAGCGGATCAGCTTGCAGAAGAAGGGGGCGAGGAGGAACCCGAAGACGCCGGCGACGATCACGGCTCCGTAGATGACGGGCAGCGCGTCCTCGGGGCCCTCGGCCTTCGCTATCGCGAGCATCGGCGCGACACCGGCGAAGGAGACGCCGTTGACGAACGGGAGCCGCGCCCCGACCTTCCAGAACCCGAGCGTCTGCAGGAGCGTGGCGATGCCGGAGGTGAACAGGCTCGCGCTCATGAGGAACGCGATGTCGGCGGTCGACAGGCCGACGCCGATGCCGACGACCAGCGGAGGCGCGACGACGCCGGCGTACATGGCGGCGACGTGCTGCAGTCCGGCGCTGAACAGCTTCAGCGGGGGCAGCATCTGGTCGACCGGATGCGTGTCGTCCGGTCTCGCGGGTGTGTCGGGGCGGGCATCGGTCCCGGACTCGGTCTTCGTCGGTTCCGGGGCGGAGTGGGATTCCGGCATGGCGTGTCTCCTGGCCGCGGCGGTCTCGTGGGAGCGCGGGCAGCCCTACGGGAGAGCAGGCGTCGGCGACGCACGGCTCTGCGGATGCGGGTGATGACGGGATGCGGAGGATGCGGCACCGGGCGTGCGGCCGAGAGGCCGTCGTGCCTGGGTGACGCGGCCGGAGAGCGGGGAGTGGGTCGCCGGAGAACGGGCGGGAGGGATTCGTGTCCCGTGGTCCCGCGGTTCCCCGGCCGGCTTCCGCGCATCTGTCCGTGATGCGGGTGGTGCCACTCCGTCCGGCGAAGTCGGAACAGTTCCTCACGGTGCGGCGTGGGTGTCAAGAGGCGGGCCGGGCCTGGTTCATGGCCTCGCGGACGTGGTGCCAGAGGTGCAGGTCGATGTGTTCGAGGAAGTCCGCCGCACGGGCCTCCGCGCGGGCGGCCTGACGGGGCGAGCCGCCGGCCGCGCCCTCCCACTGCTGGTAGGCGAGGTGGAGGCGTTCGAGGGCGTGGCCGAGCACCGCGGGGTCGAGCGGCACGATGCGGGTGAGGGCACCCACGTAAGGGGGCCACCAGGTGGTGGCTGCCTCCCTGAGCAGGACGCGGAGCTGGCCGGTCCTGCCGCAGGCGGCGACGAAACAGGCCGGTGGCGGGCAGAGGACCCTCAGGAGCGCGTCCGTCTGGGCGGGGGTGCCCTGCCAGCGGTTCCGGCGTTCGGCGTCCTCCCACTGTCCGCGGGTGAGACCGAGCTCCGTCGCGGTCTCGCTGACGGTGAGTCCGGCGACGGTACGGCACTGGGCGAGGGTGGCGGGCTCGGCGACGAGGTCGACCGGGGAGCACCAGAGCGCCGCCGCGAGGGCCTTCACCTGGGTGCTCTCGGGGGTGGCGGTGCCGGCTTCCCAGGCCTCGACGAGGTCGGGGTGCACGGGTGAACCGCAGTAGGCCGTGACGGCCCAGGCGACCTGGCCGAGCGTCAGGCCGAGCTGGGCGCGGACGGCGGAGGCGCGGGCGGGATCGAAGCGGGGCAGGGCGTACTGATCGTCTGCGGGTGGCATAGCGGGACACCGTAGGGACCATGCCGTTCGCGGCCAAGGGCCGGAACGCTCCGAATGTCGGCCCCGGTGGCCGCCGTCCGGCTCCTTCGTCGGATCTCCTGAGCGAGTGGACCATCGCTGACCTGGCCTTTTATGGGAGAGGTCGGGGCGGCGAAGGGGAAGGAGCGCTGTGGCGACTGTCTGTTCCTCCAGAATTCGACGGGAACTGGCGGCCTCTGTTGGGGGAGTTGACGAGGTTCGGGCCGGGCCATAAAGTCCCGTCCGTCCAGAACGGAAAACTTCTTCCGTCATGCGAAACCTGTGGTGACAGTCGCCCACCCCTTGCGACTCGCCCCATCGGTCATGCTCCCGGTTCGGGCCGTCCCCCGGCACCGGTCACTCTGCCCACACGCCCTCGGCAGCCCGCTGCCCGCGGGCGGTGTCTCAAGGACCTGCCTTGCTGCCCCGCGCCACTGACCACACGTCGCCGACCCCACCCCATCCGGTCGACGAGATCCTTCCCGCCCGCCGCATGCTGCCCGCCGCCCTCCAACACGTGGCGAGCATGTACGCCGGCCTGACCGCACCACCGCTGATCATCGGCAGCGCCCTGGGGCTGACCCCGGCCCAACTCTCCGCCCTCCTGGCCGCGGCGCTGCTGATCGCCGGGCTCGGCACGATCGCCCAGACCCTCGGTGTCTACGGCGTCGGCGCCGGGCTGCCCCTGGTCAACGGCGTCTCGTTCGCCGTCGTGTCACCGGCGCTCGCCGCCGCCGCCACCCAGGGGCGTGACAGCGCACTGCCGGCGATCTTCGGGGCCACCCTCGTGGCCGGAGTCCTCTGCCTCCTGCTCGCTCCCGTCTTCTGCCGGCTGGTCAGGTTCTTCCCACCGGTCGTCAGCGGCTGCGTCATCACCCTGGTCGGCGTCTCCCTGCTGCCGGTCGCCGGCACCTGGGCCCGGGGCGGAGACGCCGAGGCCGCCGGCTTCGGCTCGCCCGCGAACCTGGCACTGGCGGCGGTGACCCTCGTCATCACCCTGACTGTGCACCGCATGCTCTCGGGCCGCTTCCTCGGACGGGTCGCCATCCTCATCGGCATGCTCGCGGGCACCCTGATCGCCGTCCCGCTGGGCAAGGTCGACCTCGAACCCCTCGCCCACGCACCCCTGTTCGCCCTGCCCACGCCCTTCGGCTTCGGCGCTCCGCAGTTCGTTCCGACCGTGATCGCCACCGCCGCGGTGGTGATGATCGTGTCGATGATGGAGTCCACGGCCGCGCTGCTGGCGCTGGGCGCGGTCGCCGAACGGCCGGTCCAGGACCGGACCATCGCCGGCAGCCTCCGCGCCCTCGGCCTCGCCACGGTCCTTGGCGGCGTCCTCGGCTCGTTCACCACCACGTCGTACGCGCAGAACGTCGGCCTGGTCTCCCTCAGCAGGATCCGCAGCCGCTACGTCGTCACGCTCTGCGGCGCCATCCTCGTCCTGATGGGCTTCGTGCCCGTCCTGGGCTCACTGGTCGCCCTCGTCCCGCTGCCCGTCCTCGGCGGCGCGGCCGTGGTCTTCTTCGGCTCCGTCGCCGTCACGGGCATCCGTACCCTCACCAAGGCGGCCCTCGGCACCGGCCACAACGCCCTGATCGTCTCCGTCACCCTCGCCTTCGGTCTCTTCCCCGTCCTCGACCCCGACTTCTACGCCCGCCTCCCCGCCCCGGTGGCGACCGTGCTCGGCTCGGGGATCACCGCCGGCTGCCTGGTCGCGGTCCTCCTCAACTACCTCCTGAACCACCTGGGCCGCGGCACCGAGGCCGACCCCGACGCGATCTCCGCGGAACAGGTCACGGCCCTCGACACCGCGGACACCGTCCTCGGGGCGAGACCCTCCGCCGGCTGGACGCCCTTCCAGCCCTCCACCCGCCCGCCCGGCACCCCAGACCACGGCCGCGGCCCCGGCGCCACGGCACAGCCCGCCCCGGCCTGGCCCTACATGACCGGCTCCCCGTCCGCCACCGACCCCGGCCGGCACCGGCCGGCAGAGGTCCCGACCCCGCCCCACGGACCGCACGAGGTCCCGGCCCCACCCCTCCCGCAGCACGAGGTCCCGGCCCCGCCCCACCCCCCGGCCGCTCACGGAGGCTCGCCCCAGCCCGCCGTCGCCGAGAACGCGGTCTTCCCCGGCCCGCTCCACCCTCTCCACCCACGGCACACCGGCCCCGATCACCCCCGGGACCAGCGCGGTGCGGAGGCCGACCCCTGGCAGCACCCGCAGCCCCCCTCCGCGCCCGGCGCCAGTCACTAGAGACGACCTCTCCCCGCCTCCCCGCAGGGCCTGACATCGCACGGGCCCGGCGGAGAGGCGACGCCGGCCCACCGGAACACCGCGGGAATCGCCACCGGGTAACCCGCACCCACCGATTCCCCGGCGACAAGACGAGGTAGACCCGATGACCACCGTTTCCGCCGCCCGCCACCACCTGCACGGCTCCCCCGGCGGCGGCACGTCCCGCCCCGGCCCCGACGAGAGAATCGCCCAGGTCGTGGCCGAGGCTCTCGGACCCGCCCGGACGGTGCTCGACTCGGACTCGCTGCCCGGCCCCGGTACCAGCCGACTCCCCTTCGGCGACGGGACGTTCGACGCGGCGATGATGCTCTGCAACGCCCGCCGCGTCTCCGACACCCTCTCCCGGCTCCGCGAACTGCGCCGCGTGACCCGGGGCCCCGTCGTGCTCCTCGCCACCGACCCCGCACGCGTCCGCGGCTTCTGGCTGAACCGCTACGCCCCCGAGGTCCTGGCCGTCGAGGCCCGCCGCCACCCGCCGATCGCCGACCTGACCACAGCCCTCGGGGGATCCGCAGAGACACGGAGCGTCCCCATCCCCCTCGACTGCACCGACACCTTCGACGAGGCGTACTACGGACGACCCGAGAAGCTCCTGGACCCGGCGGCCCGCCAAGCGGGGTCGGCCTGGAGCTTCGTCGACGACCGCGTCCGCGAGGAGTTCGACACGAACCTGCGCAGCGAACTCCGCTCGGGCGAGTGGGACGAGCGCTTCGGCCACCTCCGCGGCCGCCCCGTCTACGAGGGATCACTGGTGGTAGTCCGCGCCACCCCCTGACGTTCCCCGGCCCCTTCGGTCAGCCGACGCTCACGCGGACACAGAGGCTTGGACAACTACGAAGCCCCAGGCCGCTGACCTGGGGCTTCGTAAGAAGAGCGGATGACGGGAATCGAACCCGCGCTATAAGCTTGGGAAGCTCATGTTCTACCATTAAACTACATCCGCATTGCGGCCGAATGAGCCGGTCGCATCGTTGCACACTGTACCCCATGCGCCACTGGTGGCGTACTTCGCCTCTCTTCCGTGCGTCGGAGTGCCGCGTGGAGGGTGTCCTGTTGATCCCCTAATGTGGCTGTCTCGTCCAGCATGTGTGTAGGGGAAGGGACTTGATGGGTTCCGTGGAGCGCACCGTCGTCCGCTGTGCCGAAGGGCACGTGTTCAGTACCGCCTCGTTCCCGCTTCAGCAGCTCGGTGCCGGGCGGATCGGGCCCGGGCGGCTCGTCCGGTGTCCCCGGTGCGCGCGGTTGAGGCACGCGGTGCCGGTGGAGGCTCAGCAGCGCTGACCTGGGCAGGTGGGCGGGGCGTGGGCCGGTCCCGATTGGGGAGGTCCGCGCCCTCTGCGTATCGTGGGGGCGTGCTTCTCTCAGACAAGGACATCCGGGCCGAGATCGATGCCGGGCGGGTTCGCATCGACCCGTACGACGAATCCATGGTGCAGCCGTCCAGCATCGACGTGCGTCTCGACCGCTTCTTCCGGGTGTTCGAGAACCACCGCTACCCGCACATCGACCCCGCCACCGAGCAGCTCGATCTGACGCGCGAGGTGGAGCCGGAGGGCGACGAGGCGTTCATCCTCCACCCGGGCGAGTTCGTGCTCGCCTCGACCTACGAGGTCATCACCCTGCCGGACGACATCGCGTCGCGCCTGGAGGGGAAGAGCTCCCTCGGGCGGCTCGGGCTCGTCACGCACTCGACGGCCGGGTTCATCGACCCGGGCTTCTCGGGGCACGTGACGCTGGAGCTGTCGAACCTCGCGACCCTCCCCATCAAGCTGTGGCCGGGGATGAAGATCGGGCAGCTGTGCATGTTCCGGCTGAGCTCGCCCGCCGAGTTCCCGTACGGCAGCGAGCGGTACGGCTCCCGGTACCAGGGGCAGCGCGGGCCGACGGCCTCCCGCTCGTACATGAACTTCCATCGGACCCAGGTGTGAGGCGGTAGCGGACATGAGTGAAGTACGCGAGAACCTGACGTACGAGGGCTTCGGGACCGCCGTCCGCGAGCTGGCGCAGACCATCGCCGACGACGGCTACGAGCCCGACATCGTCCTCTCCATCGCCCGCGGCGGCGTCTTCGTCGCCGGCGGTCTGGCCTACGCGCTCGACTGCAAGAACATCCACCTCGTGAACGTGGAGTTCTACACGGGTGTGGGGACCACGCTGGAGATGCCGGTCATGCTGGCGCCCGTCCCGGACGCGATCGACTTCTCCGACAAGAAGGTCCTGATCACGGACGACGTCGCCGACACCGGCAAGACGCTCAAGCTCGTCCACGACTTCTGCGTCGACCACGTCGCCGAGGTCCGCTCCGCCGTCATCTACGAGAAGTCCCACTCCCTCGTGAAGTGCGAGTACGTCTGGAAGAAGACGGACGAGTGGATCAACTTCCCCTGGTCGGTCGAGCCGCCCGTCGTGAAGCGCGAGGGTCAGGTCCTCGACGCCTGAGCGCCTGAGCGCCGACCCCGACAGCCCCTGATACGCGAAGGAGCCCCCTCCGGGAGGGGGCTCCTTCGCGTATCAGGGCTATCGGGGTTCTTACAGGGTGCCCAGCTTGATCAGGCTCAGGAGGGCCGCCAGCTGGATCGCCGAGGCGCCGAGGGCCTTGGGCCAGGGGAGGTCGTGCGAGCGGCTGACCATCAGGGTGAAGAGGGCGCCGGCGGCGAGCCAGGTGGCCCAGCCGATGACCTGGACCAGGCCGTTCTCGCCGCCCAGGAAGAGGGCGAAGAGGAGACGGGGGGCGTCCGTGAGGGACATGATCAGCATGGAGAGGCCGACCGTCGGCTGCCACGCGCCGTCGCCGCCGAGCTGGCGGGCGAGGGTGTGGGTGACCGCGCCCAGGATCAGGCCGCCGAGGACGAAGCCGACGCCGGTCATCAGGACGTACGGGATCGTGGTGGACAGCGTCGCGTTCAGCACCTCCTCGCGGGCCCGGTCGAAGCCGAAGATCGCCAGCAGGCCGTAGAGGAAGGTGACGATCAGCGCCGGGCCCCAGACCGCGTGGTCGCGCATGCGGAGGAAGGTGTCCGCCGGGCGCAGCACGATGCCGCTCAGCAGGGGCTTCCAGCGGAGGCGCGGGCCGACGGGGGCCGGGGGAGCCTGGTAGCCGCCCTGCGGGCCGTAGGGGTCGTCGACGCTGAACATCTGGGTGTGGCCCGGGTTGTTCGCCGTCGCCGCGTGGGGGTGCTGCGCGTGCGGGTCGCCGAAGTACTCGGGCTCCCCGTACGGCTGCTGCTGTGGCGGCTGTTGCTGCCACTGCTGCTGCGGGTACGCCTGCGGAGGCGTCGCGTTGTACCCGTGCGGCGCCTGCTGCGGTCGATGCTGTTGCGGGGGGCGGTTGTCCCGGCCGCGTCCGTTCCTGAATCCAGCCACGTCATTGAACGTACCCGTTCGAGCGGCGGACCCGCTCCTTCGGTGCCGAGCTGTGACATCCCCTAGGGGTCGCCGTCCGATCGCGCGGCCGTTGTTACAAAACGGACGTATCACCTCAATATGTAGTCCGTAGCTTCGGTGAGGTCAGCAGCGAAACCCCTGATGGAGTTCTCCATGCTTCTCAACCGTCGTACCCGCCGTACCCACCTCCTCCGCACCGCCGCCGTCGCCACCGGCACCTCGGTCGCCCTCCTCCTCCCGGCCGCCGCCGCCTTCGCCGAGGACGCGCCGCAGCCGGTCGCGGGACAGGAGGAGTACGGCTCCGTCTCCGACTGGCCGCTGGCCGACGGGTCCACCGCCCTGGTGCGGCAGACCGGCGAGGGCTCGTACAGCGCCGACATCGTGGGCCGGGACGGGGTGCTGATCGGCAGCCTGACCAGTACGGGAGGGCAGCCCGCGTACGCGGAGAACAACGGGCTCCACATCGTGCTCCAGCCCGACGGGACCGTGAGCAGCTGGAGGGAGGACGTCCCCGCGCCCGTCCCCACCCCGAAGCCGAAGCCGAAGCCCGAGCCGAAGCCGAAGCCGGCCCCCCACCCCAAGCCCGCGCCCAAGCCGGCTCCCAAGCCCGCCCCGCAGCACCGGAAGGCGCAGGCCAGGCTCGCCGACGGCACCGTCGCCACCTTCATCGCGCACGCCCCGAACGGGCCCCGCGTCCAGGTCGCGCGCCCCGACGGCAAGCGCGTCGCCACCGTCGACCCGAAGCACCTCACCGTCCAGCACCGCGGCTGGACCTACAAGCTCGCCGTGCAGCCCGGCAAGCACCAGTACCGCTTCGTCGTCGTGGACACCCCGAAGCGGGGCGGCAACAGCTGGGTCTACGACCTGAAGGGCGGGCTCGTCGCCACTCACCACGCCCAGAAGCCCGTGAAGCGGTAGAGCACGCGAGAGCACGCGAGAGCACGCGAGAAAGGGCCGCCCCACCGTTCCCGGTGGTGCGGCCCTTCCGTCACGCGTCGCGCCTTACGCGGCCGGCTCGGGCTCCGGCTCGTCCGCGGGCTCCGGCTCCGGGTCGACCGGCGTCTTCACCGATTCGAGCAGCAGCTGGGCCACGTCCACGACCTGGAGGCTCTCCTTCGCCTTGCCGTCGTTCTTCTTGCCGTTCACGGAGTCCGTGAGCATGACGAGGCAGAACGGGCAGGCGGTGGAGACGATGTCCGGGTTGAGGGACAGGGCCTCGTCGACGCGCTCGGTGTTGATGCGCTTGCCGATCCGCTCCTCCATCCACATCCGCGCGCCGCCGGCGCCGCAGCAGAAGCCGCGCTCCTTGTGGCGGTGCATCTCCTGCTGACGCAGGCCGGGGACGGCCGACATGATCTCGCGCGGGGGCGTGTAGACCTTGTTGTGGCGGCCCAGGTAGCACGGGTCGTGGTAGGTGATCAGGCCGTCGACCGGGGTCACCGGGATCAGCCTGCCCTCGTCGATGAGGTGCTGGAGCAGCTGGGTGTGGTGGATGACCTCGTACTCGCCGCCGAGCTGCGGGTACTCGTTGGCGATGGTGTTGAAGCAGTGCGGGCAGGTCGAGACGATCTTCTTCGCCGACTTCGGCTTCTTCGTCTCCGGGTCGTCGTCGTCCTCGCCGAACGCCATGTTCAGCATCGCGACGTTCTCCTGGCCGAGCTGCTGGAAGAGCGGCTCGTTGCCCAGGCGGCGCGGGGAGTCACCGGTGCACTTCTCGTCGCCGCCCATGATCGCGAACTTGACGCCCGCGATGTGCAGCAGCTCGGCGAAGGCCCTGGTGGTCTTCTTGGCGCGGTCCTCCAGGGCGCCGGCGCAGCCGACCCAGTAGAGGTAGTCGACCTCGGAGAGGTCCTCGATGTCCTTGCCGACGATCGGGACCTCGAAGTCGACCTCCTTGGTCCACTCGACGCGCGCCTTCTTGGCGAGACCCCAGGGGTTGCCCTTCTTCTCCAGGTTCTTCAGCATCGTGCCGGCCTCCGACGGGAAGGCGGACTCGATCATCACCTGGTAGCGGCGCATGTCGACGATGTGGTCGATGTGCTCGATGTCGACCGGGCACTGCTCGACGCAGGCGCCGCAGGTGGTGCAGGACCACAGGACGTCGGGGTCGATGACGCCGTTCTCCTCGGCGGTGCCGATGAGGGGGCGCTCGGCCTCGGCGAGGGCCGAGGCGGGCACGTCCTTCAGGGCCTCGGCCGACGCCTTCTCGTTGCCCTCCATGTCCTTGCCGCCGCCCGCGAGCAGGTACGGCGCCTTGGCGTGCGCGTGGTCGCGCAGCGACATGATGAGGAGCTTGGGGGAGAGCGGCTTGCCGGTGTTCCAGGCGGGGCACTGCGACTGGCAGCGGCCGCACTCGGTGCAGGTGGAGAAGTCGAGGAGGCCCTTCCAGGAGAACTGCTCGACCTGGGAGACGCCGTAGACGTCGTCCTCGCCCGGGTCCTCGAAGTCGATCGGCTTGCCGCCGGTCGTCATCGGCTGGAGCGCGCCGAGCGCGGTCTCGCCGGTGGCGTTGCGCTTGAACCAGATGTTCGGGAAGCCGAGGAAGCGGTGCCAGGCGACGCCCATGTTGGTGTTCAGCGAGACCACGATCATCCAGATGAACGAGGTGCTGATCTTCACCATGGCGGTGAAGTAGATGAGCGTCTGGAGGGTGGAGAGGGAGAGGCCCTTGAAGAGCAGGACGAGCGGGTACGAGGCGAAGTACGCGGCCTCGTAGTGCTCGACGTGGTGGATCGCGCCCTCCAGGCCGCGGAGCACGTAGATCGCGAGGCCGATGGTGAGGATCACGTACTCGACGAAGTACGCCTGGCCGGCCTTGGAGCCGGCGAAGCGGGACTTGCGGCCGGCCCGGCCGGGGAGGCTCAGCAGGCGGATCACGATCAGGGCGGCGATGCCGAGGATCGTCATGACGCCGATGAACTCGATGTAGAGCTCGAACGGCAGGAAGCCGCCGATGACCGGCAGGGTCCAGTCGGCCTGGAAGAGCTGGCCGAAGGCCTGCGCGAGGGTCGGCGGGAGGGTCAGGAAGCCGACCGCGACGAACCAGTGCGCGAAGCCGACGATGCCCCAGCGGTTCATCCGGGTGTGGCCCAGGAACTCCCGGACCAGGGTGACGCTGCGCTGGTAGGGGTTGTCCGTACGGGTACCGGCCGGGACCGGCTGGCCCAGCTTGAAGTACGCGACGAACTGGCCGATGGCGCGAGCGAGCAGGGCAACGCCGACCACGGTCAGCGTCAGCGACACGATGATCGCGGCGAGTTGCATGACGGGCTCCTCGGGCGGGCCTGGGGCGCGGCGGGGGCGGCCGGTGCTCGCCGTACCCTCACTCTCGCCTTGAGCCTACTAAGCGGTAACTTAATTAGTCCGTGCTGAGATTACCGGTCCGGGCGCCCCACTTGTAGCGGCCCTCGCGGTGATCTGTGTCGCTCAGGCAAGCCTTGCCGGACGGGCGGAGGCGCGCCGCAGGCGACGTCGGCGGACTGCTGGAAGCGTACGCGCCAGAACGGCCAGGTCCATGCCGAGCCAGTGGTGGTCCACATAGTGGAGGTCGAGCAGCTCGCGCTCCTCCCAGGGCAGGTCGGAGCGGTCGCTGATCTGCCAGGGTCCGGTCAGTCCCGGGCGTACGGAGAGCCGGCGGCGGGTCTCGCCGGCGCACTCCCGGTGGGTGGGGGAGAGCGGGCAGGGGCCGACGAGCGACATCTCGCCCCGGACGACGTGCAGCAGCAGCGGCAGCGCGGCCAGCGGACTGCGGGTGCGGAAGGTCAGCATGGTGAAGGGGCGGCCGTCCAGGCCCGCCACCGTGCGGCGGCGCAGCAGCGGGGCGCCGCCCGGGGGCGGGGCCGCCAGGGTGAGCGTGAGGGCGACGGCGGCGAGCAGCGGCGAGAGTGCCAGCAGCAGGGCCGCGCCCCCCAGCAGGTCGAAGGCGCGCTTGAGGCCCGTCCCGCGGCGCGGAGGGCGGGTGACGTGTGGGCGGCTGTGCTGGGTGTGCTGCGTACGGTTCGCCGTCATGCCCCGGACCCCTCCGGCTGAGATCATGGGATGTTCGTGGAATATGCCCGCTTTGCCCGACACGGGGCATCAGGACTCTCCCATTTCCCGCCTCCCGCGTCAGGGAGCGACGCGCTTCTCGCGTCTCTTTGAGTGATCGGGCCGACGAAGAGTTGAGTCACCTCGACTCAGGTCTGTTGACGTCGGCCATCCCGTCGTGCATCCTTGAGTCAGTTCCACTCAAGTCAGTCAGCTGGAGGAATCGAAATGGCACGTGCGGTCGGCATCGACCTGGGCACGACTAACTCCGTCGTCAGCGTTCTGGAAGGCGGCGAGCCCACCGTCATCACGAACGCGGAGGGCGCCAGGACCACGCCGTCCGTCGTCGCCTTCGCGAAGAACGGCGAGGTGCTCGTCGGCGAGGTGGCCAAGCGCCAGGCCGTCACCAACGTCGACAGGACCATCCGGTCGGTCAAGCGCCACATGGGCACCGACTGGAAGATCGAGATCGACGGCAAGAGCTTCAACCCGCAGCAGATGAGCGCCTTCATCCTGCAGAAGCTGAAGCGCGACGCCGAGGCGTACCTGGGCGAGAAGGTCGTCGACGCGGTCATCACCGTCCCGGCGTACTTCAACGACTCCGAGCGCCAGGCCACCAAGGAGGCCGGTGAGATCGCGGGCCTCAACGTCCTGCGCATCGTCAACGAGCCGACCGCGGCCGCCCTGGCCTACGGCCTCGACAAGGACGACCAGACGATCCTCGTCTTCGACCTCGGTGGCGGCACCTTCGACGTGTCCCTCCTGGAGATCGGCGACGGCGTCGTCGAGGTGAAGGCCACCAACGGCGACAACCACCTCGGTGGCGACGACTGGGACCAGCGCGTCGTCGACTACCTGGTGACCCAGTTCAAGAACGGTCACGGCGTCGACCTGGCGCTCGACAAGATGGCCCTCCAGCGCCTCCGCGAGGCCGCCGAGAAGGCCAAGATCGAGCTCTCCTCCTCGACCGAGACCTCCATCAACCTGCCCTACATCACGGCCTCCGCCGAGGGCCCGCTGCACCTGGACGAGAAGCTCACGCGCGCCCAGTTCCAGCAGCTCACCTCGGACCTGCTGGAGCGCTGCAAGGTCCCGTTCCACAACGTCATCAAGGACGCGGGCATCGCCCTCTCCGAGATCGACCACGTGGTCCTGGTCGGCGGCTCGACCCGCATGCCCGCCGTCGCCGAGCTCGTCAAGGAGCTGACCGGTGGCAACGAGGCCAACAAGGGCGTGAACCCGGACGAGGTCGTCGCCATCGGCGCCGCGCTCCAGGCCGGTGTCCTCAAGGGCGAGGTCAAGGACGTCCTGCTCCTCGACGTCACCCCGCTGTCCCTCGGCATCGAGACCAAGGGCGGCATCATGACCAAGCTCATCGAGCGCAACACCACGATCCCGACCAAGCGGTCCGAGATCTTCACGACGGCCGAGGACAACCAGCCGTCCGTGCAGATCCAGGTCTACCAGGGCGAGCGCGAGATCGCGGCGTACAACAAGAAGCTCGGCATGTTCGAGCTGACCGGCCTCCCGCCGGCCCCGCGCGGCGTCCCGCAGATCGAGGTCGCCTTCGACATCGACGCCAACGGCATCATGCACGTGACCGCGAAGGACCTGGGCACGGGCAAGGAGCAGAAGATGACCGTCACCGGCGGCTCCTCGCTGCCGAAGGACGAGGTCGACCGGATGCGCCAGGAGGCCGAGCAGTACGCGGACGAGGACCACCGCCGCCGCGAGGCCGCCGAGTCCCGCAACCAGGGCGAGCAGCTCGTCTACCAGACCGAGAAGTTCCTCAAGGACAACGAGGACAAGGTCCCGGGCGACGTGAAGTCCGAGGTCGAGGCCGCTCTCGTCGAGCTGAAGGAGAAGCTCAAGGGCGAGGACGCCGCCGAGATCCGCACCGCCACCGAGAAGGTCGCCGCCGTCTCGCAGAAGCTCGGCCAGGCGATGTACGCGGACGCCCAGGCCGCCCAGGCCGGCGCCCCCGCCGGTGAGGCCAAGGCCGACGACGACGTGGTCGACGCCGAGATCGTCGACGACGAGCCCAAGAAGGACGGTCAGGCGTGAGCGAGGAGACCCCGGGCTTCGAGGAGAAGCCCGACGTCCCCTCCGGCGACGCCGCCGCCGAGGCCGCCGAGTCCACCGAGGACACGGCGGCCCCGGCCGGGGACGCGAACAGCACGCCGGCGGCCGACGCCGGCCTCACCGCCGCCCTGGACCAGGCCCGCGCCTCGCTCTCCGAGCGCACCGCGGACCTCCAGCGGCTCCAGGCCGAGTACCAGAACTACCGGCGACGGGTCGAGCGGGACCGGGTCACGGTCAAGGAGATCGCCGTGGCGAGCCTCCTGTCCGACCTGCTCCCGGTCCTCGACGACGTCGGCCGGGCCCGGGACCACGGCGAGCTCCTCGGCGGCTTCAAGTCGGTCGCCGAATCGCTGGAGACCGTCGTCGCCAAGATGGGGCTCCAGCAGTTCGGCAAGGAGGGCGAGCCCTTCGACCCGACGATCCACGAGGCCCTGATGCACTCGTACGCGCCGGACGTCACCGAGACGACCTGCGTCGCGATCCTGCAGCCGGGGTACCGGATCGGGGAGCGGACCATCCGGCCCGCCCGCGTGGCCGTCGCCGAGCCCCAGCCCGGGGCGCAGGGCAAGGCCGAGGAGTCGGACGACTCCTCGGAGCAGGACAGCGAGTAACAGCCGTACCCGCGCGCGGGAGGAGGGACGTCGATGAGCACGAAGGACTTCGTCGAGAAGGACTACTACAAGGTCCTCGGCGTCCCCAAGGACGCCACCGAGGCCGAGATCAAGAAGGCCTACCGGAAGCTCGCCCGGGAGAACCATCCGGACGCCAACAAGGGCGACACCAAGGCGGAGGAGCGCTTCAAGGAGATCTCCGAGGCGAACGACGTCCTCGGTGACCCCAAGAAGCGCAAGGAGTACGACGAGGCGCGCGCCCTCTTCGGGAACGGCGGCCTCAGGGCCGGCGGTCCCGGGGGCGGCGGCTCGTTCAACTTCGACCTGGGGGACCTCTTCGGCGGCGGTGCACAGGGCGGCGCCGGCGGCTTCGCCGGCGGCGGCGGGGGCGGAATCGGGGACGTCTTCGGCGGTCTGTTCAACCGCGGCGGCGGTACGGGTGCCCGCACCCAGCCCCGCCGCGGACAGGACATCGAGTCCGAGGTGACGCTCAGCTTCACCGAGGCCATCGAGGGCGCCACGGTGCCGCTGCGCATGTCCAGCCAGCAGCCGTGCACGGCCTGTTCGGGCACCGGCGACACGAACGGCACCCCCCGGGTGTGCCCGACCTGCGTCGGCACCGGCCAGGTCTCGCGCGGCAGCGGCGGCGGCTTCTCGCTGACCGACCCGTGCGTGGACTGCAAGGGCCGCGGCCTGATCGCCGAGAACCCCTGCGAGATCTGCAAGGGCTCCGGCCGGGCCAAGTCCTCGCGGACCATGCAGGTCCGCATCCCGGCGGGCGTCTCCGACGGCCAGAAGATCCGGCTGCGCGGCAAGGGCGCCCCGGGCGAGCGCGGCGGGCCCCACGGCGACCTGTTCGTCGTCGTGCACGTCGACGCCCACCCGGTCTTCGGCCGCAAGGACGACAACCTCACCATCACCGTGCCGGTCTCCTACCCGGAGGCGGCGCTCGGCGGTGACATCAAGGTGCCGACCCTCGGCGGTCCCGCGGTCACCCTCAAGCTGCCCGCCGGCACGCCGAACGGCCGGACCATGCGCGCCCGCGGCAAGGGCGCGGTCCGCAAGGACGGCACCCGCGGCGACCTGCTGGTGACGGTGGAGGTCGCGGTGCCCAGGGAGCTGGACGACAAGGCCCGCGAGGCCCTGGAGCAGTACCGGACGGCGACCGCCGACGCGGACCCCAGGGCGGAGCTGTTCCAGGCGGCGAAGGGAGCGTGACGCGGTGGACGGACGCAGACGCAATCCGTACGAACTGACCGACGAGACCCCGGTGTACGTCATCTCGGTGGCGGCCCAGCTGTCGGGGCTGCATCCGCAGACCCTGCGCCAGTACGACCGCCTGGGTCTCGTCTCACCGGACCGTACGGCCGGCCGCGGCCGCCGCTACTCGGCCCGCGACATCGAACTGCTCCGCCAGGTGCAGCAGTTGTCGCAGGACGAGGGCATCAATCTGGCCGGGATCAAGCGCATCATCGAGCTGGAGAACCAGGTCGCGGCGCTCCAGGCCCGGATCGCCGAGCTCTCGACCGCCGTCGAGGGCGCGGCCGCCGCGATGCGGCAGCGCGAGGCCCAGGTGCACGCCTCCTACCGGCGCGATCTGGTCCCGTACACCGACGTGCAGCAGGCGAGCGCGCTGGTGGTCTGGCGCCCGGCGCCGAAGCGCGGCGAATAGCGCACAGGAGCGAGGGCCCCTCCCCGGACGGGGAGGGGCCCTCGCTCCGTGTTCAGATCAGCTCGCCGATGATGTCCCCGAGCGTCTCCCACCAGGGCGAGGCGCCGGTGCCGAACGCGGCGGCCAGCGCGGTGCCGACGGCGAGGTCGAGCGGGGTGGGCTCGACGCCCTCCTCCCACTCGTCGATCACCCGCCCGTCACCGCTGGAGCTCATCAGGCCGAGCGGCTTCCCGTCCCGGCTGAGCCGGCTCTCCCCGTACGAGCAGGGCACGAGCCGGTACCGCCGGCCACCGGCGCGGACGTCCACCCGGTACGAGCGCCGCAGCAGCCGGCCCCGGGCCGGGCGGATCGACGCCGGGGCGCCGTCGACGGTGAGCGTCAGCAGGCCGGCCTTCCGGGTGCCGATCGGCGTGTGCTCGTCGGCCGGTGTCCCGGCCGCCCGGACGAGCTCCACGACGGGCAGCCCGTCGCCGGAGACCGTCAGGGTGCCGGCGGGGCCGTCGAGTGTGATGTGTGCGTGCACGGTGGTCAGTTGTCCCGTTCGAGAATGCCGGACCGGGCGATCAGGTAGCCGAGCTGCGCCCGGCTCCCGCTCCCCAGCGTGGCCGCGAGCTTGGCGATGTGCGCCCGGCAGGTCCGCACGTTCATCCCGAGGCGGCGGGCGATGGCCTCGTCGACGTGGCCCTCGACGAGGAGCTTGGCGATGGAGAGCTGGATGCCGGTGACTCCTTCCACGGAGAGGGTGTAGGGGACCTCGGCCTCCCAGGGGACGCCGTAGAGCCAGAACTGGTCGAAGACGCCGACGAGATAGCGGACGAGCCCTTCGTGGCGGAGCTCCAGGGCGACCCGGCGGTCGGTCCTGGCGGGCACGAAGGCGACCTTGCGGTCCACGACGATCAGCCGGTCGATGATCTCTTCCAGCGTGCGGACCTCCAGGCCGTAGGGGCCGATCCGCTCGACGTACCCCATGGTGGCGGAGTGGTGCCGCGCGGTGTGCTGGTAGAGGGTGCGCATCCGGATGCCGCGCTCCAGCAGGGGTTCCACCCGGCGCAGTCCGTCCTGGACGACCTCGGGCTTGCGGCCGCTGCCGGGCTGGATGGTGAGGAGTTCCTCGCTGCACTCGTCCAGGACGCGGTCGAGGGTGTCGTTGATGGCGTCGAGCCCCTCCAGGACGGTGATGGCCTGGACGGCGGAGGGGTCGGGAGTGCTGATCGACATGAACGGCTCGAACGCGTCGGCCAACGACAGTGCCCGCTGCCGCTGTTGCTGGATCTCCTGCTCGATGGGGTGGACCAGCTTGTTCAGCGCGACCGACGGGGGCACCGGGCGGAGCCAGCGCACATCGTCGGGATCCGTGCGGACGAGGGCCAGTTCGATCAGGCACGGATCGCCGGCGAGGTCCTCGCGGGCTATTCGGCCTGCGCGGAGAGCGGCGGCGTACCGGGCTTTTCCGGCATCGCACGGCTCCCCCGGGGGATGGTCGGTGGCCATTTCCTCCCGCATTGACACCATGTGAACCCCCCTCAGGGTCTTGAATTACAGGAACATGATGCCTGGCGGTGGTGGCAGAAGGGATCGGTGTGAGTCATCGTCTTAAAGGCGGGGGAGGTAGTGATTAAAAGAGGTGGAGATCGGCCATGACCAGGATGGTTCGTGCACTTGGCGCCATAGCTTTCGCTGCCGCGGCTGCTGTCGGTGTCTTCGCCCTCAACGGCGAACCGACGTGGGACGCTCCGCCCGCGCACATCGCCGCGGCTTCGGGCGAGCCGACGTGGGACTTCGCTCCGCTCGGTGGGCGGGAGCCCACGTGGGACGCCGCCCCGGTCGGTGAGACCGAGCCGACGTGGGACTTCGCCCTCGGCGAGCCCACGTGGGACGTCGCCCCGGCCGGCGAGCGGGAGCCCACATGGGACTCGGCGCCGCTGGACCTCGGCGCATGACCGTCCCTCCGGACGACCGGGTCTTCCGCAGGGAGATGGCTTCGGCCTACCGGTCCGGCTGGCACTTCGTCGATCTCGTCACGGCCATCCCCCACCGTGGCGACTCGCTGAAGGTCACCCTGTTCGGAGAACCTGTGGTCGTCGCACGGGAGCAGGACGAGGACGTCAGGGCCTACCGGTGCCTCAGGCGCCCGAGGGGCGCGCCGCAGCCCATCCGCTGCGCCGTCCGGTACGGCATGATCTTCGTCAATCTCGACCAGCGGGACCACCAGCTGATCGAGCCCGAGACCCTCACCGCCACCCCCCGCAGTGCCTGAGCGATGCCCCCGTCGTTCTAGATCGCTCAGGTGCTTCCCCCACACAACGGCGCCATCGCGGACCTGAAACGCGATGGCGCCGTTGTGCTGTCCCGGTGCGGTGCTCTCAGGCGCGGCCCATCGCCCGGGTGAGGGCGATCTCGATGACGACCCGGTCCGGGTTGGGCGCCGGCGTACGGCCGTAGCGGTCCGCGTAGCGGGCCACCGCGTCGGCGACCGTGTCCGCCTCCGTACGGATGCGGGCGACGCCCTCCAGGGTGGCCCAGCGCCCCTTGTCGACCTGGCAGACCGCGACCCGCGCCCCCTCCGGGCCGGCCGCGAGCACGTTCGCGACCTTCCGGCTGTGCTTGTTGGTGATGACCCGGGCCAGCCCGTTCTCGGGGTCGTACGTGACGCCGACGGCCACCACGTGCGGGGTGCCGTCCGGGCGCGGGGTGGTCAGCGTGCTCATGTGGTACTCGCGCCAGAAGCTGAGATACGAGTCCGTGGGGTTCCTCGGGTCAGTCGCCATGCCCGGAAACTACCGCCGTCGCACCTGCCTCCGATACCTTGAGCGGAATAGACTCAACTTTATGTACGCTGTATGAGTCAGTACAGACGAGGACCCAGAGGACCACCGCCCAGGAGGAGAACCCGCACGTGGACGCAGAACTGACCAACAGGAGCCGGGACGCGCTGAACGCGGCCAGCAGCCGCGCCGTGTCCCAGGGGCACGCCGACCTGACCCCGTCGCACCTTCTGCTGGCCCTGCTGACAGGTCAGGACAACGAGAACATCGTCGACCTCCTCGCCGCCGTCGAGGCCGACCAGGCCGTCGTCCGCGCCGGCGCGGAGCGGCTGCTCGCCGCCCTGCCCAGCGTGACCGGCGCGACCGTCGCGCCCCCGCAGCCCAACCGCGAGCTGCTCGCCGTCATCGCCGACGCCGCCGACCGCGCCAAGAAGCTCGGCGACGAGTTCCTGTCCACGGAGCACCTGCTCATCGGCCTCGCCGCCAAGGGCGGGCAGGCCGGCCAGGTCCTGGACCAGCAGGGCGCGACCGCCCGCAGGCTCCAGGACGCCTTCGAGAAGGCCCGGGGAGGCCGCCGCGTGACCACCGCCGACCCGGAGGGCTCGTACAAGGCCCTGGAGAAGTTCGGCACCGACTTCACCGCCGCCGCCCGCGAGGGCAAGCTCGACCCGGTGATCGGCCGCGACCACGAGATCCGCCGCGTGGTGCAGGTGCTCTCCCGGCGCACCAAGAACAACCCGGTCCTCATCGGCGAGCCCGGCGTCGGTAAGACCGCCGTCGTCGAGGGCCTCGCCCAGCGGATCGTGAAGGGCGACGTCCCCGAGTCCCTGCGGAACAAGCGCCTGGTCTCCCTCGACCTCGGCGCGATGGTCGCCGGCGCCAAGTACCGCGGCGAGTTCGAGGAGCGGCTGAAGACCGTCCTCTCCGAGATCAAGGAGAGCGACGGGCAGATCATCACCTTCATCGACGAGCTGCACACCGTCGTCGGCGCGGGCGCGGGCGGCGACTCCGCCATGGACGCCGGCAACATGCTCAAGCCCATGCTGGCCCGCGGCGAGCTCCGCATGGTCGGCGCCACCACCCTCGACGAGTACCGCGAGCGCATCGAGAAGGACCCCGCCCTGGAGCGCCGCTTCCAGCAGGTCCTCGTCGCGGAGCCGTCCGTCGAGGACACCGTCGCCATCCTCCGCGGCCTCAAGGGACGCTACGAGGCCCACCACAAGGTGCAGATCAACGACTCCGCGCTGGTGGCCGCCGCGACCCTCTCCGACCGGTACATCACCTCCCGCTTCCTCCCCGACAAGGCCATCGACCTCGTCGACGAGGCCGCCTCCCGGCTCCGCATGGAGATCGACTCCTCCCCGGTCGAGATCGACGAGCTCCAGCGCTCCGTCGACCGGCTCCGCATGGAGGAGCTGGCCCTCGCCAAGGAGACCGACCCGGCCAGCGTCCAGCGCCTGGAGAAGCTCCGCCGCGACCTCGCCGACCGCGAGGAGGAGCTGCGCGGCCTCACCGCCCGCTGGGAGAAGGAGAAGCAGTCCCTCAACCGGGTCGGCGAGCTGAAGGAAGGCCTCGACGAGGCCCGCGGCCGCGCCGAGCGCGCCCAGCGCGACGGCGACTTCGACACCGCCTCCAAGCTGCTCTACGGCGAGATCCCCACCCTGGAGCGCGAGCTGGCCGAGGCCACCGAGGCCGAGCGCGAGGTCCAGAAGGACACCATGGTCAAGGAGGAGGTCGGACCGGACGACATCGCCGACGTCGTCGGCGCCTGGACCGGCATCCCCGCCGGCCGCCTCCTGGAGGGCGAGACGCAGAAGCTGCTCCGCATGGAGGACGAGCTGGGCCGCCGCCTCATCGGCCAGAGCGAGGCCGTCCGGGCCGTCTCCGACGCGGTGCGCCGCACCCGCGCCGGGATCGCCGACCCCGACCGCCCCACCGGCTCCTTCCTCTTCCTCGGCCCCACCGGCGTCGGCAAGACCGAGCTGGCGAAGGCGCTCGCCGACTTCCTCTTCGACGACGAGCGGGCCATGGTCCGCATCGACATGTCGGAGTACGGCGAGAAGCACTCCGTCGCCCGTCTGGTCGGCGCGCCCCCCGGCTACGTCGGCTACGAGGAGGGCGGCCAGCTCACCGAGGCCGTCCGCCGCCGCCCGTACAGCGTCGTGCTCCTCGACGAGGTCGAGAAGGCGCACCCGGAGGTCTTCGACGTCCTGCTCCAGGTCCTCGACGACGGCCGGCTCACCGACGGCCAGGGCCGCACGGTCGACTTCCGCAACACGATCCTGATCCTGACCTCGAACCTGGGCAGCCCGTACCTGGTCGATCCGCACACCTCCGAGGCGGAGAAGCGGGACCGGGTCCTGGAGGTCGTCCGGGCCAGCTTCAAGCCCGAGTTCCTGAACCGCCTCGACGACCTCGTGGTCTTCTCCGCGCTCGACCGCGCCGAGCTGGGCCGCATCGCGCGCCTCCAGATCGACCGGCTCGCCAGGCGGCTCGCCGACCGCCGGCTCACCCTGGAGGTCACCCCGGAGGCCCTGGAGTGGCTGGCGGAGGAGGGGAACGACCCCGCGTACGGCGCCCGCCCGCTGCGCCGCCTCATCCAGACGGCCATCGGCGACCGGCTCGCCAGGGAGATCCTGGCCGGCGAGGTCCGCGACGGCGACACCGTCCGCGTGGACCGCTTCGAGGACGGCCTGATCGTCGGCGCGGCGCGGTAGGCCGGGGCACGGATCGAGTCAGCCCGCAGCGGATCTCCCCCGGCGGGGCTTGCCACGGACGGGCTGGGATGGGGGAGGATGGCAACAACCGTACGAAGGGAAATACACGGTGAGCATCGACCCGTCCTCGATTCCGAATTTCGGGGGACAGCCCCAGCCCCAGGCAGGACCGGCGGGCCCCGTCGTCCCCGACCAGGATCTGGTGAAGCAGCTCCTGGAGCAGATGGAGCTGAAGTACGTCGTCGACGACGAGGGTGACCTCGCGGCGCCGTGGGAGGACTTCCGCACGTACTTCATGTTCCGCGGCGAGAACGAGCAGCAGGTGTTCTCGGTGCGCACGTTCTACGACCGCCCGCACGCGGCCGACGACCGGTCCAGGATCCTCGACGCGATCGACGACTGGAACCGCCGCACCCTGTGGCCCAAGGTCTACACCCACCTGCACGAGGAGGAGGACGGCTCCGCCACCCTCCGCCTCATCGGTGAGGCGCAGATGCTGATCGGCACCGGCGTCGCCCTGGAGCACTTCGTGTCCTCCACGGTGAGCTGGGTCCGCGCCTCCATCGAGTTCGACAAGTGGATCGTCGAGCAGTTCGGCCTCGCCTCCCCGGAGGAGAAGGCCGAGGGCGGCGAAGAGGGCTGACGGCCCCGCCGCCACCGACCGCACAGGAGCCGGGTCCCCGCACGGGGGTCCGGCTCCCGGCGTCTCAGGCGAGCCGCTTGAGCCGGTCCACCGCCTCCTGGAGGACCTCGGTCCGCTTGCAGAAGGCGAAGCGGACGAAGGGCGCGCCGGCCTCGCGGTGGTCGTAGAAGACGGCGTTCGGGATGGCGACGACACCGGCCCGCTCCGGCAGCGAGCGGCAGAAGGCGAAGCCGTCGTCGGAGCCGAGGGGACGGATGTCGGTGGTGACGAAGTACGTGCCCTGAGGGCGGTACACCGCGAACCCGGCCTCGGCGAGCCCGTCGCTCAGCAGGTCCCGCTTGGCCCGGAGGTCGGCGCGCAGCCCGTCGTAGTAGGCGTCGGGGAGGCGCAGGGCCTCGGCGACGGCGTACTGGAAGGGGCCGGAGGAGACGTAGGTGAGGAACTGCTTGGCCGAGCGGACGGCCGCCGTCAGCTCCGGGCTCGCGGTGGTCCAGCCGACCTTCCAGCCGGTGAAGGAGTACGTCTTGCCGGCCGAGCCGATGGTGACGGTGCGGTCCCGCATCCCGGGGAGGGTCGCGATCGGCAGGTGGGCGGCGCCGTCGAAGACCAGGTGCTCGTAGACCTCGTCGGTGACGACGAGGAGGTCCCGTTCGACGGCGAGCTCGGCGATCGCGGTGAGCTCGGCGGGGGTGAGGACGGTGCCCGTGGGGTTGTGCGGGGTGTTGAGGAGGATCAGGCGGGTGCGGGGAGTGACGGCGGCCCGCAGCTCGTCGAGGTCGAGGACGAAGCGTCCGCCGGCGGCCCCGCCGCGGGGCCCCTCCTGGGGGCGGAGGGTGACCGGGACGCGGGTGCCGCCGGCCATCGCCACGCAGGCCGCGTACGAGTCGTAGTACGGCTCCAGGGCGATGACCTCGTCGCCGGGCTCGACCAGGGCCAGCAGCGCCGCCGCGATCGCCTCGGTGGCGCCCGCGGTGACCAGGACCTCCCGGTCGGGGTCGTACTCCAGGCCGTAGCGGGCGCGCTGGTGGTCGGCGATCGCGGCGCGCAGCTCGGGGACGCCGGGGCCGGGCGGGTACTGGTTGCCGTGGCCGTCGCGCAGGGCCCGGACGGCCGCCTCGCGCACCTCCTCGGGGCCGTCGGTGTCGGGGAAGCCCTGGCCGAGGTTGATCGACCCGGTCGAGGCGGCGAGTGCGGACATCTCGGCGAAGATCGTGGTTCCGAACTCCGCGAGCCGGCGGTTCAGCAGTGGCCTTGTCATGCCGGTCATCCTGGGCCGAAGCTCTGGACTTGCTCAAGTGCGCTTTGGGGTGCGCGCGGGGCGGGAATCCCCGGTGCACAGGCGGCAGCGAGCCGCCGGACACGGGGGAGACGACGATGGAGTTCCTCTTCATCATGTTCGTGGTGGTGCTGTTCTTCGTGCTGGTCCTCCGGGGCGGTGGGCGGGGGAGCGGCGGCCGTAGGAACCGGCGCGGCGGATGGTCCGACGGCGGCAGCTCCTGCGGCGGTTCGAGCTGCGGGAGCGGTGGCGGCTGCGGCGGGGGCGGTGGCGACTGACGGGGCCGTGGTGACTGACGGGGGCTTCGGTGATCGAAGGGGCCCGTGGTGACTTGCGGGGCCCGTGGGGCGACGGTCGCCGGACGGGGCGGGAGGGGTGTGCCGCGCGCTTCTGGCGCCCGCCCGGCGACCGGGCCCGTTTGAACAATTGCACTGTGGGGTCCCCGAAGAGGATGGAAACCACGGCAAGTTGGGTAAAAACGCTGCGAGTCGTCCGGCCCACGTGGTTCTCTCGCTCCTGTCAGAGACAGCCCTCGGACCCTGTGTGGACCCGAGCCGGCGAATCCCCCCATCGCGTGGAAGCCCTCTCCGGGGCGTCCCCGGCCCACCCGTCGAACCGTGGTTGCGGAGCCGACCCATGCTCACCACCCTGAAGACCTCCTACACCGACACGCGCGCGGCCGACCTGGCCTGGGCGCTGGGCCGCGAGCCGCTGCCCGCGCTCGCCGTGCTCGACCTCGAACTCTCCGGCGCCAAGCTCCAGTTGAGATTGCTGGGCGCCTCCCACCAGGTCCTTCTGGAGGAGGAGGGCCGCAGCTGCTCCGAGACCGTCGCCTGCATGCCGGGCAGCAGCACCCCGCTGCCGCTCGGCGTCTCCAAGCGGATCGGCGAATGGGAGTACGAATTCGCGGCCCGCGTCGAGACGCTGACGCAGGGCTCCTTCGCGGGCCGGGCGCAGGAGCTGCTGGCGCTGGTCGCCGACCATCCCCACGGGCTGGCCGGGACGTTCCCCGGTTCGCCGCACGCCTTCACCGCGATGCTGGCGCAGCGTCACGAGGGCCAGGTGCGCTGGCGGACCTGGCACGCCTACCCGCAGGAAGGCCAGCTCGTGGTCACCCGCACCCGGATCGGCGCCCGTATGCCCGCCGCGCTCTGAATACACCCGTGCGGCCCCAGATGCACTCGTGTGGGTGACAAGGGGTGGAGGGGTCGTGACGTAGCGTTACGAGCATGATCGAGCCGACCGTGACCCTGCCACCCACGAGGGTGCGACGCCGACCGCCGCCGCGGCCGCGCGCCCCGGTGCGGTGGCCGGTCCTCGTCGTCGTCTTCGTCTGCGCCGCCTGCGGTCTCGTCTACGAACTCGAACTCGTCGCCCTCGCCTCGTACCTGATCGGCGACTCGGTCACCCAGGCGTCCGTCGTGCTCTCCGTGATGGTCTTCGCGATGGGCCTGGGCTCGCTCCTCGCCAAGCGGCTGCGCTGCCGTGCCGCCGTCGGCTTCGGCCTGCTGGAGGGCGCGCTCGCGCTCATCGGCGGCACCTCGGCCCTGGTGCTGTACGCCTGTTTCGCCTGGCTCGGCGAGTCGCGCTGGGTCCTGGTGGCCTTCTCCCTGGCCATCGGGGTGCTCATCGGCGCCGAGATCCCGCTGCTGATGTCGCTCATCCAGAGAGCGCCGCAGCGGCCCGTCTCCACCGGCCGGGCGGGCCGGGCCGGGCGGCCCGCGGCGCCCGGCGACCCCGACGACGCGGCCGGCACGGTCGCCGACCTCTTCGCCGCCGACTACGTGGGCGCGCTCGTCGGCGGCCTCGCCTTCCCGTTCCTGCTGCTGCCCTGGCTGGGACAGCTCACCGGCGCGCTCGTCACCGGCGCGGTCAACGCGGTCGCGGGCGCCGTCCTGGTGCTCTGGTTCTTCCGCCGCGACCTCACGGCCCGCACCCGCGCGCTCGTCGTCGGCGTCAACCTCGCCGTCCTCGGCGTGCTCGCCACCGCGACCGTCCTCGTCGACGACTTCGAGGAGGCCGCCCGCCGGGCCGTGTACGGGGAGCGGGTCCGCGTCGCCGTCCACACCGACCTCCAGGAGGTCGTCGTCACCGGCGGCCCCGGGGACCTGCCCGACCTCTACCTCGACGGACGGCTGCGGGTCTCCGGCGCGGACGAGCACCGCTTCCACGAGGCGCTGGTCCACCCCGCGATGAACGGCCCGCACGGACGCGTCCTCATCGTCGGCGGCGGCGACGGGCTCGCCGCCCGCGAGGTGCTCCGCCACCCCGGCGTCCGCTCCGTCACCGTGGTCGAACTCGACCCCGGCCTCGTCCGGCTCGCCCGCACCGACCCCGCGCTCGCCGCGCTCAACGGACGGGCCTTCCGCGACCCGCGGGTGCGGGTGGTCCACGCCGACGCCTTCAACTGGCTCAGGGCCACCGCCGGGCATGTGCAGGAACGGTACGACGTGCTGATCTCCGATCTGCCCGACCCCGGGATCACCCGCAGCACCAAGCTGTACGCCCAGGAGTTCTACGGCCTCGCCGCCGGAGTCCTCGCCGACGGCGGCCGGCTCGTCGTGCACGCCGGCCCCGCCACCGACCGGCCCCGCACCTACTGGACCGCCGACGCCACCCTCCGCGCCGCCGGTTACGCCACCCGGCCGTACAGCGCCGAGGGCGGCACCCCCGGCTTCGCCGCCGGCCCCGACCGCGCCGACCGGGACAGCGGCACCCGCCACGAGCCCGACGACTGGGGCTTCCTGCTCGCCGTCCGCGGCACCCGGCCGCCCGCCCTCGGGCTCGCCGCCGACGCGCCCCCGCTCCGCTCCCTCGCCCCCCGCGACCTGGCCGCCGCCGCCCGCCGCGCCGAGCGGACCCGGATCACCGGACTCCCGCCGTCCACCCTCGTCCACCCCCGCTACATCGACTGAGCGGCACCCCGGGCGCGGCTCCCGGGACGAACGGGCGACGCCGGGCGCCCCGCTGAGTAGGCTCGGATCCCATGGAGCATGAGGTGTTCGTCCCGGTCCCGGCCGAGGCCCTGCGGGCCGTCCTCACCGACCCGGCCCGGGTCGCGCGGTGCGTCCCCGGCTTCCAGAGCGACGCCTCCGAGGAGGCCGCCGGAGCGGGCGAGGACCTCGTCGGCCGGCTCCGGCTCCGGGTCGGCGGCCACACCATCACCTACCGCGGCGGTCTGCGGATCGTCGAACGGGACGGCGCCATCACCTACGAGGGCGAGGGCGCCGAGGCCCGCGGCAAGGGCGTCGCCGAGGTCTCCCTCACCGTCGTCCTCACCCCGGCGGCCGAAGGCACCGGACTCAGCTTCACCGGCGCGCTCACCGCCACCGGCCGGCTCGCCGAGGAGCCCGAGGAGGCCCGGGAGGCCGCCCGCGCCCGGCTCCTGGACGCCTTCGTGGAGGCCGCCGCCGCGCTCGCGGCCGAGACCGCCGACGAGGCGCCCGACGGGGACACCGCCTTCGGCACCGGCGCCTTCGACGGCGGCCCCGCCCTCGACGAGGACCTCGCCCCCGCGGACCTCCGCGAACCGCTCCCGGCCGCCCCGGTGGACATCCCCGCCGCACCCGCGGCCGAGGCCGCCCACGCCCGCAGGACCATGATCGGCCGGAGCGCCGAGGAGGTGGACCACGCGCCGCCGCGCGGCCGGTACGCCCCGATGCCCGCGCCCGAGCCGAGCGGCGCCGGCGCCACCCTCCGCTGGGTCGCCCCCGCCGCCGCGCTCGCCCTCGCCTCCGCCGTCATCGTCGGCCGCGCACTGCGCCGCCGCCGCTAGGGCCTGTCCGAGGCCTGTCCGGGGATACCCGCCGCCGCCAGGAGGGCGTGGGAACGGTCCCATGATCCGGGCCCCAGGAATTAGGGTTCGGGCGTGAGCAACCTGACGCGACTGACGGCGGGCGACGCCGAGCTGACCATCAACCCCGAGCACGGCGGCCGGATCGAGAGCCTGCGCATCGCCGGCACCGAGGTCCTCAAGCAGGGCGAGCGCTACGGCAGCTTCCCGATGGTGCCCTGGTGCGGCCGGACCAGGGACGGCCTCTTCCGCGACGGGGCCACCACCCACCGACTGCCCCTCAACGCGGCCCCGCACGCCATCCACGGCACCGTCCGCGACCAGCCCTGGACGGTGGCCCGCGTCACCGCGACCGAGGCCGTCCTCACCTGCGAGCTCGGCGACCCCTGGCCGTACAAGGGCCGGGTCACCCAGGTCCTCGAACTGGCCGACGACCGGCTGACCCTGAGGTTCGGGGTGGAGGCGTACGACGACTCCTTCCCCGCGCAGGCCGGCTGGCACCCCTGGTTCCTGCGGAACCTCGGACAGGGCGGCGAGGACGTCCGCGTCGGCTTCACGCCCGACTGGCAGGAGGAGCGCGGCGACGACCACCTGCCCACCGGCCGCCGCATCGGCCCCACCCCCGGCCCTTGGGACGACTGCTTCGGCATGCCCGACGGCGTCGACGTCGCCCTCACCTGGCCGGGCGAGCTGGAGCTCAGGGTCACCAGCCGCGCCGAGTGGGTCGTGATCTACGACGAGCCCGAGGACGCCGTCTGCGTCGAGCCCCAGTCCGGCCCCCCGAACGGCCTCAACACCCACCCGCGCCTGGTCACCCCCATCGACCCCCTGGAGGTCGAGAGCGTCTGGGCGTGGCGGCGGCTTTAAGCTCGGGGCATGACTGACGTACGCGCTGAACTGCTCCAGCAGATCAAGGACAAGGCCGTGGTGCACGGCAAGGTGACCCTCTCCTCGGGTCTGGAAGCCGACTACTACATCGACCTTCGCCGGATCACGCTGGACGGCGAGGCCGCGCCGCTGGTCGGCCAGGTCATGCTCGACCTGACCCGTGACCTGGACTTCGACTGCGTCGGCGGCCTCACCCTCGGCGCCGACCCGGTCGCCACCTCGATGCTGCACGCCTCCGCCGCGCGCGGTCAGCGCCTCGACGCCTTCGTCGTGCGCAAGGCGCAGAAGGCGCACGGCATGCAGCGCCGGATCGAGGGCACCGACGTGAAGGGCCGCCGCTGCCTGGTGGTCGAGGACACCTCAACCACCGGCGGTTCCCCGCTGACGGCCGTTGAGGCCGTCCGCGAGGCCGGCGGCGAGGTCGTCGCCGTCGCCACGATCGTGGACCGGGGCGCGGCCGGCGCGATCTCCGGCGCGGGGCTCTCGTACCTCACCGGCTACCAGCTCTCGGACCTCGGACTCGCCTGAGGACCGAGGCCGGGGCCCGATGACCGGGCCCGGTGACCGGGGCCTGATGACCGGGCCCGAGGACCGGCGTAACCGCCGCGAAGTCGTGACTTAGGTCCCGGACCCCGGCGTATGCGGTTCTGACCTGCGCTTTTACCCAAGGGCGGGGTGTTTCACGTGAAACACCCCGCCCTTCGGCATGCGCCGCCCGTGGGAGGCCGCACAAGAGTCTGGAAAGATGGCACCGACGATGACGTCGCCCCTAGGTCAGGGACATAGCAACGCCCACACCCGCACATCACAAGGAGCGGACGAATGCCCATCGCAACCCCCGAGGTCTACGCCGAGATGCTCGACCGGGCGAAGGCTGGCAAGTTCGCCTACCCGGCCATCAACGTGACCTCGTCCCAGACCCTCCACGCGGCGCTGCGCGGGTTCGCCGAGGCCCAGAGCGACGGCATCATCCAGATCTCGACCGGTGGCGCCGAGTTCCTGGGCGGCCAGTACAGCAAGGACATGGTCACGGGCGCCGTCGCCCTGGCCGAGTTCGCGCACATCGTCGCCGCGAAGTACGACATCACCGTCGCGCTGCACACGGACCACTGCCCGAAGGACAAGCTGGACGGCTACGTCCGCCCGCTGCTCGACGTCTCCGCCGAGCGCGTCGCCCGCGGTGAGAACCCGCTCTTCCAGTCGCACATGTGGGACGGCTCCGCCGAGACCCTCGCCGACAACCTGTCCATCGCGCAGGAGCTGCTCGCGAAGGCCCACGCCGCCAAGATCATCCTTGAGGTCGAGATCACCCCGACCGGCGGCGAGGAGGACGGTGTCACCCACGAGATCAACGACGAGCTCTACACCACCGTCGACGACGCGATCCGCACCGCCGAGGCCCTGGGCCTGGGCGAGAAGGGCCGCTACCTGCTCGCCGCCTCCTTCGGCAACGTGCACGGCGTCTACAAGCCGGGCAACGTCGTCCTGCGCCCGGAGCTCCTCAAGGACCTCCAGGCCGGTGTCGCCGAGAAGTTCGGCCAGGCGTCCCCGTTCGACTTCGTCTTCCACGGCGGCTCCGGCTCGACCGCCGAGGAGATCGCCACCGCCATCGAGAACGGCGTGGTGAAGATGAACCTCGACACCGACACCCAGTACGCCTTCACCCGTCCGGTCGTGGACCACGTGTTCCGCAACTACGACGGTGTCCTGAAGGTCGACGGCGAGGTCGGCACCAAGTCGACGTACGACCCGCGCACCTGGGGCAAGCTCGCCGAGGCGGGCATGGCCAAGCGCGTCACCGAGGCGTCCGAGGCGCTGCGCTCGGCCGGCAAGAAGCTGAAGTAACAGCCGTGACCGAAGGGCCCGGCACCCCCGCGGTGCCGGGCCCTTCGCGTACCTGGAGGAGGGACCGATGTACGACTTCGACGAGGTGAGGGACCGGGCGGGCACCTGGTCGGTCCAGTGGGACGGGATCGCGGACCGCTTCGGTGTCTCCGAGCTCCTCCCCTTCACCATCTCCGACATGGACTTCGCCTCCCCGCCGGAGGTCCTGGAAGCCCTCCACGCCCGCGTCGCCCACGGCGTCTTCGGCTACACGGACTGGCGGCTCGGCGGCCCCGACGGCTTCCGCGAGGCGATACGCCACTGGTACGCGACCCGGTACGGCACCGCCGTCGACACCGAGGCGCTGGTCTACGCGCCCTCCGTGCTCAGCCAGCTCTCCCAGCTGCTGCGGATGTGGACCCGGCCCGGCGACGGGATCGTCACCCACACCCCCACCTACGACGGCTTCCGCAAGGCCGTCACCGGCCTCGGGCGCGAGCTGCGCGGGGTGCCGGTCGGCGACCTCGGCGCCCTGGAGCGGGAGCTGGCCCGTCCGGACAGCACGATGCTGCTGCTCTGCTCCCCGCACAACCCCACCGGGCGGGTGTGGACGGAGGCCGAGCTGACCGACTTCGCCCGGCTCGCCCGCCGCCACGGGGTGGCCGTCGTCAGCGACGAGATCCACGCCGACCTCACCACCGAGGGCCACCGGCACATCCCCTGGTCCCGGATCGCCGAGGCCGGCGGCGACCGGCGCTGGGCGCTCGTCACCTCCGGCACCAAGGCGTTCAACTTCCCGGCGCTCTCCGGTTCGTACGGCTTCCTCGGCGACCCGGAGGAGCGGGCGGCCTTCGTCCGGCGGATGGAGACCGGCGAGGGCCTCGCCTCCCCGGCCGTCCTCTCGCTCACCGCCCACATCGCCGCCTACCGGCACGGGGCCCCGTGGCTCGACGCCCTGCGCGGCTACGTCGCCGGCACGATGGCGATGATCGAGGAGCGGCTCGCCGACGGGCTGCCCGACGTCGTCTGGCAGCCGCCGCAGGCCGGCTACCTCGCCTGGATCGACCTCCGGCCGCTCGGCATCGACGACGCCCGGCTCCAGGAGGAACTGGTCGGCACCGAGAAGGTCGCGATCATGCCCGGCTCCACGTACGGCACCCCCGGCTTCGTCCGGCTCAACGTCGGCTGCCCCCGCGCCAAGGCCGAACGGGGCGTGGACGCCCTGGTCAGGGCGGCGACCCGGCTCCGCACCCGCTGACCGCGGGGGAGACGGGGAGGCGGCGGGCCCGGGTCCGGGGGACCATGCAGGCATGAGTGTGGCTGGGCCCGAGGTGCGGATGGCCTCCGGGACCGGGCGGTGGATCGTCTTCACGACCGTGCTCGGCTCCGGGATGGCACTGCTCGACTCCACCGTCGTCAACGTCGCGCTGCCGCACATCGGCGAGGACCTCGGCGCCGACCTCGCCGTGCTCCAGTGGACCGTCAACGCCTACATGCTGACGCTCGCCGGGCTGATCCTCCTCGGCGGCTCGCTCGGCGACCGGTACGGGCGGCGGCGGGTCTTCGTCGTCGGCGTGGTCTGGTTCGCCCTCGCCTCACTGCTCTGCGGACTCGCCCCGAACGCCGGGGTGCTCATCGCCGCCCGCGCCCTCCAGGGCGTCGGCGGGGCGCTGCTCACCCCCGGATCGCTCGCCCTGATCCAGGCGAGCTTCCACCCGGACGACCGGGCCCGGGCCGTCGGCCTGTGGTCCGGCTTCGGCGGCGTCGGGGCCGCGATCGGGCCGTTCGTCGGCGGCTGGCTCGTCGACGGACCCGGCTGGCGGTGGGTCTTCCTGCTCAACGTGCCGCTCGCCGTGCTCTGCGTGCCGGTCGCGCTGCGGCACGTGCCCGAATCCCGCGACGAGGCCGCGCACGGACGGTTCGACGTGCTCGGGGCGGTGCTCGGCGCGGCGGCACTCGGCCTCGTCACCTACGCGCTGATCGGCGCGGTGTGGTGGGCCGGAGCGGCGGGCGTGCTGGCCGGGGCCGGGTTCGTGGTGGTGGAGCGGCGGCGGGCCGAGCGGGCGATGGTGCCGCCGTCGATCTTCCGGTCCCGGCTCTTCACCGCCGTCAATCTGGTGACGCTCTGTGTGTACGCGGCCTTCGGCGGCTTCTTCTTCCTCGCCGCGCTCCAGCTCCAGGTCGTCTCCGGCTACTCCGCCCTCGCCGCCGGCACCGCCCTGCTGCCCACCACCGTCCTGATGCTGCTGCTCTCCGCGAGGTCCGGCGAGCTGGGGGAGCGGATCGGGCCCCGCATCCCGCTGACCGTCGGGCCGCTGCTGTGCGCCGCCGGGATGCTGCTGATGCTGCGGGTCGGGGAGGACGCCTCGTACGTCCGCGACGTCCTGCCCGCCCTCCTGGTGCTGGGCCTCGGCATGACCGCGCTGGTCGCGCCGCTGACCGCGACCGTCCTCGCCTCCGTCGACGTCTCCCGCGCCGGCCTCGCCAGCGGCATCAACAACGCGGCGGCGCGGGCGGCCGGGCTCATCGCGGTCGCGGCGCTGCCGCTGCTGACGGGGATGGGCCCGGAGGCGTACCGGTCGGCGGCGGAGTTCGACGAGACGTTCGGCAAGGCGATGCCGATCTGCGCGGGCGTGCTGCTGCTCGGCGCGGCGCTCGCCTGGTTCACGATGCGGACCCCCGAGGCGCCCTCCTGCCATCCCGGCTGCCGCCACCACTGCGGCGTGACCTCCCCGCCCCTGGATCCGGGCACCCCCTGACCCCCGCGTGCACCCAGGAGGGGACGGCGGGCGGGCGGACGGGTGGGGCAGACTGGGGGGATGGTTACGCATGAGAACTTGCTGGGCGGTCCCGCGCCGACGCTGCTGCCCGACGAGCCCGAGCCGCGCGAGCTCCTCGCGCAGGGCACCGCCCCCGCGGACGTCGCCGCGAAGTACCCGACCTCCTCGCTCGCGTGGGCGCAGCTCGCGGACGACGCGTTCGAGGCGGGCCGCGTGGTGGAGTCGTACGCCTACGCCCGCACCGGCTACCACCGCGCGCTCGACGCGCTGCGCCGCAACGGATGGAAGGGCCACGGCCCGGTGCCGTGGGAGCACGAGCCGAACCGCGGCTTCCTGCGCGCCCTGCACGCGCTGGCGCGCGCCGCGGGGGAGATCGGCGAGCAGGCCGAGTACGAGCGCTGCACGGCCTTCCTGCGCGACTCCTCGGAGACCGCCGCCGAGACGCTCGGCTGAGTGCCGTTCCCCCCGGCCGGTACGATCCGCGGAGCGGCCTGAACAGGGGGGAACTGTCATGGGCAAGCGGGGGGCGTCGACTCAGCGCCGGCAGAACCGACATAGCGGGACGAGCCGCCGCCGCGCGAGGACGCGTGTCACGCGCCGCGGCCGGCTCGTCCTCTCGACCCTGGTCCTGATGGGTGTCTCGCTCGGCGCGGGCGTGGCGCTCGCGCACTTCCGGGGCGACGACGGTGGCCCGGCCACCGCCGCCCCCGCACCGGTCTCCGAGGCGCCGTCGGCACCCGAGCCGACGGCGGCCCCGTCGAAGGAACCGACCCGCAAGGCCACGCCGAAGCCCACCGTCAAGCCCAAGCCCAAGCCCAAGCCGAAGCCCAAGCCCGAGCCGAAGCCCACGCCCAAGCCGAAGCCGGAGCCGAAGCCGAAGCCGACCGCCACGAAGAAGAAGCCCGTGACCGTGCCGCAGTCCGGCCCGGGTACCTTCACCACCGCCTCCGCCTCCGGACGGATCACCGGCACGAGTGGAGTGCTGCGCCGCTACCGGGTGCAGATCGAGGAGGGCGTCGACCTGTCGGCCCGGGGCACGGCCGAGGAGATCGAGGCGATACTCGCCCATCCGCGCGGCTGGGCCGCGCACGGCCGGGGCCGCTTCCAGCTGGTCAGGTCGGACGCCGACTTCGTGATCCGGATAGCCACCCCCGACACCGCGGACGCGCTCTGCGCCCGTCAGGGCCTCGACACCCACGGCGAGCTGAACTGCGAGACCACCGACGGCGTCGTGGTGAACCTCAAGCGGTGGATGCTGGGCTCGCCGACCTTCGCGGGGCCGCCGGAGGAGTACCGCCATCTGATCATCAACCACGAGGTCGGGCACGAGATCGGCATCCGGGAGCACATGGACTGCGGCGGCCCCGGCAAGCTCGCGCCCGCGATGATGCAGCAGATCAAGGGCCTGAACGGCTGCCGTTCGAACGCTTTTCCGTATGACGAAGACGGGGTCTACATCACCGGTCCGATCGTGTCATGATGCGTCTGGGACGGCGCGCGACGACGCACGCCTCCTGAGGGGACCGGGGCTCCCGTGGCGCCCGCCTTCCGCAGCGGAGGGGCGCACGCGGTGGAGCGGACCGCTACCCGGTAGTTCGTATCGAGGAGACAGAAATGTCGACCTACCAGGGTTCTCCCGATGCCTCCGGAGCCGACGCGGTCACCGACGCGCCGAACCTCGACTTCGCGGGCACCACGCCGTACGAGGACTACGTCCAGGCGGACGTCCTCACCCACCTCCAGCACCTCCGCTCGGACGACCCCGGCGAGATGGTCTTCCTGGTCACCACCCAGGTCATGGAGCTGTGGTTCACCGTCATCGTCCACGAGTGGGAGACCGCGAGCCGCGCCCTGCGCGAGGACCGGATGCCCGTCGCCGTCGACGCGCTGAAGCGCTCGGTGCGCGAGCTGGAGGCGCTCAACCACTCCTGGCGGCCGCTCTCCCAGCTCACCCCCGCCCAGTTCAACTCCTACCGGGGCGCGCTCGGCGAGGGCTCCGGCTTCCAGTCGGCGATGTACCGCCGCATGGAGTTCCTGCTCGGCGAGAAGTCGGCGTCCATGCTCGTCCCGCACCGGGGCGCGCCCCGCGTCCACGCCGAGCTGGAGAAGGCGCTGCACGAGCCGAGCCTGTACGACGAGGTGCTCGCGCTCCTCGCCCGGCGCGGCCTGCCCGTCCCGGCCTCCGTCCTCGCCCGCGACCTCACCCGGCGGTACGAGCCCTCGGCGGAGGTCGAGGCCGTGTGGGCGGCGCTCTACGCGGAGCCCGAGGCCGAGGCGAACGCCGAGCTGGTCCGGCTCGGCGAGGCACTCAGCGACGTCGCCGAACTGGTGTGGCGATGGCGCAACGACCACCTGGTGGCGACCCGCCGCGCGATGGGCTCCAAGACCGGCACCGGCGGCTCCGCGGGCGTGGCCTGGCTGGAGAAGCGCGCCCAGAAGAACGTGTTCCCCGAGCTCTGGACGGCCCGCAGCCATGTCTGACCTGAACCCGCGAGCCCTGGAGCTCGACGCCGCCGACCCGCTCGCCGGCCACCGCGCGAAGTTCGCCCTCGACGAGGCCACCGTCTACCTCGACGGCAACTCGCTCGGCGCCCTCCCCGCCCACGTCCCCGCCCGGATGGCCGACGTCATCGGCCGCGAGTGGGGCGAGCTGCGGATCCGGTCCTGGGACGAGTCGGGCTGGTGGACCGCTCCGGAGCGGATCGGCGACCGGATCGCCCCGCTCGTCGGCGCCGCCCCCGGGCAGATCGTCGTCGGCGACTCGACCAGCGTGAACGTCTTCAAGGCCGTCGTCGCGGCGGCCCGCCTCGCGGGGGAGGGACGCGACGAGATCCTGGTGGACGGTTCGACCTTTCCCACGGACGGGTACATCGCCGAGTCCGCCGCGCGGATGACCGGTCACCGGATCGTGCCCCTCGACCCGGCCGACATCCCCGCCGCGGCCGGCGAGCGGACCGCGCTCGCGCTCGTCAACCACGTCGACTACCGGACCGGGCGGCTCCACGACCTGCCCGGCACCACCGCCGCCCTCCACGCGGCGGGCGCGCTCGCCGTCTGGGACCTCTGCCACAGCGCCGGCGCCCTGCCCGTCGGCCTCGACGCGCACGGCGTGGACCTGGCCGTCGGCTGCACCTACAAGTACCTCAACGGCGGACCCGGTTCGCCCGCGTACCTGTACGTCGCCGACCGCCACCAGGACCGCTTCGACTCGCCCCTGCCGGGGTGGACCTCGCACGCCGACCCCTTCGCCATGACGCCCGGCTACCGGGCCGCCGAAGGCGCCGTCCGGGGCCGCGTCGGCACCCCGGACATCCTCTCCATGCTGGCCCTGGAGGCGGCGCTCGACGTGTGGGACGGGGTCGCGATCGACACCGTCCGCGCCAAGTCCCTCGCCCTCACGGACTTCTTCCTGGAGTGCGTGCGGGCGTACGTCCCCGAGGGCCGCGTCACCCCGGTCACCCCGGAGGCGCACGGCGAACGCGGCAGCCAGGTCGCGCTGCGCTGCGCGGACGCCGCCGCCGTCATGCCCGAGCTGATCAAGCGCGGAGTCGTCGGCGACCTGCGCCGCCCGGACGTCCTGCGGTTCGGCTTCACCCCGCTCTACGTCGGCTTCGCGGACGCCGAGCGCGCGGCCCGCATCCTCGCCGACGTCCTCGCCGAGGCGCCCGCCCCGGCCTAGGCCGTCCCTTCCGGATCGTGCCCCTCCCGGCCCGATCCGGAAGAAAACGGCAGAGCCGACTCACCTACGGTGGACGGTCGGTGACCGGTCGTCAGGTCTGATCTTCACCTGATCTGCGGGGCCCCGGACCCTGATACGGTCCCCGCAGGTCAGGCCGATTCGGCCCCGTCACCGAGAGGTTGGAACCCCCCATGCCGGACCCCGCCGCGCGCGACGCCGCCGAAGAGGCATCGGCCTTCTCGCACCCGGCCGTCCCTCCCGACGCCACCGCCGCGTACGGCGAACACCCCGACCAGATCGTCGACTTCCACGCCCCCCGGGACGACGGCGACGGGCGCGTCCCGCTCGTCGTCGTCCTGCACGGCGGCGCCTGGCGGGCCCCCTACGACCGGCTCCACATCAGCCCCTTCGCCGACTTCCTCGCCCGCCGCGGCTTCGCCGTCGCCAGCGTCGAGTACCGGCGCGGCCCCGGCCTGCCCCACCAGGGCGGTACGGCCCCGGTCGCCGGCCGCTGGCCGGAGACCTTCGACGACGTGGCCGCCGCCCTCGACGCGCTGCCGGAGCTCGCCGCCGCCCACCTGCCGCGCGCCGACCCGCACCGCACGGTCCTCACCGGCCACTCGGCCGGCGGACAGCTCGCCCTGTGGGCCGCCGCCCGGCACGTCCTGCCCGCCGGCTCCCCCTGGCGGCTGCCCGCCCCGCCCGCCCTGCGCGGGGTCGTCGCCCTCGCCCCGATCGGGCACTTCGAGCGGGCCCGCGAGCTCGACGTGTGCGGCGGCGCCGTCACCCAGCTGCTCGGCGGCGAGGAGGCGTACGGCGAACGGGCCGCCGCCACCGACCCGGCCCTGCTGCTGCCCACCGGCATCGCCACCGCCGTCGTCCAGGGCCGCGCGGACCTCACCGTCCCCGCCGAGGTCGCCGACGCGTTCGTCGAGGCGGCGGCGAAGGCGGGCGAGACGGTCGGCCTGACGCTCCTGGAGGACGTCGGCCACTTCCCCCTGATCGACCCGGCGGCCGACGCGTGCGCGGTCGTCGCGGAGGAGATCGCCCAGCTCGCGTACTAGGCGGGCGCCGGAAGGTAGTACTCAAGGGGGACGGCCCGGGATCCGTATCCAGCCGGACGCGGGCCGGCCCCGGGCTTCCGTACCGTGGTCGGCGTGAATCCGACACAGACCCCCGACACGGGCAGCCGCAGCCCCGAGCTCCGCATGACGCTGGACGCGCTCGGAGGACTGCGCGCGGACCTCAGCGGCGACGCCCTCTCCTACCGTCCGCTGCCCCGGCTCGCGCCGGACAGCCCCGTCCTGCGCTTCCTGCCCCGGCGCCTGCGCCCGCACGCCGGGCTGCTGCCGCACGCGGCGATCTGCTTCCTCGCCCTGGTGACCCTCGTCCTCGGCTTCGACCGCGTCACCGACTCCGTCGGCCCGGTCGCCCTCGTCACCTGCCTGGTGCCGACGGCCGCGGTGCTCCTCACCCTGAGCCGTCCGGTGACGGCCTTCTGGCTCTCGCTGGGCTCCACGCCCTTCGTCGCCTACCTGAGCGGGTACGACGGCTGGCCCTGGACGCCGAACGGCTTCGCCGCCCACCTCTCGATCATGGTGATCGTCGCCCTGCGGACCGGTCCCAGGACCGCCGCGTGGATATGGGTGATCACCGCCGCGTACGCCACCTTCACCTCCTTCTTCCTGAGCATGGGCTCGTGGTACGGCTTCAACGGCGTCGAGATGGTGTTCTGGTCGGCGTTCTTCCTGCTGGTCATCGCGATGGTCCAGATCCGCCGCCAGGCGGCCCGCGAGGTCACCGCCCAGCAGACCGTCACCGCCGTCGAGCGGTCCAAGCGGACCCTCCTCGAAGAGCGCACCACCATCGCGCGGGAGCTGCACGACGTCGTCGCGCACCACATGTCCGTGGTCGCCATCCAGGCCGAGGCCGCGCCCTACCGGGTGGAGAACCCGCCGCCGGAGCTGGAGCAGGCGTTCCGCACCATCCGGGAGAACGCCGTCGCCGCCCTCACCGAGCTGCGCCGCATCCTCGGTGTCGTCCGCGCCGAGGACTACGAGGCCCCCGACGCCCCGCAGCCGACCCTCGCCGACCTGCACGGTCTGGTCGACAACGTCCGGGAGGCCGGGCTCGACGTCTCCATGGCCGTGACCGGCGCGGTGCGCGAGCTGCCGCAGGGCGTGGAGCTCTCCGCGTACCGGATCGTCCAGGAGGCCCTGTCCAACGTGCTGCGGCACGCGCCGGGCGCCGACGCGAAGGTCGAGGTCAGCCATGTGCTCGGCGGCCTCGGGCTGCGGATCGCCAACGGGCCCGCGCGCGGCCTCGTGAAGCCCTCCCCCGGCGCCGGCCACGGCATCACCGGCATGCGGGAACGTGTCACGATGCTCGGCGGGGAGATGACCGACGGGCCGACCGACGACGGCGGCTACGAGGTCGCCGTGTTCGTCCCCGTCCAGCGCGAAGGGACCGACCAGTGATCAAGGTGCTGATCGTCGACGACCAGATCATGGTCCGCGAGGGCTTCTCCGTGCTGCTCGGCGCGATGCCGGACATCGAGGTCGTCGGCGAGGCCGTCAACGGGCGGGAGGCGATCGCCCAGGTCGCCGCGCTCCGCCCGGACGTCGTCCTCATGGACATCCGGATGCCCGAGCTCAACGGCATCGACGCCACCCGGGAGATCGTCGCCGCCGACGCGGACGCCAAGGTGCTCGTCCTGACCACCTTCGACCTCGACGAGTACGTGTACCAGGCGCTGCGCGCCGGCGCCTCCGGCTTCCTCCTCAAGGACGCCTCGGCCCGGCAGCTCGCGGAGGGCGTCCGGGTCGTCGCGGCGGGAGAGGCGCTGCTCGCGCCGACCGTGACGAAGCGGCTGATCACCGAGTTCGCCCGGTCCGCCGACACCGCGCCGAAGGCGCCCGCCGTCGCCCAGATCGGCGAACTGACCGAGCGCGAGACGGAGGTGCTGGTGCTGATCGCCCAGGGCCTCTCCAACCAGGAGATCGCCGGCCACCTCGTCGTCGCCGAGTCGACGATCAAGACCCACGTCAGCCGGATCCTGGTGAAGCTGGGCCTGCGCGACCGGACGCAGGCGGCGGTCTTCGCGTACGAGGCGCGCCTGGTGCAGGTCGGGCGGTAGCGTCCCCGGCATGGACGCCGCCGCAGTGTTCGACCCCTGGTCCCCGGAGTTCGTCGCCGACCCGTACCCGGCGTACGCGGAGCTGCGGGAGGCCGGCCGCGCCCACTGGTACGGCCCCACCCGGCAGTGGCTGGTCCCGCACCACGAGGACGTGTCGGCGCTGCTGCGGGACCGGCGCCTGGGGCGCACGTACACCCATCGCTTCACCCACGAGGAATTCGGCCGGCCGGCCCCCGACCCGCTGCACGAGCCCTTCCACACCCTCAACGACCACGGGCTGCTCGACCTGGAGGGCGCCGACCACACCCGGATCCGGCGGCTGGTGTCGAAGGCGTTCACCCCGAGGACGGTGGAGCGGCTGGCGCCGACGGTACGGGAGCTGGCGGCGGGACTGGTCGGCGAGCTGGTCGCGGCGGGCGGCGGCGACCTCCAGGCGGCGGTCGCCGAACCCCTGCCGGTCGCGGTGATCGCCGCGATGCTGGGCGTCCCGGAGGAGGACGAGGAGCGGGCGATGCTGCGGCCCTGGTCGGCGGCGATCTGCGGGATGTTCGAGCTGAACCCGTCGGAGGAGACGGCCCGGCGGGCGGTCGCCGCCTCGATCGAGTTCTCCGGCTATCTGCGGGAGCTGATCGCGCGCCGGCGGGCCGACCCGGGAGACGACCTGATCTCGGCGCTCATCGGGGTCGAGGAGCTGACCGAGCAGGAGATGATCTCCACCTGCGTGCTGCTCCTGAACGCGGGGCACGAGGCGACCGTGAACACCACGGTGGGCGGGGTGCGGACGCTGCTGGCGCACGGGGAGTGGCCGGCCCTCGCCCTCGCTCCGGAGAAGTTGTCCACAGCTGTGGACGAACTCCTCCGCTACGACACACCGCTCCAGATGTTCGAGCGGTGGGTCCTCGACGACATCGAGGTCGGCGGGACGGTGATCCCCCGCGGCTCGGAGGTCGCGCTCCTCTTCGGCTCCGCCAACCGCGACCCGGCCCGCTTCGGCCCCACCGCCGACACCCTCGACCTCACCCGCGCGGACAACCCCCACGTCACCTTCGGCGCCGGCATCCACTACTGCCTGGGCGCCCCCCTGGCCCGCCTGGAACTCGCCGCGGTGTTCGGCGAGCTGCTCCACCGGGCCCCCGCCCTCCGCCTCGCCGCCGACCCCGTCCGCACCCCCGGCTACGTCATCCGGGGCTTCGACGCCCTCCTCGTGGAGGTCTGAGGCGCCTCGGAGTCGCCCGCCGTGCGGGGCGCGCACGCGAGGCTCAGGAACCGTCCGCCTCCTGGAGCTCCGCCGGAGGTGCGAGCCGGCCGATCAGTTCCGCGAACCCTGCCGACCCGGCCTCCCGGTACGGCTCCGTCGGCCACAGCGCCCGACCCCCGTGCCACGCGACCACGATCGGCTCCCCGCTGTCCGCCCGGTCCAGCCATCCGCGCAGTTCCACCACGCCGACGGGATTCTCCGGCAACCCCTCCCAGGGCCGCTTCGCGGACCTCGGCGACATCAGCGGCAGCACGCCCTCGGGCCGGTCGTCGGCCCCGCCGTGGTCGGGGAAGAGCACCAGGATCGGGTGCCCGCCGTACGGATCGTGCAGCAGCGCGTACCGCCGGACCACCGGCACGGGCGCGGTGGCGGCCCGCACGAGCAGGCGCACGGACGGCAGGCCCGCGGTCAGCAGCCGGAAGACGCTCCGGACGAGCACCGCCCCGCCGATCACGAGGAACACGAACATCTGGCCACGGGAGACGTCGGCCGGAGCGAAGACCGCCGCCAGGGCCAGCCCGAGGACGCCCCCGCCCATGACCAGCGCCTCGTGCACCCCGGACCACCGCCGCAGGCTCCGCACCCGCCACCAGGGCACTTCCCGGACGTCCGCCTCCGGGCGCGGTGACCCGTTCCGCGGGACGGCCTGCCGCTCGGCGTACGCGGCGAACCGGGCGTAGTCCGCCGGTTCCGCCGCCGGGGCCTTGACGAGGCTGACGGGCGGGGACGCGGGCGCGGAGGCCGGCGCGCGGAGAGCGGCTTCTTGTGCCTCCCGGGCCTCCCAGGCCTCCCGGGCCTCCCGGGCCGCGCGGCGGCGGCGGTGCCACCGGGTCCAGAAGGTCGCCCAGCCGCCCACGAGCCCGACGAGGAATCCGCCGGAGGCGGCCAGGGCGATGGAGTCGACCGTGTCCAGCGCCTGGGAGCCGTGGAGCTCGCCGGCGGCGTCGTAGCCGTACAGCTCACCCTTCCAGGGACCGTACGAGACGACGAAGCCGGTCTCCCAGACGCCCACGAGCCCCTCCCCGCGGCCCGGATCGCACCGGTACGGACCGGAGCGGTCCGTACCGCTCCACGGGTCCTTCCACCGCACCACGCAGCTGCCGTCCGGCTCCTCGCTCACCACGGTCAGATCGATCTGCGGGTCGGCGTCCTGGGCACCGACCCAGTTCCAGTTGACCGCGAAAACGGCCGCGGCCACCACGACCAGCCACCGCCACCGCCCCGTCAGCAGCCGGCGCCGCTCCTTCCGCCGCTCGGCGGCATCCGGTTCCGGCCCCGGGGGCAGCGCGCCCGCGGGGAGCGGCGGCATCGGCGGAGGGACCGGCGGTCCGGCCAGGCCCTCCGCCGACGCCCGGGCCACGATCCGCCGGCGCGCGGCCGCCCCCCGTACCGGCTTCGTCCAGAACAGCGCCCCGCCGCCGGGCGGCGCGAGCACACCGCCCCTGCCCGGATCGCCGCACCACCACATCACCGCGCCCCGGCCCGGCCGGTACGGCGCCCAGCGGTGCCGCAGCGCGACCACCCGCAGCGGCCACAGCTCCTCGCCGTCCGGCCCGCCGGCCAGCACCACGGCCTCCGCGCTCCAGACACCCGGAGGCACCGCCACCGCCCTGTGCGCCGTCCACACCCCCGAGCCGAGCACCCGCCGGAAGCGGCGCGTGTGGGCCCGCGCCCCGATGCCGGTGCCGATGGCCACCACGCCGGTGCCCACCAGCCAGGCGGCCAGCTGGCCCCGCCACTCCGAACCCGGCCAGAACGCGCCGAGCCCGATCCCGAGGGCGATCAGGACGTCCCCGCCGGCCAGGACCCGGCCGCTTCCGCGCCGGTACGCCTCCAGCGCCTCGGCCGTCCCGCGCAGCTCGCGCGCACGCGTCATTCCCGCCCCTCCCCACCGGACCCCCGCGGCCCGTCCCGTCCCCGTGGACGACAGTAGCCGCGGCGTACCGGTCCGGACAGGGGTCGGAGCCGTGTCGGGGCAGGTCAGAGCGGTGGAACGAGGGACGGTTCGCGGGGCAGGGTGAGGCCCCAGCCGTCGGCGTGGACCGTCCAGGTGCGGCGCCGGACCGGGCCCGCCACGCGGCCGTCGGCGCGGTAGCGGAAGTCGGGGCCCGAGACGGTCAGGACGCCGGCGGCCGCGCGGCGCGGCGGACCGGACGTCGCGGCCGGGTGGACGGTGACCTCCGCCGTACCGCCACCGCCCGCCGGGCGGGCCGTCACCGCCGAGACCGGCGCGTCCACGTCGGCCAGCAGCACCCCGTCCGCCTCCACCCGCAGCCGGTGCACGAGCACCGAGGGGACCGGCGGCGCGGGCCGCACCAGGGTGCGGACCAGCGAGCGGCAGGTGCCCCAGACGGAGGGGGCCGTGCCGGCGGCGGGCACGGGCACGGCGGGCACCCGCAGGTCGCCGAGGACCACCCCGTCGCTGTCGTCCACCAGCAGGTCCAGGCTCCGCACCGTGCCGTCCAGCACCGTCCGGGCCGCCGTCACCGCCGAGCGCGGCACGCCGAAGCCGTACGCGACCTCCAGGGCGTCCGGCGGACCGATCGGGACCAGGGCGAGCGAAGCCCGGTCCCGGTGCAGCAGGGTCACCGCGCGCAGCAGCGCCCGGTCGTCGCCGAGGACGACGGGGCGGCGGGAGCCGCGCCGGGACAGGGCCCGGGAGAATTCCTCGGGGGAGTCCGGCAGGCAGATCTTCGCCTCCGCGCCCGCGGACAGGACATCCTTCGCGATCCGTACGGACTCGCCGTCACTTCGGCGGGCGACCGGGTCGACGATGACCAGCAGCTGGTCGTGATCCGACACCTCGGTCCTTCCTCGGGTAGTCTCTTTGTGCAAGAGCCCCTTGCGCTATTGCGCCAGGGGCTTCGTCTATTCCGGGGCACACCGGTGAGGCGGCGTAGGCCCCCTGACCTTGGAATGCCCCCTCCGGAAGGGGTGTACGCCTGTGCCCGCACTTGTGCTGCTCGGTGCTCAGTGGGGTGACGAGGGCAAGGGAAAGGCCACCGACCTCCTCGGTGGCTCCGTTGACTATGTGGTGCGTTACCAGGGCGGCAACAACGCCGGCCACACGGTCGTCGTCGGCGACCAGAAGTATGCGCTCCACCTCCTCCCCTCCGGAATCCTCTCGCCGGGGTGCACCCCGGTCATCGGCAACGGCGTCGTCGTCGATCCGGCGGTCCTGCTCTCCGAGCTGAGCGGGCTGAACGACCGCGGTGTCGACACGTCGAAGCTGCTGATCAGCGGAAACGCGCATCTGATCACCCCGTACAACGTCACCCTCGACAAGGTGACGGAACGGTTCCTCGGCAAGCGCAAGATCGGCACCACCGGGCGCGGCATCGGCCCCACCTACGCCGACAAGATCAACCGCGTCGGCATCCGGGTCCAGGACCTCTACGACGAGTCGATCCTGGAGCAGAAGGTCGAGGCGGCCCTGGAGCAGAAGAACCAGCTCCTCGCCAAGGTCTTCAACCGCCGCGCGATCGAGTCCGGCCGGATCGTCGAGGAGATGCTCCAGTACGCCGACCAGATCAAGCCGTACGTCGCCGACACCACCCTGATCCTCAACAACGCCATCGACGAGGGCAAGGTCGTCCTCTTCGAGGGCGGCCAGGGCACCCTCCTGGACGTGGACCACGGCACGTACCCCTTCGTCACCTCCTCGAACCCGACCGCCGGCGGTGCCTGCACCGGCGCGGGCGTCGGCCCGACGAAGATCAGCCGGGTCATCGGCATCCTCAAGGCGTACACCACCCGCGTCGGCGCCGGCCCGTTCCCGACCGAGCTCTTCGACGAGGACGGCGAGGCGCTGCGCCGCATCGGCGGCGAGCGCGGTGTCACCACCGGCCGTGACCGCCGCTGCGGCTGGTTCGACGCGGTCATCGCCCGCTACGCCACCCGCGTCAACGGCCTGACGGACTTCTTCCTCACCAAGCTGGACGTGCTCACCGGCTGGGAGGAGATCCCGGTCTGCGTCGCGTACGAGATCGACGGCAAGCGCGTCGAGGAGCTCCCGTACTCCCAGAGCGACTTCCACCACGCGAAGCCGATCTACGAGACCCTGCCCGGCTGGTCGGAGGACATCACGAAGGCCAAGACCTTCGCGGACCTCCCGAAGAACGCGCAGAACTACGTGAAGGCGCTGGAGGAGATGTCCGGCGCCCCGATCTCCGCCATCGGCGTCGGCCCCGGCCGCACCGAGACCATCGAGATCAACTCCTTCCTGTAGATCAGGACGGCGCAAGGGCCCGCACCCCGGGGAGGGGCGCGGGCCCTTCGCGTGTCCGCGCGAGCGGAGAAGGCTGGAACTTCCCTTGCCCGCAAGGTGAGTTGGGCCGCTAATGAGTCTCCCTGCACGCGTGCGTGCCCATCCGTCACAGGGGGATCCATGACAGAGAACGGACCGCCCAGACCGCCCGTGCCACCGGCGCCGTCCACTCCTCCGGCGGCCCCGCCGCCCGGCAACGGCCCGCTCGAACTGCGGGTGGAGCGGAGACTGCTCTGGATCGGCGGAGCCTTCTACCCGCTGGAGAACGTCGTCCGCGTCTACACCTTCGTCCTCCGGCCCCGGCGCGCGGAGGCCGTGAGGCGCTTCGCCCGACGCCTCGGCTGGCTGATGCTGGCCTCCCTCCTCGTCCTCCTGCTCGGCGAACTGGGGGCGTTCGGCCGTCCCACGTACGACGACTACGGAAACGAGTCGGGCCCGAGCGGGCTCCAGAGCTTCGTCTGGCTGGTGATCGTGGGCATCCTGATCTACGCCTTCGTCGAGATGATGACCGTCGTCGGGGCGGCCTCCCACCTCACCCTGGCCATCGAGACCAACGGGGCGTCCACCGCGCTCGTCGCCGGCACCCCGGAGCAGCTCCACCGGCTCGTCCACCAGCTCGCCCACGCGGTGGAGCACCCCGACAGCGAACTCCTGGAGCGCGTCGGATCGCTCCCGATCGGCAACCCGGGCAACTACTACTTCGGCGATGTCGTGAACATGTACGGCGGCACCGGCAACAGGGGGATACAGCGATGAGCGGCGACACCGTGAACATGTACGGCGGGGAGAGCAACACCGGCATCGTGCACCACCACGCCCCCGCCGCCCCACCCACCCTGGAGCAGGCGCTCGCCACGGTGCGACAGCAGGCCGGGGTGCTGCGGGAAGCGGTGCCGGAAGCGGACCGGGAGACGCTGGAAACGGGACTCGCCGAGCTCGACGCCCCGGCGGACGGCCCCTCCCGGCGCCGGACGCTGATCGCGATCGCCGGGATCGCCGCGACCGTCGGCGCCGTCGGGCAGCCGCTGCTCGACGCGGTGCGGGCCGCGCTGGAGCTCCTGGCCGCCTGACCTAGGCGCTCACTCCTCGCGGTGGTACTCGCCCGGCTCCGTGTCGTACATCGGGTAGACCTGGAGGATCTCCTTGCCCTTGTACGTCGTCAGCGTCAGGTAGCCGCCGGGGTCGTCGCGGACGCACTCCCGGTCCGCGCCGGGTTCCAGGTCCATGGGACCGAGGACGTACGGGGGCGTGGTGCTCGCGAGGATCGCCGTCCAGGTGCAGTTGACCGCGTCGGCGAGCTGGTTGCCCTCCGCGTCCGTGCGCGGATAGACGCTCAGCACGCGGAGGACGGCCGAGCCCACCGCGCCCTGGGTGACCGTCACCTCGTCGGTGTAGCGGTCCGCCTCCGGGCCCTCGACCAGCGGCTTCATCTTCCAGCGGCCCAGGTACTCGGCGGGCAGGATCTCCTGGCCGGTGCGGGCCTTGCGGAAGGTGGCCTTCGCGGTGCCCGAGGTCCATTCGAGGACCTCGGGGGAGCGCAGGGTGAGCGTCTGGTGGGCGGCGGCCATGCACCGCCGGGCGGGCACGCTGGTGGTGACGTCGGACTCGCCGAGGACGACCTTGTCCTCGTCGGCGGAGACGAGCCGCGAGCGGCCCATGCACAGCCGGTTGTCGCCGACGTGCGTGTAGACGGCGGTCTTGGTGCCGGTCGCGCCCTGGACCAGTTCGATGCGGACGGTCTCCCGGGGGTGCTCCGGGGTGCCCCGGAGGACGCCCTCCCAGGCGCCGAGGAAGGCGGCGGGCACGGCCCCGGCGGGCGGGGAGGAGACGGAGGACGAGCCGGACCCGGTGCCCTTGCCGTCGCCGCCGGGGGCGCCGGTCCCGCCGCCGAGCGGCCAGAGGGCGTAGCCGACGCCCGCCGCGGCCGCCACGGCGACGGTCGTGAGCGCCGCCGTCAGCACCCGCCGCCGGGAGCGGGCGGGGGGCCGCTCCGGCTCCGGCTCCGGTGCGGGCGTCGGGTCGCCGGGCGCCGCACCGCCCGCCGTGCGTTCGGGGGCGGGCTCCGCCGGGCGCTCGTCGGTGCTCTCCGCCTCCAGCAGGCGCGCCGCGTGCCGGCCGAGGCGGACCAGGACGTCGGCGGGCAGCCACGGGTCGGTGACCGGCAGCGTCTCGGCGAGCTCGGCCGCCGTCGGGCGGGCCGCCGGGTCCTTGGCGAGGCAGGCGCGGATCAGCCCGGTCAGCGCGGGCGCCACGTCCGTCAGGTCCGGCTCGTCGTGGGCGATCCGGAACATCAGCGCGTGCACCCCGCTGTCGGAGGTGCCGAAGGGGGAGCGGCCGGTCGCCGCGTAGGCGAGCACCGAGCCCAGGCAGAAGACGTCGGAGGCCGGGCCGAGCTTCTCGCCGCGCACCTGCTCGGGCGACATGAAGCCGGGGGAGCCGACGACGGCGCCGGTGCTGGTGAGGCCGCCGTCGGTGACGGTGTCGACGGCCCGGGCGATGCCGAAGTCGATGATCCGGGGGCCGTCGACGGTGAGCAGCACGTTGGAGGGCTTGAGGTCGCGGTGGACGAGCCCGGCCCGGTGGATGTGGCCGAGGGCCTCGCCGAGCCCGGCGCCGAGGGCGCGGACGGTGGCGGGCGGCAGCGGCCCGTACTCGTCGCCGACGACGGTCCGCAGCGAGGGGCCCGGCACGTAGCCGATCGCCACCCACGGGGCGGCCGCGGTGGTGTCGGAGCCGAGGACGGGCGCGGTGCCGGAGCCGCCGACCCGTTCCAGCGCCTCGACCTCGCGGGCGAAGCGGCGCCGGAACTCGTCCTGGGCGGCCAGTTCGGCGTGCACCACCTTCACCGCGACGGTCCGTCCGCCGGCCGAACGCGCGAGGAACACCCGGCCCATGCCGCCGACACCGAGCCGTCCGACGAGTCGGAACGGGCCGATGGCGACCGGGTCTTCCGCGTTCAATGGCTCCACGTGGCAAGAGGATGCCAGACCGCGCGGAGGGGCCGGGGCGCGGTCCGGGTCACGGTCCGGTGTCGGGGCGGGCCTCAGGTCCGGTGTCCGGGCGGGGGCGGGGTCCGGATCCGGGTCCGTGCCGGGCCGGTACCGGGTCCGTGCCGGGTCGGTACCGCGTCCGGTGTCAGGGGCGGGTCCGGGCCGGGGCGGGGGTCGTCCGGGTGGCCCGGCAGAGGTTGCCCGGGCCGGAGGAGCGTGGATGTAATGGCCGTGAGGGGGCCCTTCCGGAGGAGGAACCCCATGCGTGTCGTCGAAGTGACCGCCTACGGCGGACCCGAGGTCCTCAGATCGGCCCGTCGTCCCGAGCCGGACCCCGCGGACGCCCCCGGGCGGGTCCGGGTGCGGCTGAAGGCGGCGGCGGTGAACCAGGCCGACCTCAAGATCCGTTCCGGCCGTTTCGCCGCCGCGCTGGGCGCGCTGGCCCCGCCATTCGTGCTCGGCTACGACTTCGCCGGGACCCTGGTGGACCCGGCTCCGGGCCTGGACGCGGGCAGCCGGGTGGCCGGTTTCGTGCCCTGGGTGGCGGAGGGCAGCGGCGTGGGGACGTACGCGGAGACGATCCTGGCGGACCCGGCCTGGCTGGCGCCGGTCCCGGACGAGGTGGACTTCACGGCGGCGGCCTCGCTGCCGCTCTCCGCGGTGACCGCGGCGCAGGCGCTCGACCTCCTGGAACTGCCCGAGGGCTCGACGCTGCTGGTCACCGGGGCGAGCGGGGTGGTGGGCCGGTTCGCGGTGCAGCTGGCGGCGCGGGCGGGCCACCGGGTGATCGCCCTCGGCGACGCCGACGACATGCACGAGCTGCGGCTCCTCGGGGCCCACGGGGTGGTGGGCCGCGGCTCGCCCGAAGAGGTGATCACCGGAGTGCTCGGCTTCGCGCCGGAGCGGGTGGACGGCGTCTTCGACGCGGCCCTGATCGCCGAACCGCTGCTGCCCGCGGTCAAGGACGGCGGGGTCTTCGTCTCCGCCTCCCCCGAACGGGTGCCGGTGGCCGAGCGGGACGTCCGGGTCGAGGTGGTGGAGGGCCGCCCGGACGCGGCGCGGCTGAAGGAGCTCCTGGAACTGCTGGGCGCGGGCGCCCTCGCGACCCGGGTGGCCGACGTGATCCCGCTGGAGCAGGCCGCCGAGGCGCACCGGCGCGCGGAGGCGGGCCACCGGCCCGGCCGGATCGTGCTGATGATCTGACGACCGGGAAGAGATCGAGAAAGCGCGCGGTTTCGTACAACCCTGGGGGGCCTTCGCCGGTCGGAAGGGTGACAGCGAAACAACGCAGGGGGGAACCCGATCATGTTCGCACGACGCAGGCCCGGGCTGAGGACGGCGCTCGTCGCCACCGCCGTCGCGGCCGCGACGGCCACCGGCGCGGCCTCCGCCGTCGCCGCGCCGGCCGCCGACCCCGTGGTGGCGCCCGTCTTCGAGCTGTACAGCGTCCACAAGCAGACCCACCAGCTGGTGGAGTGGCGGTCGGCGGGGGGCGAGCTCTACGCCGAGATGCCGGGTCCGGAGGCCTACCCCGACCTCGTCGACCGCATCGTCGTCGACAACAACAACAACGGGTACGGCGAGGCCAGTTGGAGCCGCTACAAGGACGGCCGACTGGAGTTCACCGGCTCCGTCAACGGCCGGTGGCAGTCGGACAGGCCCATCGGCAAGGGCTGGAACATCTACACCCATGTCCTGTCTCCCGGCAACCTCGGCGGGGCCAAGGAGGCCGACCTGATCGCTCTCGACAAGGCCGGTGTGCTGTGGAGCCACCTGTCCTACCCGGACGGTCGCCTCACCACACGGGCGCGGGTCGGCGGCGGCTGGGGACAGTACACCGAGCTGGCCGGCCAGGGGGATCTGACCGGTGACGGCAAGGCCGACCTCACCGCCCGCGACAAGGCCGGTGTCCTCTGGCTCTACAAGGGGACGGGCGACTACAAGGTGCCTTTCACGGGCCGTACGAAGATCGGCCACGGGTGGAACGTCTACGACCGCCTGCTGTCGATCGGCGACATGGACGAGGACGGCAAGGTGGACCTGCTGGCCCGGAAGACGACGGGTGAGATGCTCCGGTACCCGGGTACGGGTGACGCGGCGCGGCCGTTCAAGGCGCCGGTGCAGGTGATGAGTTCCAACATGAAGGACTACCGCCTCGTCTAGGCGTCAGGCGTGCGGCTGCCCCGTTCCCGTCGATGCGGGCACGGGGCAGCCCCTTGTCGTCGGCCGTTCGTCCCGAGTCTTGGTCTAGACCTTGACAGGTACAGACCAGTGCCGGTTCGCTGGCCTTCCCCCCACCGGAAGGACGACAGCGCATGCGACGACTTCTCGCACTGATCGCCGCTCTCTGTACGGCACTCGGACTCGCGGTCCTGCTCCCCGCCACGGCGGGCGCGGCGCCCGCCTGTGTCACCGCCTGGAACTCGGGCCAGGTCTACACGGGCGGCATGACCGCCTCGTACAACGGCCGCAACTGGTACGCGAAGTGGTGGACGCAGAACGAGCGTCCCGGCTCCAGCGACGTCTGGCGCGACGAGGGCGCCTGCGGCGGCGGGGGCGGCAACCCGGACCCGTCCGGATTCGTCGTCACCGAGGCCCAGTTCAACCAGATGTTCCCGAACCGGAACCCCTTCTACACGTACGCGGGCCTGGTCACCGCCACCAAGAAGTACCCGGCCTTCGCGGGCACCGGCAGCGACACCGTGAAGAAGCAGGAGGCCGCGGCCTTCCTCGCCAACGTGGCCCACGAGACCGGCGGCCTCGTCCACATCGTCGAGCAGAACACCGCCAACTACCCCCACTACTGCGACCGGAGCCAGTCCTACGGCTGCCCGGCCGGCCAGGCCGCCTACTACGGCCGCGGCCCCATCCAGCTCTCCTGGAACTTCAACTACAAGGCCGCCGGTGACGCCCTCGGCATCGACCTCCTGAACAACCCCTGGCGGGTCGAGCGCGAGCCGGACATCGCCATGATGACCGGCCTCTGGTACTGGAACACCCAGAACGGCCCCGGCACGATGACCGCCCACAACGCCATGGTCAACGGCGCCGGCTTCGGGCAGACCATCTGGGCCATCAACGGCTCCCTGGAGTGCAACGGCCGCAACCCGGCCCAGGTCCAGAGCCGCGTCACCAAGTACCAGCAGTTCACCCAGATCCTCGGCGTCCCCGCGGGCGCGAACCTGTCCTGCTAGCCGCTCGCCCGTACGACCCCGCACCACCCTCCTCCGCACGCCCCGGCCTGACGGCCGGGGCGTGTGCGCGTCTTCCGTCAGCCCGCCCGCTCCGCCTCCGCCACGACCACGTCGAGGGCCGCCGACAGCCGGTCGAGCACCCGGACCGTCTCGTCGAAGGCGTCCTGGCCGCCCAGGGCGGCGGTCAGCCGGGCGGCCAGCTCGGCGTGGCCCGGGTCGATGCGGGTGATCGCCGCGCGGCCCGCCTCCGTGGGGGCGAGCAGTTTGGCGCGCCGGTGCGCCGGGTTGGGGGCGTAGGCGGCCAGGCCCTCGCGGACCAGGAGGTCGGCGACGCGCTGGACGCTCTGCCGGGTGATGCCCATGACCCGGGCGATCCCGGCCACCGGCAGCGGCTCCGGGAGCACCGCGCCGAGCACCTGCCACCAGGCGGCGGTCAGCCCGGCGGGCTCGGCCAGCTTCTCCGAGACGGCGAGGAACTGGCCGTTGAGCCGGAAGACGCCGAGGGCGGTCCGGCTCAGGGCGTCCTGCTGGGCGCGGCTCACTCGTTCAGCTCGGCGAAGGCGGCCGGGTCGGAGTCGTGGAAGAGCCGGTACCAGGCGTCCCGCTTGCCCTCGTAGGCGCCGAGCAGGGCGAAGATCTCGCGGGCGAAGGCGACGGGCTCGGTCGGTCCGGCGGTGACCAGGTCCCCGTCGGTGACCGCGTCGGCCTCGACGTACCGCTCGCCGCCCGCGTATCCGGTCGCGGCGAGGTAGAAGGAGGCCGCGCCGGTGTGTGCCCGGTCGTCGAGCAGGCCCTCGCGGGCCAGTCCGGCGGTCGCGCCGCAGATGGCGGCGACCGGCACCCCGGCGTCCAGGAAGGCGCGGGCGGCGGCGGTGAAGGGGGCGAGCTCGTCGCCCTCGTCGTACTTCTCGGCCCCGGGGAGGATCAGCAGCGCGCTGTCCTCGGGGCGCAGTTCGTCCAGTGCGAGATCGGGCACGATCCGGATCCCGGCGATCGTGGTGACGGGCTTCCCGGCGTCGATGCCGACGGTCCGCACGGTGAAGCCGGCCCGGGCGAGCCACGCGGTGGCGTGCCCCGTCTCCCAGTCGGCGAGGGTGTCGTACACGGCGAGGTGAACGGTCCTGGAGGTCATGACAAGAGACTGTCATGACGACAGGATGCTGTCAATAGGGGTCGAGGGTCACCGACGACGAAATCCGCAGCCGGCCGCCATGCAGAGCACAATGTCGTGTCCGGCGCGTTCTCGGTGGACAAGATGGTGATGGCCGTCCCACCTGCGGTTCCTTACGCTTCGGTGCATGACCCCTCATGTCATCGAACCCGACCCCCAGGCCGGCGCCGCCGTCAAGGCAGCGGACCGCGCGCACGTCTTCCACTCCTGGTCCGCGCAGGGCCTGATCGACCCGCTCGCCGTGGCCGGCGCGGAGGGTTCGTACTTCTGGGACTACGACGGCAACCGCTACCTCGACTTCACCAGCGGTCTCGTCTACACGAACATCGGCTACCAGCACCCCAGGGTGGTCGCCGCCATCCAGGAGCAGGCCGCGAAGCTCACCACCTTCGCGCCCGCCTTCGCCGTCGACGTCCGTTCCGAGGCCGCGCGCCTCATCGCCGAGCGCACCCCCGGCGACCTGGACAAGATCTTCTTCACCAACGGCGGCGCCGAGGCGGTCGAGAACGCCGTCCGGATGGCCCGGCTGCACACCGGCCGCCACAAGGTGCTCTCCGCCTTCCGCTCGTACCACGGCGCCACCTCCACCGCGATCAACCTCACCGGCGACCCCCGCCGCTGGGCCTCCGACACCGGCTCCGCCGGCGTGGTGCGCTTCTGGGCGCCCTTCCTCTACCGCTCGCCGTTCTACGCCGAGACCGAGCAGCAGGAGTGCGAGCGCGCCCTCGCGCACCTGGAGGACACCATCGCCTTCGAGGGTCCGGCGACCATCGCCGCGATCATCCTGGAGACCGTCCCCGGCACCGCCGGCATCATGACCCCGCCGCCCGGCTACCTCACCGGCGTCCGCGAGATCTGCGACAAGTACGGCATCGTCTTCGTCCTCGACGAGGTCATGGCCGGATTCGGCCGCACCGGCAAGTGGTTCGCCGCCGAGCACTTCGACGTCGTGCCCGACCTGATGACCTTCGCCAAGGGCGTCAACTCCGGCTACGTGCCCCTCGGCGGCGTCGCGATCAGCGAGCGGATCGCCGCCACCTTCGAGACCCGCCCCTACCCGGGCGGCCTCACCTACTCCGGCCACCCGCTGGCCTGCGCCGCCGCCGTCGCCACCATCGAGGTGATGGAGGACGAGAAGGTCGTCGAGCACGCCGCCCGCATCGGCGAGACCGTCCTCGGCCCCGGCCTGCGCGAGCTCGCCGAGCGCCACCCCTCCGTCGGCGAGGTCCGCGGCATGGGCGTCTTCTGGGCGCTCGACCTGGTCAAGAACAAGGAGACGCGCGAGCCGCTCGTCCCGTACAACGCGGCCGGCGAGGCCAACGCCCCGATGGCCGCCTTCGGCGCCGCGGCGAAGAAGAACGGCCTGTGGCCCTTCGTCAACATGAACCGCACCCACGCCGTCCCGGCCTGCAACGTCTCCGAGGACGAGGTCAAGGAGGGCCTGGCCGCCCTGGACGCGGCGCTCACCGTCGCCGACGAGCACACCGTCTGACACCGCGGACCCGCGCACGGGGTGACGCCGCCGCCGACGGCACGGCCGGCGTCACCCCGTGTGACGGGCGCCTCCTCCCCGGGAGCCGGTCTGGACTAGAGTCTTCCGGAACCTCACGGAGGGGGCCCCGCCCGCATGCCCGGCACGTCCGCGAACAGCGCCGTCACCCGCAGCACCCTCAGCCGGCAGATCGCGGACGCTCTCCGTGACGAGGTCCTCGCGGGGCGTCTCCAGCCGGGCCAGGAGTTCACCGTCAAGCAGATCGCCGAGCAGTACGGCGTCTCCGCCACCCCGGTCCGCGAGGCCCTCGTCGAACTCTGCGCCCAGGGCCTGCTCGACTCCGACCAGCACCGCGGCTTCCGCGTCCACCGCTTCTCCGTGGACGACTACCGGGAGATGGTCGAGGCCCGCATGCTCGTCGCCGACGGCATCTTCCGCCGCCACACCCCGCACGCGCGCGTGCCGCTCCCCGCGCCGGACCCCGACCTCGGGGTCGTCCTGGTGTCGATCCGCCGCCGGGGCGAGGCCGCCGTCCGCGCCGCCCGCGCCGGCGACCTGGACGTCCTCATCGGCTACGACATCCGCTACTGGCACGAGCTGGGCCGGCTCGTCGCCCGCAACGAGCACATCGCCGGCTTCCTGCACCGCCTGCGCGTCCAGGCGTGGGCCTTCTCCGTCCCCTACCTGCGGGCCGAGCGCGAACTCCACGGCTGGCTGTGGTCGGGCCACGTGGACCTGATCGACGCCGTCACCCGCGGCGACGCCGAGGCCGCCGTCGGAGTCGTCCGCGCCTACAACGCGCACGCGCTGGAATGGGCCGACCGCCTGGAGACCCGTCTGCACCGGTCCGGTTGAGGCCCCGCTTCCCGGGGCAGGCCTCCCACGGGTGGGCGTCGTCGGCCCCGCCGACTACCCTGGCCCTCCCCGGAACTGACGGAGAGCGAGCCTCCCTTGGCCTGTGACCTGTGGCTGGTCCCCCTCGTCGACGTGCTGTGCCACAGCCCCGACAACCCCTTCGCCGAAGACCTCGCCGCCTACGACGCCGTGCTGAGCGCCTCCGGCCTGCCGACCGTGCCCGTGTACGCGTACATGCCCGGCCTCTCCGGCGACGTCGCCCCGGTCGCCGGCTTCGACTACGAGGCCCTGCACTTCCTGCGCCGCGCCTACCTGCTGGCGATCTGCGGGCTGCCGGTCGAGCCCGTCGGCGAGCTCGGCGGGGACTACGAGCAGCTCCTGGAGATGTTCGAGGCCACCGCCCAGCAGTCCCACCTCGTCTGGCACTACGACCACGCGGGCGCGTACGTGCCGGTCGACTTCCCCGTCCCGCTCTCCAATGACGAGCTGCTCGCGGGCGGCGGCCCGCTCGGCTCCTCCTACGGGCTGCTGCGGGAGCTGGAGTTCGTCGCCCCGGCCCTCGGCATCGACCCGGCGAACCCGCCGGCCGCCCCCGCCCCGCCCGCCCGGCCCACCGAGCTGGAGGAGCCCGCCGCCCCGCTCCCGTACGACGACGGCCCCTTCGCCCGGGAGCGGCACGTCTGGCTGGGGCTGCACGCGGCGGCCACCCGCAGCCTCGCCCAGGGCTCGATGATCATGCTCAGCTGACCCGGGACCCCGGCCGCCCCGGACCCCGGGACTCCGGCCGAGCCCGGGCGGCGGGGGCTTCGGCCGCCCCGGCCCCGGAGGCCCTCAGCTGGTCCCCGGAGGCCCTCAGCGGGTCTCCGGGGGCCGCTGGCGCGGCATGTTGGGCCGGGTGCCCGGCGGCAGCGGAAAGCGGCCCGACGGGTGCGCCGCCTCCGGCCGCGCCGGCATGACCCCGACCGACTGGAGCGCCAGCGGCGCCGGGCCCGAGCGGAACTCGACCATCCAGTCCGCGGTCTCCGCCCGCACCAGCTCCGTCACGTCCTCCGAGAAGCGCCGCAGCACCCCCAGACACCGGTCGGCGGCCTCGCTGGCGGTCCCCTCCGTCGGCCCGAGGACCTCCCGCACGCTCTCCGAGGCCCAGTCGAACTGGAGCGCCTGGAGTCGCCGCTGCACGGCCTGGGCGGTCGCCACGTCCCTCATCCACCCGGACGTCAGCCCGAAGTACCGGTCGCAGGCCAGGCAGGCGGCGCCGAGCAGCAGCGAGAGATAGCCCCAGCCGGCCGCGCCCTCGGCGACCCCGGTCAGGTCGAGCAGCGGCAGCGCGGCCCCGGCGATCACGCCGAGCGCGGTGCCGATCCGCAGTATCCGGGCGCAGCGGCGCTTCCGGACCCGGTCGGAGAGATACCACTCGGCGGTGGCCAGGGCGCCCGTCTCCACCCACCGGTAGAGCTCGTCGAGGCGTTCCGCGGGCTCGCCCCAGTCGCCCAGGGGGAAGGGCTTCCCCGTCAGATCTCTGTGGACGTCTCCCCCGGGCTGCCCCGGCGGCTGCATCTCCGGCTGGTGGCTCACCGGGGGACTCCTCTGCTCAGCCCAGCGTTCGTGGCGCTCGTGTCCTTCTGTGACGTGCGGTGCACGTGGTGCCTGCCCTTCCTACCGCCGAATGGTGGGCGATGGGCCCGGAATCCCGGGATTTCCGCCCGCAAGAGGGTGTTGATCAGGTAGAGGAGCCCGCAGTTTCTCACTCGAAAGAGTTGTCACGGCAGGGCGCTCCCCGACCACGTAGGCTCGTTCCACCGGCACCAGACGTGACGGACCGAACCATCAACCACGAGGAGTGACCGTGATCCCCGGTGGCGGCCAGCCCAACATGCAGCAGATCCTCCAGCAGGCGCAGAAGATGCAGCAGGACCTCGCCCGCGCCCAGCAGGAGCTCGCCGCGACCGAGGTCGAGGGCCAGGCGGGCGGCGGCCTCGTCAAGGCCACCGTGACCGGCTCCGGAGAGCTGCGCGGCCTGGTCATCGACCCGAAGGCGGTCGACCCGGAGGACACCGAGACCCTGGCGGACCTGGTGATCGCCGCCGTGCAGGCCGCGAACGACAACGCGCAGCAGCTCCAGCAGACCAAGCTGGGCCCGCTGGCGCAGGGTCTGGGCGGGATGCCGGGCCTGGGCTTCTAGCGGGCACTTCCAGCCACTACCGTAAGAAGCAAGGCAGCACCCCCCGGAAAGGGCGTTCCGTTGTACGAAGGCGTGGTCCAGGACCTGATCGACGAGCTGGGCAGGCTGCCCGGCGTCGGTCCCAAGAGCGCGCAGCGGATCGCCTTCCACATCCTCCAGGCCGAGCCGACGGACGTGCGCAGGCTCGCCCACGCGCTCCTGGAGGTCAAGGAGAAGGTCCGGTTCTGCGAGGTCTGCGGGAACGTGGCGCAGCAGGAGCGGTGCAACATCTGCCGCGACCAGCGCCGGGACCTGACCGTCATCTGTGTGGTCGAGGAGCCGAAGGACGTCGTCGCGATCGAGCGGACCCGCGAGTTCCGGGGGCGGTACCACGTCCTCGGCGGCGCGATCAGCCCGATCGAGGGCGTCGGGCCGGACGACCTGCGGATCCGGGAGCTGCTCGGCCGCCTCGCGGACGGCACGGTCACCGAGCTGATCCTGGCGACCGACCCGAACCTGGAGGGCGAGGCCACGGCCACGTACCTGGCGCGGATGATCAAGCCCATGGGGCTGAAGGTCACCCGGCTCGCCAGCGGGCTCCCGGTCGGCGGCGACCTGGAGTACGCCGACGAGGTGACGCTCGGCCGTGCCTTCGAGGGGCGGAGGCTGCTAGATGTATGACGACCGGGCGCGGGAGGACCGGGCCGGTGCCGGTGAGCTCTCAGGGAGGCTCCTCGATGTCTGACCCCACGCTCCACTCCATCACGCAGAGCCCCGACGACTTCGCGGTGCAGATCGCGGACTCCGTCGAGAGCTTCATCGTCGCCACGACCGAGGTCGCCAAGGGCGACGAGCCGGACAGCGCGGTGCCGTTCCTGCTCCTGGAGATCTCCCAGCTGCTGCTCGCCGGAGGCCGGCTGGGCGCGCACGAGGACATCCTCCCGGACGAGCGGTACGAGCCCGACACGGGTCCGGAGCCGGACGTGGACGAGCTGCGGGAGCGGTTCGCGGTGATGCTGGACCCGGTGGACGTCTTCTCCGAGGTCTTCGACCCGTACGAGCCCCGCAAGGCGCCGGTACCGGCCCGGATCTCGGACAACCTCGCCGACATCGTCACGGACCTGCGGCACGGTCTCGCCCACTACCGGGCGGGCCGCACCTCCGAGGCCCTGTGGTGGTGGCAGTTCTCGTACTTCTCCAACTGGGGCCCCACCGCCTCGGCCACCCTCCGCGCCCTCCAGTCCCTGGTCGCGCACGTCCGCCTGGACCAGCCGCTGGCGGCCCTGGACGGCCTCGACACCGACGAGGACCTGGCCGAGGACGACCTCGCCGAGGAGGCGGGCCGCGTGATGGTCCAGGAGATCGCCGGGCCGCTGGGGATGAAGGGCCTGTAGGGGCCGAGGGGCGGCGCGGACGGACCGCGCCCGTCCCGATGTGATCACTCTCTGGGCACCGCGTCTCAGGATGTGATAGCGGGCAGGCGTTTTTCGGTCGCTCGTTAGACTGAGCCGACCGCAGCGAGAGGCTGCGGCACCGACCGAGCGAGGAGCGCACGTGGGCCTTGTCGTGCAGAAGTACGGAGGCTCCTCCGTTGCCGATGCCGAGGGCATCAAGCGCGTCGCCAAGCGGATCGTGGAAGCCAAGAAGAACGGCCACCAGGTGGTCGTCGTGGTCTCCGCGATGGGCGACACGACGGACGAGCTGATCGATCTCGCCGAGCAGGTGTCTCCGATGCCTGCCGGACGTGAGTTCGACATGCTGCTGACCGCCGGAGAGCGGATCTCCATGGCCCTGCTGGCGATGGCGATCAAAAACCTGGGCCACGAGGCCCAGTCGTTCACCGGCAGCCAGGCGGGTGTCATCACCGACTCGGTCCACAACAAGGCGCGCATCATCGATGTCACGCCGGGCCGGATCCGTACCGCCCTCGACGAGGGCAACATCGCCATCGTCGCCGGCTTCCAGGGTGTGTCCCAGGACAAGAAGGACATCACCACGCTGGGCCGCGGCGGCTCGGACACCACGGCCGTGGCGCTCGCCGCCGCGCTCGACGCCGAGGTCTGCGAGATCTACACCGACGTCGACGGCGTCTTCACCGCCGACCCGCGCGTGGTGAAGAAGGCGAAGAAGATCGACTGGATCTCCTTCGAGGACATGCTGGAGCTCGCCGCCTCCGGCTCCAAGGTGCTGCTGCACCGCTGCGTCGAGTACGCACGCCGCTACAACATCCCGATCCACGTCCGCTCGTCCTTCTCCGGACTCCAGGGCACGTGGGTCAGCAACGAACCGACAGGGGACAAGGTGGAGCAGGCCATCATCTCCGGTGTCGCCCACGACACCTCCGAGGCGAAGATCACCGTCGTCGGCGTGCCGGACAAGCCGGGCGAGGCCGCGGCCATCTTCCGGGCCGTCGCGGACGCCGAGATCAACATCGACATGATCGTGCAGAACGTGTCGGCGGCCTCCACCGGCCTCACCGACATCTCCTTCACCCTCCCCAAGGCCGAGGGCCGCAAGGCCATCGACGCCCTGGAGAAGGCGAAGGCCGCGATCGGCTTCGACTCGCTCCGCTACGACGACCAGATCGGCAAGATCTCCCTCGTCGGCGCCGGCATGAAGACCAACCCGGGCGTCACCGCGGACTTCTTCCGCGCCCTGTCCGACGCGGGCGTGAACATCGAGCTCATCTCGACCTCCGAGATCCGCATCTCGGTCGTCACCCGCGCCGACGACGTCAACGAGGCCGTGACCGCCGTCCACACCGCCTTCGGTCTGGACAGCGACTCGGACGAGGCCGTCGTCTACGGCGGAACCGGGCGCTGACCCCGCCCACGCGTCCCACCGACCGCGCCCGGCCGCTCCCCAGCGGCCGGGCGCGGTCGTCGCATCCGATTGCGGTGACTTCGTGGGATCTGTGAAAATCCTGTGAGCAATTCGGCCACGGAACCCCCTTGAACTGCGGTGATGTGGTGTCGGACGATGCTCTTCCCCCTTGCTGCAACTCGTAGTTGGGCGGGGCGCGTCTCCGCGTTCACCCACGAACGTGGCGCGGAGCATGCGCGGAAACGGGGAAAAAGGGGGAGAACGGTTACGCATGAGGATGATCTGCTCGCCGCAGAGAACGGCGGTGTACGCGTACAACCATCCCGGGGGAACACGAGTCCAACAGGCGTGGCAGACGTACTCGACATCCCTGCGATCTCCCCGCTCCGGGGGGTACGCGCGGCCGTGCTCCCCCTCCGGGCGCCCGGCGGCGTCCCCGTGCCCGGACGCGCCGTCGCGGCCCGCCCGCTCGGACGTCCGCGCCCTCTCGACGGGCCTCCGGTGACCACTGTCGTGCCCACCGAATCCCGCGCGAGCGGAGCCGGCGGCATCCCCGCGCCGCGCAAGGCCGCCGATTCCGCCGTCACCGGCGCCGGCACCACCGTCGACCACCTCACCGAGACCTACCGCGCCCACTACCGCTCGCTGCTCGGTCTCGCCGCCCTCCTCCTCGACGACACCGCCTCCTGCGAGGACGTCGTCCAGGAGGCGTTCATCCGCGTCCACTCGGCCCGCCGGCGCGTCCGCGAACCCGAGAAGACCCTCGCCTACCTCCGCCAGACCGTGGTCAACCTCTCCCGGTCCGCGCTGCGCCGCCGCATCCTCGGCCTCAAGCTGCTCTCGAAGCCGATGCCCGACATGGCCAGCGCCGAGGAGGGGGCGTACGACCAGCTGGAGCGCGACGCCCTCATCAAGGCGATGAAGGGCCTCCAGCGCCGCCAGCGCGAGGTCCTCGTCCTGCGCTACTTCGCCGACATGACGGAGGCTCAGGTCGCCGAGACCCTCGGCATCTCGCTCGGCTCGGTGAAGGCGTACGGCTCCCGGGGCATCGCCGCCCTGCGCGTCGTCATGGAGGCGAAGGCATGAGCGCGGAGCGGGACCAGGGCGAGCACCGCGACGAGCGGACCGAGCACGACGAACAGGCCGAGCAGGCCGAGCGTGACGAGCAGGCCGGGCGGACCGAGCACGACGAGCGGACCGGGCGTGACGAGCAGGCCGAGCAGGTCGATCAGGCCGAGCAGCCGGCGCAGGTCGATCAGGCCGAGCAGCCGGCGCAGGACGAACGACACGAGCGGGACGTGCGCGGCGACCGGGAGGACCGGGCCGGGCGCGACGTGCGCGGCGAGGGCGAGGAGCGCCACGACCCCGACGAACGCGGCGGACGCGCCCCCGAACAGGGCCGCGTCGCCCGTGACGATCTGAGTGGACGACTGATGATGGACTTCGAGCCCGCACCCGGCGAGGACGAGGAGGCGGACGAGCTCGCGCTGCGGCGACTGCTCCACGGCGCCGTCTCGGGACTGGAACCGTCCACCGACTCCCTCGACCACCTCCGCCGCGCCGTCCCCGCCCGCCGCGCCCGCAAGCGGCAGGCCCTCGTCGGCGCCGCCGCCGCGGCGGTCCTCATCGGCACCGCCGTCCCGGCCGTCGTCCACGTCGCCGGCTCCCCGGGCGTCACCACCGCCAACCCGGCCCTCGCCGGCCACGGCGAGCAGGCGCAGGGCGGCACCGGCGAGGAGGCCGAGAGCCCGGCCACGACCAAGGGGCCGTCCGTCGAGGTCTCGCCCACCACCGGCCCCACCACGGGCGCCACCCAGGGCACCGGCCGTCCCGACCCCAAGGGCAGCCCGACCGCGGCCGGCACCGCCGCCGGCCCCGGAGCCGCCCTGAGCTGCGGCCGCGGCACCCTCCAGTCGGCCGGCGCGTACAACAGCGGAGCCGACGCCACCGGCGTCGTCTACGGCGGCTTCACCATCGTCAACGCCTCCGGCAAGCCCTGTGTCGTCGACGGCGACGGCCTGGTCGGCGTCTCGACCACCGGCTCCGCCGACCCGAGCCGGATCGGCGTCGTCCGGCACAGCGACGGCGACCCGGCCACCGGCCTGCCCGCGCCCTCCGCGGAGGCCGCGTCGGTGCTGCTCCAGCCCGGCGACTCGTACCAGGTGAAGTTCGCCTGGGTGCCGAGCGAGGGCTGCCCGACCCTCGGCCCGGTCGACCCCCCGACCTCGCCCACGCCCACCGAGCCGACGCCGACCCCGACGGAGCCCTCGCCGCCTCCGCCCACCGAGCCGACGCCGACCCCGACGGAGCCCTCGCCCACACCCACCGAGGGCGGCGAGGGCACCACCCCGGGCGGCGCCGACGCCGGCGGCGGCACCGGCGGCACCGGTGGCGGGTCCGGCTCCGGCTCCGGCTCGGGAACCGACTCCGGCATCGACTCAGGCGTCACCACCCAGCTCATGCGCGCCGAACCGGGGGAGGGCGGCGTCGTCGTCAGCCACACCGCGGAGCCCGGCGACCCCACCGTCAGCACGGTGCTCTCCGGCGCCTGCGCGGGCACGGTCTACCGCACGGGGCTGCTCAAGAGCTGAGCCTCACGAAGCCACGGCCTTCGAGGCCGGGTCTCGCCGACGTACGGCCTGCCGGGCCTCGCCTGCGTACGGCCTGCCGGGCCGGGCCCCGCCGGCGTACGGCTGGGCCCCGACCGCGTACGGCCCCGGGGCCGAGCCTCACCGAAGTACGGCGAAGGGGCCGGGGAGAGCGTCTCCCCGGCCCCTTCGCCGTACGCCGTAACGTGCCCGTGCCCGTGCCCGTGCCCGTGCCCGTGCCCGTGCCCGGCCGGCGGTGACGCCGGTCAGGGACCGGCCAGGCCCAGCTCCTCGTCCCGCGCCGCCTCCGCCTCACGGCGCATCAGCCGGAACCACATGAAGACCACGAAGCCGGCGAAGACGAACCACTCCGCCGTGTAGCCGAGGTTCTGGAACGCCTTCGCGTCCAGGCCGGTGCCCGCCGCCGCGGCCGCCGGCACCGGCGTCAGACCGGCGGGCGAGTCGGTGAGCGTCACCCAGGCGTCGTACACGTCGTCGGTCACCACGTTCACCAGCGCCGCCGCGCTGATCATGCCCAGCTGCCCCTCGGGCAGCCCGCCGGCCGTCCGCACGCCCTTCGTGCCCTGGTTCTCCGACGCCTGGAGCGCGCCCACGGCCGTGACCTCCCCGGACGGCGGCGCCGGGGCCTCCGCGCCCGCCGGGAGCCAGCCCCGGACCACGGGCAGCGACCGCCCGTCGTCCGTCGTCAGGAGCGTCAGCACGTACGAGCCCCGCCTGCCGTCCAGCTCGCGCTCCGGCACCAGGAACTGCTGTCCGTACCGGCCGGTGGCCTCGGCGACACGGCCGGAGGTCTCCTTGTCCACCGGCAGCAGCGACGCCAGCGGCGCGGCCCGCTGGGCGCTCGCGGCGGGCTTCCGCTCGGCCTCCTGGTGGGAGTCGACGCGATCCTCGAACTTGCCCAGCTGCCAGGTCCCCATGAACACGCAGAAGGGGATGGCCAGCAGGACGAAGAGATTGATCCCCCACCAGCGGGGGGTCCTCAGGAACCGGTACACGCCCCCCACGGTACGGGGACGGTCCCGGCGCCCCGCCGGGAGGGCATCCGAATCCCGGCGCGCGCTCCTCAGGACGCCGCGTCCGGCCGCCCCAGCCGGATCACCGCGCGCCCGCCCGCCAGGTCCACCGTGGTCCGGCGCGGCGGAGCCCCGTCCTCCTCGTCGTCACGGAGCAGCAGGGCGCTCTGCCGCTCCTTCAGCTCGCTCTGCTTGCCCGGCGAGAAGGTGGCGTGAAGCTGCTCGAAACCGGTCGAGGAGACCGTGCCCCGGCGCTTCCCGCGGCCGGTCATACGCAGGAACTGGTCGGCGAAGGCGACCGCGGTCAGCAGGATGACCAGCCCGGGCAGCGTCACGAACACGGCGAACTCCATGCCCCCAGGAGACCACGGCGCACCGACGGCCGGAAGGGCCTGTCCCCGGGGCCCCGGGGGAGCGCGAGGCCGTGCGTGCCCCCGTCAGGGATCGGGCCGGACGTGGTGCGTCCGGCGGCCGTCCGCACCGAGCACCTGCGCCCCGATCTTGTACGTGCGCATGCTGACCGCCGTCCCCGTGATCCGCAGTGCCGGGGCGGCCCGCACCAGCCCCGCCGTGATCTCGTGCAGCTCGTCGACCGAGCCCAGCCACATCGCCACCGCCAGGTTGTGCGGACCGGTCACCGAGGTGATCACCTGGGTGCGGCGCACCCGGGTCAGCGCCGCCACCGTCGCCGGCTCGTCCAGCGGCGCCACCTGGGCCGTCACCATCGCCCACACCGGGCGCCCGGAGAAGCGGGGCGCCGGCTGGCAGTGGTGGTGGAGCGCGCCGCCCGCAGACAGGAGGTCCAGCCTGCGCCGTACCGTCGACTCGCTGGTGCCGCACTGCCGGGCGAGCTCGGCGGCGGTCCTGCGGGCGTCCCCGGCCAGCTCCGCGACCAGCCGCCCGTCCAGCTCCGTCACATGGGGGGCCACGCGCGCGCGTGCGGGGTCCCGCCGCTCCAGGGCCGTCACCTCGGTGAGCAGCCGCGCCTGGGCGGGGGTGAGGTGCTCGACCCGGGAGCGGTAGGGGCGGTTGTGCATCCGGGTGACGACCTGGGTGCGGGCCCGGAGCACGCCGGGCAGCCGGCGCACCCGGCCGGTGACGTAGGCGTCGAGGGCGGGCAGGTCCGGCGCGATCAGCAGCAGGACCAGATCGGCGCCGCCGGTCACCGCGTGCACGCCGAGGGTGCCCGGGTCGCCGGACAGCTCGATCGCCGTCGACTCCGCGCTGTCGGCGGTGCACTCCAGCTCGACCCAGGCGTAGAGCGCGGACTCGGTGCCGCGCCGCCCTATGAGGAGCGACGTCCAGGCGTACCCGCCCGAGGTGAGGTGCTCCCAGCGGCGCGCGAGAGTGTCGGGCCCGGTTCTGAGGACGGTGGAGAGCTGGGTCCAGCTGGCCCGCGGGAGGAGCTGGAGCGCGTGGATCAGCGACATGTCCGCCTCTCCCAGGACGGATTCCCCGGTCTGCATTTCCCTCCTTGGCCGATCCCCGGAAAACCTTGGTCGTGGATCCGAGGGCACCCCAGGATGTGGACCAGGGCCTATGCATTCAAGCCGCCTCGACGCTCGATGGCCATGACATCGGCCGGAAGTCACAGCGACGACACCCGACGGCGGACCATATCCGGCGGAACAGGGCCACGGGGGACGGGAACCATGGGGCGAGCGGCGGAAGAACCTCCGGAGTACGAGGTGTTGTGGGGCGAGCCGGTCGCCGCCGCCCAGCTCGCCGTCGCGGAGGAGGGGTACGCGACGGCCGGCCCCGCCGAACGGCTGCTGTGGGAGCGGCTGTCGGTCTTCGAGGGCGCCTTCGACCGGCGGGCCGTGGAGGAGGTCTGCGGGTACGGGGCGCTGGCCGCCGTCGACGTCGGCGCCGTCCTGGACCGGCTGGCGCCGCGGGCGCTGCTGCCGGTGGACGACCTGTTCGACGGGGAGGACGGCGGGCCGCGCCACTGGATGCCGCACCCGGTGAGGGCGGTCGGCGCCCGCAGGCTCACCGCCCGCGGCGACCGCTGGATCGCGCTCCTGCACCACCGGAGGTGGTGCGTGAAGGTCGCCCGGCGGGCCTCCGAGTGGTGGCAGCGGGGCCGGCAGCTGGACGCCCGCGACCTGGCGCTGCGCGAACTCCCCGACCTGGCCGCCGCGATGGACCCGACGACGGCGCCGCTCGCCCCCGGCGACGAGGCCGGCGCGGCCCTGGAGATCGCCGTCTCGCTGTGGTTCCTGTGGGTGGCCTGCGGGCGGGTGGCCGAGGGGCGGACCCGGCTGCGGCACGTCCTCTCGCTGCACCAGGCGCCGCCGCCCGCCCGGGCGCTGTGGCTCGCCGCCTTCCTGGAGCTGGAGTCGGGCCGTCCGGAGGAAGCCGACCCGCTGCTCGTGAGGGCGTGGGCGAGCGCGGTACGGGACGGGGACGAGCGGTGCCTGGGGCTGCTGGCCCATCTGCGCGGCTCGATCGCCCTCTACCAGGGCCGCCCCCGGGCGGCGGCGGGCGAGTTCCGGGAGGCGCTGGAACAGATCGGGGACGTGCCCGACTTCGGCCCCACCCGGGAGGCGTGCTGGGCGGCGCTGGCGCTGTGTTTCAGCCGTACCGACCCGGAGGCCGCACAGGAGGCGCTGGACCAGCTGGAGCTGGACGGGGTGGGGCGGCGGACCTGGGCGGGCCGGGACCTCTTCGCCGACGCCTGGGGGGACCACGCCCGTGCCGAACTCCTCGCCTGGGACGGGGAGCGGGTCCGGGCCGCCGAGCACGCCCGCCGGGCGCTGTGCGAACACCTGCGGCTCGGCTCCGCGACGGGCGCCGCCTGCGCGGCCGAACTCCTCGCCCGGATCAGGCTGCTCGACGGCCGTCCGGACCGGGCCGCCCATCTCCTCGGCGCTGTCGACCTGTTGCGCACCTCCGTCTTCGACACCTCATACCGGCCGGCCCGTTACTGCTCGGTGGCACGGGCCCGCAGCGACGCGGCACTGGACGCGCTGCTCGGCGACCCGGCACTGCGCGAGGCGTACGAAGAGGGCGCCCGCAAGGGCCTGTTCGCGCTCTCGCGGGAGCGGTGACCCACCTTCGGGGCCACGGGCGACCCACCTTCGGGGCCACGGGCCACCTTCGGGATTGGCGGGCGACCCAGCTTCGGGGCCACGGGGCGACCCGTCCTCGGGGCCACTCGCGACCCGTCCGGGGCGTGGGTGCCCGTCCGAGGGGTGAGGTGACTCACCCGCGCGGGGTGGGGACGGACCGGCCTCCGGAGAGTTGTCCACAGCTTCGCTCCGAGGCCCTGCCCGGGCGCTGTGCGGTGCCTACGATGAAGCCATGATCGCTTTCGCGGTGTCCGCCCTTTTCCTCCTCCTCTTCGGGGTCGGTCTGCTGCGCGACCGCCGCCGCTTCGGGAACGCGGTGTACCTCGGTCTCGCCGTCACCTTCCTCGGCCTCGGCCTGCTCTCGGCCGTCGACGACCTGCCGCACGGCCTGACCGAGACGGTCCTCGTCCTTCTCCTGCTGGTCCTCTGCCTGGGCCCGGTGGTCCTCGCCTGGCTGCTCTGCGTCAACGGCGTCAAAATGGTCCGCAGAGAGGGCAGAAGCCCGGCCAACCTGCTCTCGCTCCTCGCCGGCCTCGGCATATTCGGCGTGCTCGGACTCACGGCGGTCGCGGTCCTCGCCCGCTCCCGGGTCCTCGGCGTCATCGCCGTCACCCTGCTCCTCGTCCTCGGATACGTCTCCTTCCTCTTCCTCTGCTTCGTGGGGTACGCGTTCCTGTACGGCCGGATGCGGCTGCGCCGCGACGCGGGCTTCGTGGTGGTGCTGGGCTCCGGGCTGATCGGCGGCCGGCGGGTGCCGCCGCTGCTCGCGAGCCGGCTCGACCGGGGGCGGGAGGTGTACGAGCGGCTGGCCGAGCGCGGCGGGCCGGTGCCGCCGCTGCTCGTCGCCTCCGGCGGCCAGGGGCCGGACGAGGAGCTGCCGGAGTCCCACGCCATGGCCGCGTACCTGGTGGAGCGGGGTTTCCCGGAGGACCGGATCGTCCGGGAGGACCGTTCCCGCAACACGGAGGAGAATCTGCTGTTCAGCAAGGAGCTGATGGAGGCGGAGCGGCCGGGCGCCGGCTGCGTGATCGTCACCAACAACTTCCACGCCTTCCGGGCCGCGCTGATGGCGAGGAAGGCGGGGGTGGACGGCCAGGTGGTGGGATCGCCGACCGCCGCGTACTTCTGGCCGAGCGCCACCATCCGCGAGTTCGTGGCGGTCTTCCTGGAGTACCGGGTGGTCAACCTGACGGTCTGCGCCGTGCTGCTCGGCATCGGCTGCCTGGGGCTCGCCGTCGCGGGGTGATGCCCGGCTCCGGAGGGCGGGCCGGGCCCGGCGTCCCTACGCTGGAGGGACGGAGGTGTCCGAGGGCGTCGGCGGCGGCGCCCGGAGCCGCCGTGGAGGTGACCTGATGAGGCGACGCCACCACTTCCACATCGACTACCGGGGCCATTCGGTCTCGGCGACCGTGGAGACCGGCCTGCGGCCCGTGGTCGAGGTCCTGGTCGACGGCAAGGAGACCGGGCACATGGCCGCCAAGGAGGACCGCCCGGTGGCCGTGCCGATCGAGCTGCCGACGGACCCGCCGACCCCGGCGACCGTCCGTGCCACCCTGGGCCCCGGCGTGCCCCGCTGCCTCCTCCTCGCCGAGGGCGACCCCGACCCGCACGTGATGGCGCCCCGCCTGTACTGAGAGGCGGCACGGCCGGCTCAGGAGAGCCAGGCCATGCCGATGAAGAGGAAGACGACGAAGGCGAGCACCCCGGCGACGGCGGCCGTCTTGCGCGGCCTGCGGCGGGACAGCTCGGCGAGCGCGCCCCCGGCCGACCCGGCGCTCCCGCCCCGCTCGGGCGCCCGCCGCCGCGACCCGCCCACCGGCGCGGTGGCGGACGTCGGAGCGGCCAGCCGGCCGGAGAAGGACGAGGCGGAGGGAGGGGAGGGAGGGGAGGGGGCGGGGGCCCGGGTGGCGGGCATGGCGGCCGGCGAGCCCACGGGCGCCGTGTGCGGCGCGGCCTGGCCGGGCGGGGCGTGGACGGCCCCGGGCATGGCCGCGGCGGCGGGCCGGGGGGCGTACTCCCGCCAGGCCCCGGAGCCGAACCAGTCGGCGATCGCCTGCGCCGGCGGGCGCTGCTCGGGCTGCTTGGCCAGCAGGCTCAGCAGGTACGCCTCGAAAGCGGGCGTGAGCACGACCCCGAGCCGGCTCGGCGGGGTCGGCGCGCTGTCGATGTGCTGGTACAGCAGGGCGGTCGCGGTGTCCGCGCGGAAGGGCGGGTGGCCGGTGAGCAGCTGGTAGAGGACGCACCCCAGCGAGTACACGTCGGAGGCGGGCGAGGCGGGCTTGCCGAGCGCCCGCTCCGGAGCCAGGTAGAGGCCGGTGCCGACGATCTGCCCGGTCGTGGTGAGCCCGGCCGAGGGGTCGTCGACGAAGCGGGCGATGCCGAAGTCGGCCAGCTTGACCGTGCCCTCGGCGTCCATGAGCAGATTGCCGGGCTTGATGTCGCGGTGGACCACGCCCTGCCGGTGGGCGGCGGCAAGGCCGGCGGCGGCGTGCGCGGCGACCACGGCGACCCGCTCGGCGGGCAGGACCAGGGGGTGGGCGGGGGAGGAGGCGAGGCTGTCGCCCTCGACCAGCTCCATCACCAGGAAGAGCTTGCCGTCCCAGGTGCCGAAGTCGAAGACGCCGACGACGTGCGGGTGGCTGAGCCGGGCGGCGGTCTGCGCCTCCAGGCGGAAGCGGTCGGCACCCGAGGGGTCGGTGGACTGCGCCAGCATCAGCTTGACGGCGACGGGCCGGCCCAGGACCTCGTCGGTGGCCTGCCACACCTCGCCCATTCCGCCACGGCCGATACACCCGTGTAGCCGATATCGGTCCGCGACCAGCACCAGGAGACGCCCTTTCGACAATCGATCACTTGACGGCAGAGCACCAGGGTAGAGCCGCAACCCGAGCGTCCTCGCCGCGCTCCCCCCGAAGCGGAACCACGGCGGAACCGCCGCCGTACGCACGGACGTCCGGAAGGGCCCCGGGGGTTCCGCCGCCGACTGTCCGGTCTCGTCCGGCCCGGATCCTCCCCCGGCCCGGCGCACCCCGCTCCACCCCCGCCGGCCCCTCGCCACACCCCCGCCGGCCCCTCGCCACACCCCCCGACCCATTCCCGGGTCCCACCCCCGACCCATCCCCCGGTCAACCCCCGATCCGCTCCCGACCCACCCCGGCCGCGCCCCGCGTTCCCGCTCCGGTTCCCGTTCCGGTTCTCGTCGGGTTCCTTCCGGGTTCCGTCCGGGTTCCCGGAGGGTGAACAATGGGTGCCGTGGGGTCGGCGGGAGCCGGCCCGTACGCGAGACCCGACCCCGACCTGGAACGGAGTGGACCGTGGCGCGACCGCGAGTGGGCGTGGCGGTACTGACGATGGGCACCCGCCCCGAGGAGCTGGGCGCGCTGCTCGACTCGGTGGCGAAGCAGGACGAGCCCGCCGCCCGGGTGGTCGTGGTCGGCAACGGCACGGGTTCGCTGCCCGCGCTCCCCGAGGGCGTCACCGGTGTGGAGCTGCCCGAGAACCGCGGGGTGACCGGCGGCCGGAACGTGGCCATCGACACCCTCCGCTCCTTCGGGGACGTGGACGTCCTGGTCGACCTGGACGACGACGGCCTGCTCGTCGACACGGACGTCTTCCGCCGCCTGGTGGACCTGTACGAGACCGAGCCGAAGCTCGGCGTCGTCTCCTTCCGGATCGCCGACGAGACGGGCGAGACCCAGCGCCGGCACATCCCCCGCCTCGGCGCGAAGGACCCGATGCGCGGCGGCGAGGTCACCACCTTCCTCGGCGGCGGCCACGGCCTGTCGATGCCGATGCTCGACCGGATCGGCGGCTGGCCGGAGGAGTTCTTCTTCGCGCACGAGGAGACCGACCTGGCGTGGCGGGCGCTCGACGCCGGCTGGCGGATCCGGTACGAGCCCGAGCTGCTGCTCCAGCACCCGAAGACCAGCCCGGCCCGGCATGACGTCTACTACCGGATGACCGCCCGCAACCGCGTGTGGCTGGCGAAGCGGAACCTGCCGGCCCCGCTCGTCCCGCTCTACCTGGTGGTCTGGGTCCTGCTCACCGTCGCCCGCACCCGCTCGGTGCGCGGCCTGCGCTCCTGGTTCGCCGGGTTCGGGGAGGGCCTGAAGGCCCCCGCGGGGCAGCGCCGCCCGATGCGCTGGTCGACCGTGCTGCGCATGACGAAGCTGGGCCGCCCGCCGATCATCTGACGCCACCGGGCCGGGAGTTCACGCAGATCATCCGGCGCCACCGGGCCGGGGTTCACGCCGATCATCCGGCGCCACCGGGCGGGGGTTCACGCCGATCATCCGGCGCCACCGGCCCACCGGCCCAGCGGAACCCTGGTCATCCGAAGCCACCGGACGGCGGTGCCCCCGCCGCCGGTGACTCCCCGACGGTCAGGAACTCCCCTACCGTCAGGAACCCCTCGGCCGTCAAGAACCCCTCGACCGCGTCCGCCCAGCCCTCCGGGTCCTCCCAGAACGGCAGGTGACCGGTGGCGAGTTCGGCCGTCCGCGCGCCCGGGACGGCGGCCGCGAGGGCGCGCTGCCGGGCGGGGGAGACGAGCGGGTCCTCGGTGGTGACGACGACGAGCACCGGCACCGCGAGCCGCCCCAGGTCCTTCCGTACGTCGATCCGTCCGGCGAGCTCCAGATGGGCCGGGGTCCCGGCGGGCGGGGCGGGCGCGAGCATCAGCATGGCGCGCAGCCGCGCCGGGTCGGTCCGTTCCAGGAACGTCTCGCCCAGCCCGGTCAGCGCCAGGTGCTCGGCGAGCAGCCGGTGCCGCCCGCTCTCGTACAGCCCCCGCCAGAGCGAGACGCCCAGCCGCATCCGGTGGTCGAGGCGGGCGAACGGCGCGGTCAGCACCAGGCCGGTGACCCGCTCCGGATGCCGGACCGCGAGCCGTACGGCCAGCGGGGCTCCCACCGAGTACCCGCAGACCGCGAAGGTCCCGGCCCCGGCGGCGTCCGCGGCGGCCACGAACCCGTCGACGACCTCGTCCACCCCGAGCCCCTCGCGCTCCGGCAACTCCCCTCGTACGAAGGGGAATCGGTCGCCGATCCGGCGCGTCAGCCAACCGAAGTGGGTCTCGGTGCTTCCCCCGGCCCCGTGGATCAGCAGCAGCCCCGCCACCCCGAACCCCCCGTTCCCTCACACGACTTGCCCCGCCCCTGCCTATCACGGCGGGAGCGGGGCGGGGACGGGACGGGACGGGGCGGGGCGGGGTCGGGTCCGGTCAGGGTCCGGCTAGTCGGTGATCTCGACCCTCCCGTGCGCGCCGTCGACCGGCGCGGCGGGCACGGGGGCCGCCGCCGGGACCGCCTTGGCGGTGAGGCCCTGGAGGAGGGAGGAGAGGTCGACTCCCGTGGTGGAGCTGAGGAGTTCCATGCCCTGGGCGACGTTGTCCGCGACCGCGCGGGGCAGCTTGCCGGCGCCGTCGGTGGAGATGACCGTCATCTTGTCGACGGCGGCGAGCGGCTCCGCCGCCTTGGCGACGACCTGCGGCAGGACCTCGACCAGCATCTGGAGCACGGCCGCGTCGCCGTACCGCTCGAACGCGTCGGCCCGCTTGTGCATGGCCTCGGCCTCGGCGGCGCCCTTCGCCGCGATGGCGCCGGCCTCCGCGTCGCCCTCCAGCCGGACGGCCTCCGCGATGGCGGCACGCCGGGCCCGCTCGGCCTCACCGCGCTTGGCGCCCTCGATGGCCTCGGCCTCCGCCAGGGCCTGGCGGCGCTGCTTCTCGCCCTCACCGGTGAGCCGGGCCCGCTCGGCCTCGGCCTCGGCCGCCGCGATGGACGCCGTCCGCTCGCCCTCGGCCTGCTTCACACGGGCGGTGCGCTGCGCCTCGGCCTGCTGCTCGGCCTCGTACCGCTTGGCGTCGGCGGGCTTGCGGACCTGGGTGTCGAGCTGGCGGTCGGTCAGGGCGGCCTGCCGGGCGGCGACCTTCTCCTGCTCGGTGAGGATGTCCTGCTGGCGGGCGGCCTCGGCGAGCGGTCCGGCGGCGTTGGCCTGGGCGGCGGCCTCGTCCGTCTGCGCCTTGATCTCGGCCTGCTTCAGGTACAGGGTCCGCTGGGCGACCGCGATCTCCTCCTCGGCCTTCAGCCGGGCCTGTTCGGCGGCGCGCCGGGCCTCGGCCTCGGCGATGTCGGCCTCCTGCTTGGCGCGGGCGGCCTCGGGCCGGCCGAGGTCCTCCAGGTAGGAGCCCTCGGTGGTGATGTCCTGGATCTGGAAGGCGTCCAGGACGAGGCCCTGCCCGGAGAGGCTGGCCTCGGCCTCCTCGGCGACCTGTCCGGCGAAGGCGGCACGGTCGCGGATGATGTCCTCGACCGACATCCGGCCGACGATGGACCGCAGCGCGCCGGAGAGCACCTCCTGGGTGAAGCCGACGATGCCGTCCTGCTGCATCAGGAAGCGCTGGGCGGCGGCGCGGATGGAGTCCTCGGTGCCGCCGACCTTGACGATGGCGACGCCCTCCAGGTTGGCCTTCACGCCGCGCAGGGTGACGGCGCCGCGGACGGCGATGGGGATGTGCCGGCTGGAGAGGTCGAGGGTGAACCTCTGCTGCACGAACGGCACGACGAAGACCCCGCCGCCGACGACGACCTTCTGGCCGCTGTTGTCCGTGTAGACGCGGCCGGTCGCGGGATCGGTGGCCTGCTTGCCGCGCCGGCCGGTGATGATGAACGCCTCGCTCGGGCCCGCGACCTTGTAGCGGGTGACGACGGCGAGGGCGAGCAGGACGACGAGGACGACGATGCCCACCACGGCGGTGAGGACAGGGCTCATGACGAAACCCCCTTCGATCGGGTACGGCGGAGAGGACGGCGGGAGGGGCGGGCGGGGCGGGCGGGGCGGCGGAGGTCAGCGTTCGACGGGGCGCACGTGGACGGAGGTGGCCGAGAGGACCGACTCGACCCACACCTCGGTGCCGCGCGGGACCGGCTCGGACGCCTTCGCCGCGTACTTCACGGGCTGGCCGGCCAGATACAGCAGCACCTCGCCGTAGCCGTCCGCCGGGACGGCGGTGACCACCGACCCGGAGCTGCCGGTCAGGTCCTCCCCGCGCGGCGCGGGGGCGGTCGTGTCGCGCAGCAGTGCCCGGCTGAACCGCCAGGTCACCCACCCCACGCCCACCCCCGCGACCGCACCCGCGCCGGCGGCGGTCCCGGCCCCCGTTCCGGTCGTGCCGAGCACGACCGCCCCCGTGAGGCCGAGCGCCGAGAGGAATCCGGCGACCACCGGCAGCGACAGCAGCCCGTCCAGCCCCCCGAAGCCGTCGAAGAGCCCTTCCAGGACCCCGTCGAAGACCAGGCTCAGGACGAGCAGCAGCAGACCACCGATGCCGAGACCGAGAAACCAGACCATGTCCCCGCTCCTCCGGTCGCCGTGTCCTGCCCGCCGTCAGAAGGATCGTTTCATCGCACAGCCACCGCGCGCATTGCCGGTCTCCGGCAATCTTTACGCGTTCTTAATGCCGTCCGGAAACGGACGCCGCGCAGCCCCCGCCCGCGGCCGCCCCGCCCTCACAGCGCCTCCTCGGGCCGCCCCGCCCTCACAGCGCTCCTCGGCCCGGCCGCCCTCACAGCGCCTCCTCGGGCCAGCCGAGCAGTCGGGCCCCGATCGCGGCGGTCTGGAGCGTGTACCGCTGGGTGGGGTCGCCGGGGTCGGCGCCGGTGAGCCGGTGGATCCGGTCGAGCCGGTACGTGACGGCCCGCACGCTCAGCGCCAGCCGCCGGGCCGCCTCCGTGGTGACGCATCCCGCGTCGAAGTAGGCGTGCAGGGTGTCGAGCAGCGGCCGCGCGCCGCCCCGGGCCGTCGCGAGCGGCCCGAGCACGGTCCCGACGAGATCGGCCATGGCCTGCCGGTCGCGCCCGAGCACCGGATAGACCAGCAGGTCGGCGGCGTACAGCACCGGCCCGTCGAGCCCGAGGCGGTCGGCGAGGTCGAGCGCGCCGAGCGCCTCCTCGTACGAGTGGACGACCCCGCCGGCGCCCGGATGCGGGCGCCCGATCGCGACCAGGCTGCCCTCGGCGCTGGCGTACGTCTGCTTGGCGAAGTGGGCGAGGACCTCGGGCTCGTCGGCCGGCGCGACGCAGATCAGCCGCCCGTCCTTGGTGGTCAGCAGGATCCGCCGGGTGGGGAAGCGGGCGAGGAGCGAGGACTCCACGCTCCGCGAGACGGGATACCCGTCCCCGAACGGCTCCGGCGCCCGCGCCACCGCCACGGCGTGCGCGTGCGAGAGCAGCAGCCCGAAGCGCTCGGCCCGCTGGGCCAGCCGCCCCAGGTCGCTCCGCCCGTAGAGCAGGTCGTCGACGAACTCCCGCCGCGCCGCCTCCTCCTGGCGGACCGCCAGCTTCTGGGCCCGCTCGTGCCCCTCCGCGAAGGCGTCGACGGCCTGCTCGACGGCGCCCAGGAGCAGGTCCGGATCGACCCCCCGGGGCAGCCCGCCCCGTACCTCCCGCGCGGCCGCCAGATGCGCCCGTACGAGCGCCCGGAGCCCGATCCCCGCCTCTGCGGCCCGCTCCCCGCGCTCCCGCAGCCCCTCCAGCTCCTCCCGCCTCAGCCGTCGCCCGGTCGCGCATACCCCGGCCAGAATCCCGTCGTACCCGTCGAGGTACGCCCCGTACCCCTCGTACGACTCCTGCGACCTGTGCTCCGTCACGGCACACCCTCCCCGCGCGAGGTCTCTCCCCCGGAAACGACTCAGGGCCCGACCCGCTTGCGCGGATCAGGCCCTGAACCTCTGGCTGTCGGGGTGGCGGGATTTGAACCCACGACCTCTTCGTCCCGAACGAAGCGCGCTGCCAAGCTGCGCTACACCCCGATGTCGCTGCTCTGTTCCTCACGTCGCGGCGACATCGATTACTTTAGCCCACCCGCGCCCAGAGACGAAATCCGGTTTCGGCGCCCCGCCACCGCAGGTCGGAAGCGGTCCGCCGTGACGAGGAGGAGGCCGAGGGCGCAGAAGGCGAGGCCGAGGACGAGGGCGTTGACCAGGACACCGGCGTAGCCGCGGACGGCGACGTCGAGGAAGGGGTACGTGTAGCGGGTCCGGGTGCCGGCGGGCAGCAGGGCGCCGCGGACGAGGGCGAAGAGCAGGTACGTGCCGGGCGCGGCGAGCCAGAGCACCGCGTACCGGGGGCGGAGCGCTCCCGGCGGGGTGAGGAGCAGCCACTCCAGGGCGACGCCGAGCGGGGTGACGGTGTGCAGGAGCTGGTTGGCGACGGCGCGGGCCCCGGTGAGCCGGGCGATGTCGGCGGCCTGGTTGAAGGGGCTCGCCGGGTTGTCGAGGACCAGGTGGAAGACGAGCCCGACGATCGCGATGCAGAGCAGCACCCCGCCGGTCCACACCGCGGGCACCGGCGGCCGGCCGGTCCAGGCGCGGGCGGCGCCCAGGCCGAGGACGACGGCGACGGCGGTGTTCGACCAGATCGTGAAGAAGCTGAAGACGACGAGGGGGTTCCCCTCGACGCACTCGATCACGATGCCGGTCGCCGCGGCCAGGGCGATCAGGCCGCGGACGACGGCGGTGAAACGGTTCGGCATGGCCCTCACCGTACGGGGGCCGTCGCGCCCCCGTAGGGAGTTCAGGCGCGTGCCGTCAGGGTGAGCAGCGTCGCCTCGGGCGGGCAGGCGAAGCGGACCGGGGTGAAGCGGTTGGTGCCGCAGCCCGCGGAGACGTGCAGGTAGGAGGTGTGGCCGCCGGCGGTGTGGGTGGAGAGCCCCTTCACCCGGCCGGTGTCGAGGTCGCAGTTGGTGACGAGGGCCCCGTAGAAGGGGATGCACAGCTGCCCGCCGTGGGTGTGGCCGGCGAGCAGCAGCTCGTAGCCGTCGGCGGTGAAGGCGTCGAGGGCGCGCAGGTAGGGGGCGTGCACGATGCCGAGCGAGAAGTCCGCCGACGCCTCGGGGCCGCCGGCCACCCGCTCGTACCGGTCCCGCTTGATGTGCGGGTCGTCGAGGCCGGTGAAGGCCAGGTCGCCCTGGGGCAGCTTGAGCCGGCCGCGGGTGTTGGTGAGGTCCACCCAGCCGGCCGCGTCGAAGGCCTCCTTCATGCCCTCCCAGGGGTTGTGCACGGCGCCGACGACCGGCTTGTTGCCGTTGAGCCCGTGCCGGCCCTGCATCTTCTCCACCAGGTAGAGGGCGGGGTTGCGCAGCCGGGGGCCGTAGTAGTCGTTGGAGCCGAAGACGTACACGCCGGGGAACTCCATCAGCGGGCCCAGCGCGTCGAGGAGCTCCGGCACGGCCTCGGTGTCGGAGAGGTTGTCGCCGGTGTTCACGACGAAGTCGGGGCGGAGTCCGGCGAGCTTCTGGAGCCAGGCCCGCTTCTTGTCCTGGCCGCACACCATGTGCACGTCGGAGACCTGGAGGACCCGCAGGTCGTCCATGCCCGGTGGCAGGACGGGGACGGTGATCCGGCGGAGCCGGAAGGAGCGGGCCTCGAAGCCCGCCGCGTAGACGAGTCCGGCCGCGGCCGTCGCCGCGACGCCTGCCGTGATCTTCAGGGGGATCCCGTACCGTGCGCGCATCCCCCCATCGTTCCAGACCCGCGGGGTGGAAATGGACGGGCGGCGGGCGGCGGGCACCTGCCACACTTGATGCCATGACCACGCTCAAGGCACGACTGAAGGACGACCTCAACGCCGCGATCAGGGAGCGCGACGAACTGCGCTCCTCGACCCTGCGGCTCACCATCACCGCGATCACCAAGGAGGAGGTCGCGGGCAAGACCAAGCGCGAGCTCTCCGAGGACGAGGTGCAGAAGGTGATCGCCAAGGAGGCGAAGAAGCGGCGCGAGGCCGCCGACGCCTTCGAGCAGGGCGGTCGCCACGAGTCGGCCGAGCGCGAGCGGGCGGAGGGCGTCCTCCTCGACGCCTACCTCCCCAAGCAGCTCTCCGACGACGAGCTGGACGGGATCGTCGCCGCCGCCGTCGAGGAGGCGAAGGCCGCCGGCGCCGAGGGCCCCCGCGCCATGGGCGCCGTCATGAAGATCGTGAACCCGAAGGTCGCCGGCCAGGCCGAGGGCGGTCGCGTGGCCGCCGCGGTGAAGAAGCTCCTCGCGGGCTGAACCGCCCCCGTACGCGCGAAGGGCGCCGCCCGCCGGAGATCCGGTGGGCGGCGCCCTTTCTCATGCGCCCGAGGGGCGTGTCGTGCGTCGACGCGTACCGCGCGTCAGCGGTCGTCCCGTCCGTTGCCGCCCCGGTCGCCGCCGATCAGATCGGGGAGCGAGATGCCCGGGAGCGGGTCGTCCCGCCGGTCGCCCGGCTTGTTCTTGTCCCGGTCGCGCGGCTTGTCGTCGGCGGGCTTGTCCTTCTTCGGGTCCTTCGGCTTCTCGGCCCGGGGGACCTTGATGCCGACGAAGGAGGGCTTCTGGTCGTCGAGCGCGCCCGTCATCGCGATCCGCCAGATCGGTCCGGGCAGGCAGCCACCGCAGACCTTCTCGTAGTAGACGCCGCCGATGGTGAGGTCGAACATCTCGTCGCGCTCGCCGACGTCGTCGCCGACCCAGACCGCGGTGGACAGGTTCGGGGTGTAGCCGACGAACCAGGCGTCCTTGCGGCCCTCGGTGGTACCGGTCTTGCCCGCGTTGTCCCGGTCGCTCAGGCCCGCCCGGGTACCGGTGCCGTCCTCGACGACGCCCTTCAGCATCTGGTTGACCATGTCGGCGGTGCGGTCGGACATGGCCCGCGTGCACTTGGTCTGCGGCACGTTCAGCTTGTCGCCGTTGGCGGCCTTGATGGAGTCGATGACCACCGGGGCGCAGTAGATGCCGCGGTTGGCGAAGGTCGCGTAGACGTTCGCCATGTCGAGCGGGGTGCTCTCCAGGGAGCCGAGGGTCGCGGACGGGCTCTGCCGGATCGGCTTGCCCAGCTCGCGCTCGTAGCCGACCTTCTTCGCCATGGTCAGCGTCTCGCAGAGGCCGGCGGCCTGCTCCAGCTTGGCGAAGTAGGTGTTGATGGACTTGCCGAGGGCGCTCGTCATGTCGTACGCCCCCTTCTCCGACTTGAGCTCGTTCTGGACGGACCAGTCGGCGTAGCCCGACGGCTTGCCGTCGCAGCGCGTGTAGTCGCTCTCCTTCATGGAGATCTTCCACGGCGTGTCGTAGCTCGTCGCCGGGGAGAGGCCCTTCTCCAGGGCGGCGGCGGCCGTGATCGGCTTGAAGGTCGAGCCGACCGGGAAGCCGTACGTGGTGCCGCCCATCTTGCTGCCGACGGCGAGGTTGAGCGTGGTCTGGTGCTGCTTCTGGTCCAGGCCGTACGGGCGGGACTGGCTCATCGACAGGACCTTGCCGGTGCCGGGCTGCACCTGGACCACGGCGGTCGCGACCCCGTCGTCCTTGTTGACCTTGGCCACGGCCGCCTCGTTCGCCGCCGCCTGCGCCTTCGGGTCGAGCGTGGTCCGGACGGTCAGACCGCCCAGGTTCCACAGCTTCTGCCGGTCCTCGGCCGTCTTGCCGAAGACCGGGTCGCTGAGGATCGTCTTGCGGACGTAGTCGCAGAAGAAGCCGGCGCCGTCGACGGCGGTGATGCAGCCGTTCCTCGGCGTCTTCACCTTCAGCTTGATCGGCGCGGCCTTGGCCTTGTCGAACTCGGCCTGGCTGATGTCGCCGACGTCCGCCATCCGCTGGAGGACGATGTTCCGCCGCTTGGTGGCTTCCTGGAGGTCGTTGATCGGGTCGAAGCGGCTCGGCGACTGGACCAGGCCGGCCATCATCGCGGCCTCGCCAAGCTCCAGCTTGGCCGCGGGCTTGGAGAAGTAGCGCTGCGAGGCGGCCTCGATGCCGTACGCCTGCTGCCCGAAGAACGTGATGTTGAGGTAGTTCTCCAGGATCTTCTTCTTGCCCAGCTCCTCCTCGACCTGGATCGCGTACTTCAGCTCGCGGACCTTGCGGCCGATCGTCTGCTGGGTGGCCTGGGCGACCTTCTCCGGGTCGTCACCCGCCTCCTCGACGAAGACGTTCTTCACGTACTGCTGGGTGAGGGTGGACGCGCCCTCGGAGACCCCGCCCGACTGCGCGTTCTTGTTGATGGCGCGCAGCACGCCCTTGAGGTCGATGGCCCCGTGCTCGTAGAAGCGCGAGTCCTCGATCGCGACGATCGCCTTCTGCATGTAGGGGGAGATCTTCTCCAGCGGCACCACCTTGCGGTCCCGCGAGTAGACCGTGGCGATCACCCCGCCCTTGGAGTCCAGGATGGTGGTGCGCTGACTGAGCGGCGGGGTCTTCAGATTGGAGGGGATCTCGTCGAACCCCTCCACCGTGCCCTTCGCCGCCAGACCCAGTGCGCCGGCCGCGGGCAGGGCGATGCCCGCCAGCACGGCTCCGGAGAGCACACTGACACCGAGGAACTTGGCGGCCTGCTGGGTCCCGGTCAGACCACCGCCCGAGCGCTTCTTTGCCATGGGGGCAGCCTACGTTCTCAATCACCGGACACGCGTATATGCCTTGGCCTAAGCTGCTCCCAACTGTCACAGGAGTGCGGTCCCGTATCAACCCCCGTGCGTGACAATCGCCTGATTTCCGGCACCCGTTCCCGCGTCCCCGAATCCGCGGGAAGAGTGTGTCCGATTCCGGGGTGTGTGTCGCGGGGTGCCCCATAACACACGCATGTCCTTCGATCACTCCCCTGGGTGATCTGACGCGCACGCATAGTCCGTTCGGACCATTCAAGATTGGGCCCGAAGGGGGTGTTGCGCTGTCCCCGCCTTCCGTAACGTCCCAACTGGCAGCGGTGAATATGCCGCTGCCGCCGTGGGGGAGCCTCGATTCGGGAGAGGACGGCGCCGGTATGGGCTGGGTAGCTGACTGGAGTGCGCAGGCGGCCTGCCGCACTACCGATCCGGATGAACTTTTCGTGCAGGGAGCGGCACAGAACAGGGCAAAGGCGGTGTGCACCGGCTGCCCGGTGCGCACCGAGTGCCTCGCCGACGCCCTGGACAACCGTGTGGAGTTCGGTGTGTGGGGCGGCATGACGGAGCGCGAGCGCCGTGCCCTGCTGCGCCGGCGTCCCACGGTCACCTCGTGGCGGCGGCTCCTGGAGACCGCGCGCACCGAGTACGAGCGCGGCGCGGGCCTGCTGCCCGTGGCCATGCAGGACGACGCGACGTACGAGGAGTACGCCGCGGTCGGATAGTCCCGCTCGCTCCCTGAGGTCCCGTCAGGACCGCTCGCGCGGGGAGGAGAGGCGCTCACCGATGGCCCGCAGCCCGGCGAGGTCGTGCACATCGCCGGGCAGGGCGGCCACCTCGGTCACCGCCACCTCGGGGTGGAGGGCCGTGAAGCGGTCCCGCGTGCGCTGCTCGCGCGCGATCACCCGCATCCGCTCGGCATGAAGCCGGAGCAGACCCGCGGTGAGCCGCGCGATGTCCGGATCGGACCCGGGATCGGTGTCCGTGCTGCGGTGCTCTTCGGGCACCTCGGCCGTGGGGGCAGCCTCGGGTGCGGCGGAGGGGTGTGCGGGGGAGTCGGCGGCGGTGGCGTGCGACGGCTCGGACGAGGTGGCCTGGACGCCACGCACTCCAGCCTTCCCGGGCCCCTGATCCACAATGCGGCCCTCGTCAAGATTTTCCGCGGCGGCCCGCGCCCGCTCGGCCGAGAGCCGCTCCGCCCCGCTGCCGTGCACCCGGTTGAGGACGAGACCGGCCAGCGGCATGCCCTCGGCGGCCAGCCGCTCCACGAAGTACGCCGCCTCCCGCAGCGCGTCCCGCTCGGGCGCCGCGACGACGAGGAAGGCCGTGCCCGGAGCCTGGAGCAGCCGGTACGTGGCGTCCGCCCGCGTCCGGAAGCCGCCGAACATCGTGTCCATCGCGGCCACGAAGGTCTGCACGTCCCCCAGGAACTGACCCCCCAGCAGCTTCCCCAGCGTCCCCGTCATCATCGACATGCCGACGTTGAGGAACTTCATCCCGGCCCGGCCGCCCACCTTCGCCGGCGCCATCAGCAGCTTGATGAACTTCCCGTCGAGGAAGGAACCGAGCCGTTTCGGCGCGTCCAGGAAGTCCAGCGCCGAGCGTGACGGCGGGGTGTCGACGACGATCAGGTCCCACTCGTCCCGGGCCCGCAGCTGGCCCAGCTTCTCCATCGCCATGTACTCCTGCGTACCGGCGAACCCGGCCGACAGGGACTGGTAGAAGGGGTTCTCCAGGATCGCCCGGGCCCGGGCCGGCTCGGCGTGCGCCTCGACGATCTCGTCGAAGGTCCGCTTCATGTCCAGCATCATCGCGTGCAGCTCGCCGCCGCCCTCGCCGCGGCCACCCTCCTCGCCGCCGCCACCCTCCTCGCCCTCGCCGGAATCGCCGCGCGACGCCCCCACCGGATCCGGGCCCCCGATGCCGTCCACTCTGCGCGGGGTGTTGTCCAGCGCGTCGATGCCCATCGACTGGGCCAGCCGGCGCGCCGGGTCGATGGTGAGCACCACCACCCGCCGGCCCCGCTCGGCCGCCCGCACACCCAGCGCCGCCGCCGTGGTCGTCTTGCCGACCCCGCCCGCGCCGCAGCAGACGATGATCCGGGTGTCCCGGTCGTCGAGGATCGGGTCGATCTTCAGGAAGGGCACCGCGTCCATGCCGCCGCCCGCGGGGGGAACCGGCCCGCCGGCCTCGGCCGGGGCGGCCACGCCGTCCGCCGGGCCCGGGGTCTTCTCCGTCACGCCGCACCCACCCCTTGCTTCCGCAGTTCCTTCGCGAGGCGGTAGAGGCCCGCGATGTCCGCCCCGTCCCCCAGGTACGGCAGCTCGTACGCCGGGACGCCGACCTCCTCCAGGACGGCGCGCTGGGTCCGCTCCAGCTCCACCCGCCGGGCGTGCTCGGCCGCCTGGTCGAGCAGCGGCTCCACGAGCCCGACACCGCCCGTGACCCCGGCGGCCGCCAGCGTCCGCGCGATCGCCTCGCGGTGGTCGCCGGAGGCGGCCCGTACCGCCGCCTCGTCCAGGACGTGCGGGCGGACCATGTTCACCACCACCCGGCCCACCGGCAGCCCCGCCGCGCGCAGCTCCGCGACGCCGTCCGCCGTCTCCTGGACCGGCATCTCCTCCAGGAGCGTCACCAGGTGCACGGCCGTCTCGGAGGACTTGAGGACCTTCATCACGGCCTGCGCCTGGTTGTGTATCGGGCCGATCCTGGCCAGCCCGGCCACCTCGTCGTTCACGTTCAGGAAGCGGGTGATGCGGCCGGTCGGCGGCGCGTCCATCACCACGTGGTCGTAGACCGGACGGCCGTCCTTCTCCCGCCGGCGGACCGCCTCGCACGCCTTGCCGGTGAGCAGGACGTCCCGCACTCCCGGCGCTATCGTCGTCGCGAAGTCGATCGCGCCGAGCTTCTTCAGCGCCCGGCCCGCGCCGCCCAGTTTGTAGAACATCTGAAGGTAGTCGAGGAGCGCGCGCTCGGCGTCGATCGCCAGCGCGTACACCTCGCCGCCGCCCGGAGCCACGGCGATCTTGCGCTCCTCGTAGGGAAGCGCCTCCGTCTCGAAGAGCTGTGCGATGCCCTGTCTGCCTTCGACCTCGACGAGGAGCGTGCGCTTCCCCTCCGTCGCGAGGGCGAGGGCGAGGGCGGCGGCGACCGTCGTCTTACCGGTACCGCCCTTGCCGCTGACGACCTGGAGCCTGCTCACGCTGTCGAGCCTAACCACTGGCGGGCCCGCGCAATCAGCGGACCGCCCCGGAGAAGTCCCCGAGGCCGGGCCCTAGGGGGAGAGCCTCGGAGGAGCACTCCTCCACAACGGCTACAGTCGGCTCCATGACCAAGTGGGAGTACGTCACGGTGCCGCTTCTGGTGCACGCGACCAAGCAGATTCTCGACAACTGGGGCCAGGACGGCTGGGAGCTCGTCCAGGTCGTGCCCGGGCCCAACCCGGAGCAGCTGGTGGCCTACATGAAGCGGCCGCAGTCGTGAGCGGGGCCGTCGAGGCGCGGATCGCCGAGCTGGGCCTGAAGCTGCCCGAGGTCGTCCCGCCGCTCGCCGCCTACCAGCCGGCCGTCCAGTCCGGCGTGTACGTCTACACCTCGGGCCAGCTCCCGATGGTGGAGGGCAAGCTTCCGGTGACCGGCAAGGTCGGCGCCGAGGTGACCGCCGAGGAGGCCAAGGCGCTCGCCGCCACCTGCGCGCTGAACGCGCTCGCGGCCGTCAAGTCGGTCGCCGGTGACCTCGACCGGATCAAGCGCGTCGTGAAGGTCGTCGGCTTCGTCGCCTCCGCCGCCGACTTCACCGGCCAGCCCGGCGTCATCAACGGCGCCAGCGAGCTGCTCGGCGAGATCCTCGGCGACAAGGGCGTGCACGCCCGCAGCGCCGTCGGCGTCACCGTCCTGCCGCTCGACGCCCCCGTCGAGGTCGAGGTCCAGGTCGAGCTGACCGAGGCCTGACCGGACCCGTCCGCACGAGAGCCGGGGGGCCCCCCCCCCCGGGGGCGGGGGGGGGGGGCGGGCGGGGGGTGGGGGGGGGCCCCCCCCCGGCGCCCCCCGGGGGGGGGGCGCCCGCCGCGGCCCCCCCCCCCCCCCCCCCCCG